>NZ_JBFRJF010000026.1:0-36610 GCF_041468745.1 Vibrio sp. 10N.286.52.F8
TTTTTACTTTAATTGGTATTAGTCGGTAATTCCTGCTTTTAATAAAACCTGGCCTTAAAAGTGTAAGTGCTTACTTATCCCAGTCTCTTTTATAAACAACCAACAGCACAAACTACGCTTCTTTATGAGAACTGTTCTCAATATTTTGTTAAATTTTAGTCGTTATTACTAAAAGGCAACAAATATGGATATCTCCCGTCGTAAGTTTATTCAATCATCTCTCGCTATATCTGCACTCACTGTACTGCCCGCTTGCTCAATGAAACGGTCGGTTGATGAACAAGGAAAGTATGTTTATGACTTAACGGCAGAGCCTTCAACCGCTGAACTCGTGACGGGGTTTGAGACTGATATTCTAGGCTTTAATGGTCAGATTCCAGCACCAACGATTCGATGTCGACAAGGTGAAAAGGTAACGATCCGTTTTACCAACAAGCTATCAGAACCGACAACTATTCATTGGCATGGTTTAAGGATTCCTATCGAAATGGATGGGGTTCCCTTCTTGAGCCAACCACCGATCATGCCAGGTGAAACATTCATTTATGAATTTACGCCACCAGATGCTGGCACGTTTTGGTATCACCCACATATGAACAGCGTTAAGCAGCTTGGTATGGGCTTGGTTGGTCTAATTATCGTTGAGGAGAGCATTCCAGTGCCGTTTGATGAAGAGCACGCACTGATGCTTAAACATTGGCATATAGATAAGAAAGGCCAATGGAAAGATCTAATGATCCCACGACTCAGTGCTCGTATGGGTACGCCAGGAGAGTGGAGTAGCGTTAATGGAATACATGAGCCTGTCTATGAGTTAAAACAACATGCAACAACCAGGCTACGTATCGCTAATGTCGACAATACGATCACTTACCCTATAGCTGTCGAAGGGGCTGAGGCATGGGTGATTGCCATTGATGGTAACCCTGTAAAAACACCTTATAAGCTGACGCAACATAAAATTGGTCCAGGGATGCGAGTGGATATTGGACTGATAGCCCCCAAAGCCGGTGGGCGAGTTAGCGTCCTTCAAATGAAAGGACGCTTTCCTTTCTCTTTGTGTGAGTTCGAGGTTGTAGATTCAACCCTTGTTGAGAATCGCTCTCTGCCTTCTTTACCCCTTAATCCTGTGCCCAATTTAGATTTGGCTAATGCAGAAGAAATCGACTTTTTATTTGAATGGGAAGGGGCGGTTTCTCCAGTATCTAAAGATGGAAAATCTATGCCTAAGTTTTGGCTAACTAATAAACGAGCATGGGAGGGGATGAGCAAAGATAATATCCCTGAACCGTTGGCGACTTTAGAGCTGGGAAAAACCTATATATTCGATCTTAAGAACGTCACTCAATATCATCACCCGATTCACATTCACGGCCATACATTCACTGTATTGGAACTTGATGGGAAGAAAGTTGAAGAACCTTTCCATACTGATACAGTGTTACTTGGAAAAAATGGCCGAGCTAAAGCTGCATTTGTAGCCGACAACCCTGGCCGCTGGATGTATCATTGTCATGTTATAGAACACATGAAAACGGGTTTGATGGGATATATTGAAGTTAAGTGACACCTGTAACGTTTAATATTTGCGCATGCATTCTTAGTTTCTACCCTCGCTTTTATCGGCGTTAAAGCTAGAATATAGGGATTATTGTTTGGGAGGATTCATGGGTCAGTTATCTATTCTAGGTTTTATCGCCATCGGTGGCGCGTTTGGTGCTTGTTCACGTTACTTGATTTCAGAGTTATGCGTTGTGATGTTAGGGCGTGGTTTTCCTTACGGTACGCTGACTGTTAACGTGATTGGCTCTTTGATTATGGGGTTGCTCATCGCCGCGTTTGAAAATGAGATGGTTGCGACGGAGCCGTGGAGACAAATTATCGGTCTTGGTTTCCTTGGAGCCCTGACGACATTTTCTACGTTTTCGATGGATAACGTGCTTCTTATGCAGCAGGGCGCGTTCTTCAAGATGGGACTCAATGTACTGCTCAATGTGGTTCTTAGTATTTCAGCCGCATGGATCGGCTTCCAACTTTTGATAAAGTCATAAAACTTTCTTACGATTTGTTAACAACTCGGCTTGGTTTATCCAAGCCGTTTTTATATACTCGATCGTACTTGTCGGAGTGCCATATGGCTGAGACCGTTAACTCGGGATCCGTTGAACCTGATCAGGCTAATACCTGCGAAGGGAACAAGAGTAGATATCTAACTAGAATCCTTCTAGAGATCTATCTCCAGATCACAACTGCATTTTCTTGCTGTGATCCCTCTTGTAGCATCTTATCCGTCAAGCATTTTTATCCCTATAAATAATGGCTAAAAGCCAAGGAAAAATGCTATGTCGAGTCGTAAACAAGCAAGACTGGAAGCGAAGAATTTCATTGATTCTTTATCCGTACAACCTTATCCAAATTCAAAAAAAGCTTATATCCAAGGATCTCGCGAGGACATTCAAGTCCCTGTACGAGAAATATCACTAGCAGATAGCCTTGTTGGTGGTACCAAAAAAGAGCCTGTATTCGAACCTAATGCACCAATTCATGCATACGACACTTCTGGTGTTTATACTGACCCTACGCACGAAATTGACCTTTACAGTGGCCTTCCTAAGTTACGAGAGCAATGGATTGAAGAGCGTGGTAATACAGAACTATTAGACGATGTAAGTTCTGTTTATACCAAAGAGCGTTTAGAAGATGAAACTCTAGACGACCTTCGTTACGGTAATCTGCCTAGAATTCGTCGCGCGACTGGCGATCAATGTGTTACTCAGTTGCACTATGCTCGTCAGGGAATTATCACTCCTGAGATGGAGTACATTGCGATACGTGAGAACATGGGACGTCAGAAATTTGCTGATGAGCAGCTAAACCACCAACACCCTGGCCATAATTTTGGCGCAAACCTGCCGAAAGAAATCACCCCTGAGTTCGTGCGTAAAGAAGTCGCTGAAGGCCGAGCTATCATTCCGTCGAACATTAACCATCCTGAATCCGAGCCGATGATTATTGGACGAAACTTCTTAGTGAAAGTGAACGCCAATATCGGTAACTCTTCAGTAAGTTCTTCGATTGAAGAAGAAGTTGAGAAGCTAGTATGGTCAACTCGTTGGGGTGGAGATACCGTGATGGACCTTTCTACTGGCCGTAATATCCACGAGACTCGTGAATGGATCCTACGTAATAGCCCAGTGCCGATTGGTACGGTTCCTATGTATCAGGCGCTTGAGAAAGTGAATGGCGTAGCCGAAGACCTTAACTGGGAAGTGATGCGCGATACTTTGATTGAACAAGCGGAGCAGGGCGTTGATTACTTCACTATCCATGCTGGTTTGCTTCTTCGTTATGTTCCTATGACGGCTAAGCGTGTGACAGGTATTGTTTCTCGTGGTGGCTCTATTATCGCGAAATGGTGTCTTGCACATCACCAAGAAAGCTTCCTATACACACACTTCCGCGAGATCTGTGAGATCTGTGCGAAGTACGATGTGGCTTTGTCACTAGGTGACGGCCTACGTCCTGGCTCTATTGCAGATGCCAATGATGAGGCTCAGTTCTCGGAGTTACGTACTCTAGGTGAGTTAACTAAAGTGGCTTGGGAATACGATGTTCAGGTGATCATTGAAGGTCCTGGACATGTACCTATGCATCTTATTAAAGAGAACATGGATGAGCAGTTAGAGCACTGCCATGAAGCGCCTTTCTATACGTTAGGCCCGCTGACCACTGATATTGCACCGGGTTATGACCACATTACCTCTGGTATTGGCGCGGCGATGATTGGTTGGTACGGCTGTGCGATGCTTTGTTATGTAACACCTAAAGAGCATTTGGGCTTACCAAATAAAGAAGATGTGAAGACTGGCTTGATTACTTACAAGCTGGCAGCACATGCAGCAGACTTGGCAAAAGGGCATCCGGGCGCACAAATCCGAGATAATGCATTATCTAAAGCTCGTTTTGAATTCCGTTGGGAAGACCAATTTAATCTAGCTTTAGATCCAGAAACAGCCCGTTCTTTCCACGATGAAACCCTGCCACAAGAATCGGGCAAGGTTGCTCACTTCTGCTCTATGTGTGGACCTAAATTCTGTTCAATGAAGATCTCTCAAGAAGTTCGAGAGTACGCGAAAGACACTGAACAAGTGGCTGCTGATCAGGCTATCGAGATTAAGATGCTTGATAATCCGTTGGAAGGGATGCGTCAGAAATCACAAGAGTTCCGTGATACTGGCTCTGAACTTTATCACCCAGCAGTAGGCGCAAAAGAAGCTCAATTAGAGGAATAATGACAGTGAAGATTCTTATCCCATCTCAAAATATTGAGCTAACGGGAGAGGTGCAAAGCTGTCTATTGGTTGCTAAGCGACAAGGCTTGGCAACCGATGCAGTTGAGTTGGGTGTAAGCCCAACTCAATGCTTCTCTATCGTTGATGCTCAGCAAGCGTTATCTATTGGTTTTGCTCATGATGTTGATTCATTGGCGGAGTGTCGCTCAAGTGAGCTTGATCATATCGTTTATTACAGTCATTCAGTGGCGCTAGCTGGTGTCCGCGATGCCTTGGCACAAACTCCGAATACCATCTATATCGGTGTCTTAGATGACTCAGCTGCATTGGATATCTGGTCACAGCTAGATTCTAATCGTGCTATCAAGAGTGAAACTCCAGCTCATCAGGAGTTAGATAGTCGTGGCCACTTTGCTTGGTTACTTACTTTGTTGGCGTTGGAATTCCCATTAGAAGATGCACTGGTTTTAGCTCGCGCAGCATCTAGTGTTTCACGTGGAACATGGCCAGCAAACTATCAAAACTTTCCTATTCCCGTTCTCGAAGATGAGCGACTGGATATTAGTGTTGGTTGGGCGCACCAAGGAACATCACTGTCGTTCCCGGAATTGAGTAAGAGTAGCCTAGGACTATACCCAGTGGTTGATGATGTTGAGTGGATCGAAAGGCTGCTCAAGCTTGGAATTAACACAGTTCAACTGCGTATTAAGAACCCACAGCAAGCAGATTTAGAACAACAAATCGCGCGATCTATCGAACTCGGTAGAGAGCACAACGCTCAGGTTTTTATCAATGACTATTGGCAATTGGCACTTAAGCATGATGCTTTTGGTGTTCATTTGGGGCAAGAGGACATCGAAGAATCCAACCTATCTCAACTGAGCCAAGCTGGTATTAAGATCGGTCTATCGACTCATGGTTATTACGAGTTGCTACGCATTGTGCAAATCAACCCAAGCTATATTGCGCTGGGGCATATATTCCCAACCACCACTAAGCAGATGCCATCGAAGCCTCAAGGACTTGTGCGTTTATCTCTCTATCAGCAGCTGATTGATACTATCCCATACACAGAAGAACTCACCGGTTATCCGACAGTTGCGATTGGTGGAATTGACCAGTCGACGGCCGCACAGGTGTGGAGTTGTGGGGTATCGAGCCTTGCTGTTGTACGTGCGATTACGTTAGCCGAAGACCCAAAACAAGTGATTGAGTTCTTCGAAGCATTAATGGCTGACCGTTCTTCAGGTGCTGCTAAAGAGGTAACTCAGGAGCTAAGTCATGCTGAATGATTTCGAATTCATTCGTTATCAACGACAACTCGCACTTCCTGAAGTGGGTGAGCAAGGGCAACGCAATCTATTAGATAGCCATGTATTGGTCATCGGTTGTGGTGGCTTAGGCAATGCTGCGGCTCTCTATCTTGCGGCTTCCGGTATCGGGAAAATCGTATTAGTTGATGATGATTGTGTGGATTCGTCTAACCTTCAACGACAAGTTGCGTTCAAGGAAAGCCAGTTAGGTTCGCCTAAGGTCGAAGCTCTGAAGCAAAAACTGACTGAGCTTAATGGTCGAAACCAAGTGAGAACCATCAATAGGCGAATGACTCAGAGCCAGCTTGAGCTTGAGGTGATGCTCGCTGATTTGGTGTTGGATTGTACTGACAACTTTGAGTCACGTCAGCAGGTTAACCAAGCATGTTTTGGTAGCAAGACACCTTTGGTTTCTGGTTCTGCGATCGGATGGAAAGGTCAGTTTATTGTCTTTGATTATCAGATGCAGAAAGGGTGCTATCACTGTTTGTTCCCGTTCAGTCATCATCCACAAACGACACGTTGTAGCGATAGCGGCATCATCGGCCCAGTTGTTGGCACCATAGGCAACCTCCAAGCACTGGCAGCGATTCAACGTATTAGCACTGGCGAGTTCCAGGTTGCAACACATCAGCTCAAACTGTTTGATGGTCAGACGATGAACTGGCAAAACTTAAGTGTCACTCAAGATAGTGAATGCCCCGTTTGCTGCACATCTACAGTTAACTATTTAGAAGAAGAAACCCAATGAGCAACATAACGATCTCTATCAATGAGCAACCAGAACAGGTTGCACAATCGTCGTCTCTAGCGGATATCATCCAAGCGCTTTCACTACCCGATCTGGGTTGTGTCTTTGCTATCAATAATGCGGTTGTCCCGCGTAGTCAGTGGCAACAAAGGGTCGTCAATGAAGGCGATGCTATTTCTCTTTTCCAAGCTATTGCAGGAGGCTAACTATGTTAACTATCGCAGATAAAACATTTCAATCACGACTCTTTACTGGAACGGGCAAGTTCGCGAATAAACATTTAATGGCGAGTGCTATCGAAGCTTCCGGTTCTCAACTGGCAACCATGGCGTTGAAGAGAGTTGATATTCGCTCTGAGCAAGATGATATTTTACAGCCCATCATTGATGCTGGCGTGAACTTGTTACCAAATACCTCCGGGGCGAAGAACGCGAAGGATGCCATCTTTGCTGCGCATTTGGCTCGCGAAGCGCTAGGCACAAACTGGCTCAAACTGGAAATTCACCCTGATCCAAAGTACTTGATGCCAGACCCAATTGAGACATTAAAAGCGGCTGAGCAAATGGTTAAAGATGGCTTTGTTGTGTTGCCTTACTGTCATGCTGACCCAGTGTTGTGTAAACGATTGGAAGAGGTGGGTTGTGCTGCGGTTATGCCGCTAGGTGCGCCGATTGGGTCGAACAAAGGTATCGCTTCGGCAGACTTCTTAGAGATCATTATCGACCAAGCGAACGTCCCTGTGATTGTTGACGCTGGTATTGGTGCGCCATCGCATGCTGCTCGTGCAATGGAAATGGGCGCGGATGCCGTGTTAGTTAATACTGCAATTGCGGCTTCTCAACAACCCGTTGATATGGCGATTGCTTTTAAACTGGCAGTTGAAGCTGGCCGTATGGCTTACCTTTCTGGTCTTGCTGGACAGGTGTCTCATGCGGTTGCTTCTAGTCCGCTAACTTCATTCCTAGACGAGTAGTGTCCTTATGACGTTTGTTGATCGATTTAAACAGCTCAACTGGGATGACATTGGTATGTCCATCTTCAGTAAAACGGCAGCGGATGTTGAGCGCGCTCTGAGTAAACCTAAACGCGACTTGGAAGACTTTAAGGCTCTTATCTCTCCGGCAGCAGAACCTTACTTAGAGCAGATGGCGCAACAATCGTTGGCACTCACACGCAAGCGATTCGGCAATACAATGTCGTTGTATATTCCATTGTACCTCTCAAACTTATGTGCGAATGCGTGCACGTATTGTGGTTTCTCAATGGAGAACCGCATTAAGCGTCGCACACTTACTTTAGATGAAATCGATGCTGAAAGTGCCGCTATCAAAAAGATGAAGTTTGATAGTGTATTGTTGGTGACTGGTGAACATGAAACCAAGGTCGGGATGAAGTACTTCCGTGAAGTGCTACCGAATATTAAGGCACAATTTAACTATCTTGCGATGGAAGTGCAGCCGCTTGATCAAGATGACTACGCAGAGCTTAAAACTCTCGGCTTAGATGCGGTGATGGTTTACCAAGAAACGTATAGCCCAAGTACCTACGCGGAACACCACTTGCGTGGCAATAAAATGGATTTTGAATACCGGCTCGAAACGCCCGATCGTTTGGCAAAAGCGGGTATTGATAAGATAGGTATTGGCGCTTTGATTGGCTTGGAAGATTGGCGTACCGACTGTTTCTTCGTGGCCGCTCACTTAGACTATCTTGAGCGTACTTATTGGCAAACACGTTACTCGATTTCATTCCCACGTCTTCGTCCGTGTGAGGGTGGTTTGCAGCCTAAATCGATTATGAGTGATAAACAGTTGGTTCAACTTATCTGTGCGTATCGTTTATTAAACCCTGAGGTTGAATTGTCTCTCTCGACTCGTGAGTCTGCAGCTTTCCGTGACAATGTGTTGCCATTGGGAATCACCAGTATGTCGGCTGCGTCTAAAACCCAGCCTGGTGGTTATGCTTCTGATGAAGAAGAACTCGAGCAATTTGAAATAAGTGATGAGCGAAGTGCTGCCGATGTTGAGTCAATGATTCGTCAACGTGGTTTTGATCCTGTGTGGAGAGACTGGCACAGTGCTTACTCTGGTTAGCGAACACGCAGATTTATGTTCCACGTGAAACATCGACGAAGTTAAATCAACAAATAAAAACGGCTACCCTAAGGTGGCCGTTTTTCATTTCATTAAGTTTGAATTAGCTAAGCATTAAGCATGAGCAAGTGGAGTGGTTGATTGGCGTAACCATTCCAATGTATCACCTTCAACTAATGGGCTAACATCGTTCCATACTTTCTGGTGGTAATCATTAAGCCATGCAAGTTCAGGTCGTGTCAGTAAATCGACGTTGATGTTGCGCTTATCGATAGGGCAACGTGTTAGCGACTCAAACGTTAGTACTGAGAAGTCACCTTGAGTTGGCAGCTCAACCACCAGTTCTAGGTTTTCGATACGGATACCAAATTCATCTGCACGGTAGTAACCCGGCTCGTTTGATAACACCATGCCTTCAACAAGAGGTACATCGATTAGCTTCTTAGAGATGCTTTGCGGACCTTCATGAACACTTAGGAAATGACCAACACCGTGACCAGTACCGTGGTCGTAGTCGAAGCCTTCTGCCCATAAGTGTTGGCGAGCTAGAATATCAAGTTGGAAACCACGAGTACCCTGTGGGAAACGTGCACGCGCGATACCGATGTGACCTTTAAGCGCTAACGTGAACTGCTGGATCATTTCGTCGCTTGGCTGGCCAATCGCGATAGTTCGAGTGATGTCGGTTGTACCATCTAGGTACTGACCGCCTGAATCGACTAGGTAAAGAGTATTCATCTCTAACTGACCTGGTTCAGGTTGGTTCTCGTGGTTGTAGTGACACATTGCTGCGTTGCCGCCTGCTGCTGAAATCGTGTCAAAACTTAGGTCCATCAGCGTTGGGTCTTGTTCGCGGAATGATTGAACTTTGTCTGCTAGCACAGCTTCATTGTGCAGATTACCTTGCGTGACTTCTGCATCAATCCAAGATAGGAACTTCGCCATCGCAACACCATCACGAATGTGACACGCTTTCATGCCGGCAATTTCAGTTTCATTCTTTGCTGCTTTTGGCATTAGGCATGGGTCTGCTGCTTCAATGATATGAGCACCAGAGTTTTGTAGAACCAGCGTGTACCAAGCGTTACTGGTACCTGAATCGACAGATACATTTTTGCCTTCCAAAGATTGAAGGCGTACTTCAAGCTCTGATGGGTGAGATACGCGAATACCATTGCCAACGTGTGCTTCAAAGCCCGTAGGAATACGAGCTGGGTCTAGGAAGAAGTCGACGCTTTCATCGGCGTGGATGATCGCATTGGATAACACAACAGGTAGGCGAGATACGTCCAAGCCGCGAATGTTAAGCAACCAACAGATCGAATCGAGTTCCGTAAGGATAGCGGCATCAGCACCTTTGGCTTTTAGTAAGCCAGCAATCTCCGCACGTTTGCTTTCACTTGATTGGCCTACTGCGTCTGTTGCCATTAAGCGAACATCAGATACCACCGGCTCAGGACGATCAGACCAAAGCTCATCAATTGGATTCGAAGATAGTGTTGTTAGTTCAACTTTCTCTGCCAGTTTAGCTTGAGCGCCTTTCAACCAAGCAGCAGTGTGCATGCGTGGGTCGAATGCAACCTTGCTGCCTTGTGCTAGAGAACTGGTGATCCAATCTAAAGCCGGCTCTTCAATAAGGTGGCGATACTCAAATAACTCTGCTGGTACCTGCTTACGAACCTGAACCGTGTAGCGACCATCAACAAAAATAGCAGCGTTCTCACGAGTGATAACTGCCGCACCAGCAGAGCCAGTGAAACCTGTTAACCAGTGAAGTCGCTCGTTATGAGCAGGAACGTATTCACCTAGATATTCGTCTTCATGTGGAATGATAACGGCATCTAGGTTGTTTGTTTCAAGCCAAGCTCGAACCGCAGCAACGCGTTCAGCAGTGATATTGTGCATCTGTGTTTATCCTTATTGTTAGGGTCCTTGTTAACACTCACAGTCGATATACATGCGAGGGGACTTATTAGGTCAATAAGCTAGCGCTTTTGTTCGTTTGCTGCAAACGCTGTACGCCATTTTTATCTAAGGTGCAGAGTTTTTTCTTTGATGATATCTCGTAGCCAAGTTAACGCTGGGTCATTTTCTCTGTCACGGTGCCAAAACAGAGTGTATGCCATCGGTGGGAATTCCATCGGTAAAGGAACAACCACTAAGTCGAGTTGCTTGGCGACGAGGTAAGTAAAGTGGCTTGGTGCAGTAAACACAAAGTCGGTGTAGGTACATAGGCTTGCGGCGCTATTGAAGTCTGGAACAGAAATAGCGATATCACGTTGGTGACCAAGGTCGGCAAGCTTATAGTCGAGCAGCCAACGATCGTTACCATCACATCTTACTTGTACATGACGCTGTGCAAGGTAGGTTTCCAGATCCCATTTGCCACTCAGAGCAGGGTGGTTGCGTCTTAACACACACATTTGTGCATCGCGATAGATCTCTTGTTCGCAGATATCGTCTGGCGGCAGCATGGTTAAGCGCGCATCGTTGATGTCGATGTCTTTGCCGGTGAGTCCAATATCTAATTCACCAAGCTGTAGCTTCTTGAAGGTTTGTTCGGTCCACGCGTGGGTGTTGATATTGACCTTAGGTGCTTGTCTAAATATTGCTGGTAAGAAGTGTGGAAGAATCAGCGGGTAAACACTCTCAACGGCAGCGATGTGAAAGCTGTGGTCGCTGTTGTTGGGAATGAATGTCTCTGGCTGAGTGAGAACATCAAGTTGGTTGATCAACGTTTCTAAGCGAGGCTTAAGGAAAACCGCTTTTGGAGTTGGTCGCAGGCCATGTGCACTTCGCGTGAAAAGAGGGTCATTAAATTGTTCACGAAGCTTGGCTAGCGATTTACTTACAGCCGATTGGCTCAGACACAATCGATGTGCGGTGCGCGTGACGCTTAGTTCTTCCATCAGCACCTGTAAGCAAACCAGTAGGTTTAAGTCGAGGCGTGATAGTTTCTCAATATTCATATGAGTTTCCTATTTGGAATAATGCTAATGAGTATATGCCATTTTTGTTCATATCTTTAGTTGGTTATTATGCACCTAAATTAACTCATTCGGAGAATCTTGTGCCTTCTAACGCGCTTCCAACCCCTAGTAAACTGCAGGTTGCTTTATTGGCAATGCTGGTTCTATTTAGCCCTTTGGCTATTGATATCTATCTACCAGCTCTGCCACAAATTTCGACAGCGTTTCACGTGGAACATGCACTAGCACAAGATACGATTACCTGGTTTTTATTCGCCATGGGTGTCGGGCAATTATTTGCTGGCCCTTTGGCTGATAAGTTAGGACGTCGAACCGTTGCATTGGGAGGTGTTAGTATCTATGCATTGAGTGCTTGCTTGGCGTGGGCAGCTCAATCGATTGATATGATGCTAATGGCTCGGCTGCTACAAGGCTTAGGAGCTTGTGCGACTTCTGTAGCAGCCTTTGCAACGGTTCGCGATCTATTTGGTCCAGAGAAGAGTGGCCGTATGATCAGCTACCTTAATGGTGCAATCTGTTTTATTCCTGCTTTGGCACCCATTCTTGGCGCTTGGTTAACTCATCAATTTGGTTGGCGTTCGAACTTTAGCTTTATGGCAGGCTTCGCTGTCGTTGTTGGCACTATCTTATTCTTCCAAATGAAAGAGTCTAACCCTGCGACAGAGAAGGTTGCGGTGTTCAAGCTTGAACGATACTGGTCAGTATTGAAAACACCATCATTCCTTTTCCACGCAACCTTGTGTCTGTTGGCGATGGCGGTCATCCTCGCTTATGTAACCTCTGCACCGGTTGTGTTGATGGAAAACCTAGGCTTGACCATGAAAGAGTTTACTTTCTGGTTTGGTGTTAATGCGGCCATCAACATTGCAGCTGCGTTTACTGCACCTAAATTTATGGACCGCTTTGGTACCTATAAAGCACTGGTCGTTGGTATCTCAACGCTGGGCTTAGCGGGTGTGATTATGTTGGTGCTTGCTGAGCACGCTACTCCAATCGCGTTCATGCTACCGATCTTCTTATCGTCAGTTGGCTTTGCTTGGATTCTTGGTGCTGCGGCAGGTAAAGCTCTAGAACCTTTCGGTGACCGTGCGGGTACAGCTGCTGCGCTGCTTGGCTTGTTCCAAATGAGCGGTTCAGGGCTTCTTGTGGGTACCATGCAACGTCTTGATTTAACGTCGCAAGTGATGATTGCTCTGCAAATGTTCCTGATTGTTCCTGCGTTATTAGTGCTTGCGAGCAAAGCGGGTAAGTCTTGGCACACGACGTTTGCTAAGGCATAAGTTACAAGGGTGACAAAATATACAAATGGCGGTTTTCGAAACGTTAAAACATGGTATATTTGTCACTCATTGAAACGTTAGTCCCCAACGGAAAATACTGTAATGTCATTAACAACCTACGAAATGGCGCGCGTCTTAGAACAAATGGAAGATGCACCTGAAAAGGTCATGTTTGGTAAACTGCTTAAAGAGCTAGGCAACCAAAGTGAAGAGCGTATTCGCAGTGCGGCAAAACAAGTTCCAATCGATACTTTGCGAGATATCATTTACCAATTTCAGCGTGTGGTAGAGTCTCGTAAGGGTGAGCAGGTTCAGCTATTGGCAAAAGAACTTGCAGAGCAAGGCATCTCTGCTGAAGAGCTACAAGCTTTTCTAAATAAGTAAGCTTATCCAAGTTAAAAAAGAAACCACTCAATTGAGTGGTTTCTTGCGTTTGGGCTGTAGCATTTAGCTTTAGCAGTTCAAAAGAGGTGAAAACTTATTTTAATTCCTGAACTGCGCTTTCAAAACTCTATCAAGTGAGAATGGTCCTGCGCCCCACACGACAACGATAAGAATCATTAACCCCCAAAGCTGATGATCGTAGAAGCCTTGATCCCACAATACAGGGTAAGACACGACAGCAATGATATTGAAAACGAACAACACCGCAGCCATAGGTCGTGTTAATAAACCGAGCGCTAAAAACATCGGTAGAATTAACTCAGCGGCAGTGCCCATGTAAGCAGCCAATTCCCAAGGTAGCAGTGGCACTTGGTATTCCAATTCAAACAAGTAAAGCGTGCTATCCCAAGTAGCTATCTTGGTGAGTCCAGAATTAAAGAATACCCACGCCACCCAAAGGCGACAAAATAGTAGAAGCACTGGAACAAAAAGTGCCTGTGATTTCTCAATCAAACTGTCGTATTGAGCCATCATGTTCGTGACTGTGTTGTTATCCATGTTATGCCTCCAATTCGGCATTGATTGAAAAACCTGAGATGACGTTTAGCGCCATAACAGTATTCAGATGTTGTAGTAATAAAGGATCGATTGCTGAGAGTGTTCGACCTGATTGCAATTCAGTGAGGAGTTGGTGGCTCTCTTCACTCAAACTATGGCTCTCAACCTGTGAATTCTCAGCTCGGATTAACACCCCAAATTCAGCTTGGTTGATGTCTAGCCCATCAAGTTGCTGCTGATAGATGGCGTGTTCAAGCGCGATAATCGTGTAACTAGAATGAATCAGTGTTATTGAATCTTTGAGATGAAAGACTAAAGCGCCTTGTTGCTCTTGTGGTACATCTGCAAGGCAAGAAAGAGGTCTCTGGTCGACATGTGCTTGTGACGAAAACCTTACCAAGCTATCTTTCTGCCATTCATACAAAGCCACTTCACCGAGATAAGGTGCAGCCTCAATAACGGCAGGAAAGGCTTGGATAGTCTGTTCAAAGTGTTCACCGTAACCACTGACATCACCAGAGGTCGATGGATAATGTAAGACATGTTGACGAGCCATCTGTTGGAAGCACTCTTCACCAACCAACATTTCAGTGAGTGGGTAGGTTGCTGCCAGAACTTCGCTCAAGCTGATCACAAAGTTATTACGGTAAATCTGGATGCGTTGTTCATCGGTAAAATGGTCGCTCACTATGTCGCAGTACTCACCATTGTTTTGATAGCGTAGGGCGTTAGCAAACTCCAATTGAACCTCTGCTAGGGAGTGGCTCATGAGGCGCGACTCCTTTGGTTGAACTTGTCGTGTTGATACAAGATATCACTGGCTTTGGTTGCTTCAGCCAATAAAACTTGTGGCTCTGGGATATCGAGATCCCACTCAATCAAGGTATGGCGCAAACCATGTTGTGCAACCCAGTCAGTGTAGAGTTTCCACACTTCGTCACAGACAGGTTTACTGTGTGTGTCTATCCAGATCTCACCTTGTTCAAGCTTCTTTTTGGTAAAACCTGCCAAGTGAATCTCTTCAACTTTGTCTGCTGGTATTCCGTTTAAGTACTCTTCACAACTAAAGCCATGATTAAAAGATGAGACGAAAATATTATTGAAATCGAGCAGTAGGCGACACTCAGTACGCTTTTGTACCTCAGCCAAAAACTCCCACTCAGGAATAGTAGAATGCTTGAAGGATAGGTAGCTCGATGGGTTCTCAATCAACATCGGGCGTTGCAAGCTGTCTTGAACCTCGATGACATTACGACAGAAGACTTCCAATGCTTCTTCTGTGTAAGGCAGCGGTAGCAAGTCATTGAAGTAATGACCACCTGTCTGACTCCAACTGAGATGATCAGAAACCAAGAAGGGTTCGATATCATCAATGAGCTCTTTTAATTGCACAAGATGATGTTGATTGATGCGCTCAACAGAACCTAGCGACAACCCAACACCGTGACAACTGATGTTGTGTGCGTGACGAATTTCTCTGAGTTGTTGTCGTTGCGGTGATTGAGCTAAGAAGTAGTTCTCGCTGTGAACTTCTAACCAACTTACTAAGGCTGGATTTTGGCTAAAGAAGTCCAAGTGCGGTGTTCTAAGGCCAACCCCTGCGTAGGGGTGAAGAGTTTGAGTCACAACGATTCTCCTAACAAGAAGTGGAGGTGAGCTGAATGTCAGCTCACCATACTAAGCAGCTCAATTATGATGATTGAGTGTTACCACCTGATAATTTGCCACATAGCCCTTTAGGTACGACTACGAACGCATCGGATTGGTTGTCTTCTTTTGCTGTACCCGCACATGAGCTTGTTTTGGTTGCACAATCATTTTGGCCAGCTTTTGCCACGCCGTAGCATTTTTCTTTTGCTGCTGCTTCCGCAGGTGCTGATGTAAGAACTGCACCGCCGAACGCTAGTACACTTGTGATTGCAGCTGTAACAGCAAGATTAGAATTTTTCATAGTCATTCCCTCTAGGACTTAATAGTATTTTCATATCGCAGGTTAATGGATTGTTAACTTGCTTACTAAAAAGGATTGGAACAACCGGGAAATAATTTCACGGCATTATAAAAAATATCAACATTAATGATGTTTCACCTCTTAAGTTATTGAATTAATGATGTTAATTTTTGATTGTTTTTTCTTCTTATTATCCTAAACGCAGCCTAGTGTTTAGGTTATAATCAACTTTTATGTATAAATACCCAGTAGTGAGCATATCCAATGATAGATCCTTCGCTTTTACTCGATGGCCTAAACGATAAACAACGTGAGGCGGTCGCGGCACCTTTAGAAAACCTACTTATTCTGGCAGGTGCAGGCAGTGGTAAAACGCGAGTGTTGGTGCATCGTATTGCTTGGCTGCAAAGCGTAGAGCAAGCATCGCCGTTCTCTATTATGTCGGTTACCTTCACCAACAAAGCGGCAGCAGAGATGCGTGGTCGTATTGAAGAGTTGATGATGGGTAGTTCGTCAGGCATGTGGAACGGCACCTTCCACGGTATTTGTCACCGCATCCTTCGTGCTCACTACCTAGATGCAAAACTGCCAGAAGATTTCCAGATCATTGATTCTGATGATCAGATTCGTTTGCTACGCCGCTTAATCAAGGCGCAAAACCTTGATGAAAAGCAGTGGCCTGCCAAGCAAGCTTCTTGGTGGATTAATGGTAAGAAAGACGAGGGATTACGCCCAAGTCACATTGACGCCTACCATGATCCAATAACTCAAACGTGGTTAAAGATCTATTCTGCTTACCAAGAAGCATGTGACCGTGCTGGCTTGGTCGACTTTGCGGAAATCTTGCTGAGATCGCATGAGCTATTACGCGATAAGAAACACATCCGAGAGCACTACCAAGCACGCTTTAAGCATATCCTTGTCGACGAATTCCAAGATACCAACAACATTCAATACGCTTGGCTTCGGATGATGGCTGGCCCAGATTGTCGCGTGATGATCGTAGGTGATGATGACCAATCTATCTATGGTTGGCGTGGTGCGAAGATCGAAAATATTCAGAAGTTCTTGGATGAATTCCCAGGAGCTTCGACGGTTCGACTTGAACAAAACTACCGTTCAACTAAAACCATTCTGCAGGCGTCGAACGAGCTTATCTCGAACAACACCGAACGTATGGGTAAAGAGCTGTGGACCGATGGTAACGATGGCGAGCCAATCTCTGTGTACTCAGCTTATAACGAGCTAGATGAAGCACGTTTCACGGTCAGCAAAATCAAAGAGTGGCAAGAGAAAGGCGGTGCGTTAGAAGATACCGCGATGCTTTATCGTAATAACGCCCAATCTCGTGTTCTTGAAGAAGCTTTGATCCAAGGTGGTCTACCTTACCGAATCTACGGCGGCATGCGATTCTTCGAGCGTCAAGAAATCAGAGACGCCTTGAGCTACATGCGCCTCATGAGCAACCGCAGTAATGATGCCGCGTTTGAACGTGTGGTTAATACGCCAACGCGTGGCTTGGGTGATAAAACGTTAGAAACGATTCGTCTTGCTGCTCGTGATCGTGGTGCAACCATGTGGGAAGCCAGTGTTGCTTTGATAGAAGAGCAAGTGCTACCCGGTCGTGCTGCGGGCGCATTAAGTCGTTTTATCGAGCTGATTAATGCGCTTGAAGATGACACGTTGGAACTTAGCCTGCATGAACAAACCGACCACGTGATTAAATCGTCGGGTCTGTTTGCTATGTACGAGCAAGAGAAGGGTGAGAAGTCGAAGGCACGTATCGAGAACTTGGAAGAATTGGTAACGGCAACGCGCCAGTTTGAAAAGCCGGAAGAAGCGGATGAGATGAGCATGCTGACGGCGTTCTTAACTCACGCAGCTTTGGAAGCGGGTGAAGGTCAGGCCGATGAGTTTGACGATGCGGTTCAGTTAATGACTTTGCACAGTGCTAAAGGCCTAGAGTTTCCAATGGTGTTCATGGTGGGTGTCGAAGAAGGCATGTTCCCAAGCCAGATGTCGGCCGAAGAAGCGGGGCGTTTAGAAGAAGAGCGTCGCCTGTGTTACGTAGGCATGACCCGTGCGATGGAGAAGCTTTATATCACTTACGCAGAGATGCGTCGATTGTACGGGCAAGACAAGTACCACAAACCGTCACGCTTTATTCGTGAGCTACCAGAGACCTGTCTGGATGAAGTGCGTATGAAAGCGCAAGTCAGCCGCCCTGCAAGCAGTGGTCGCTTTAGCCAAACCGCTGTGAAAGAGAACTTCAATGAAACAGGCTTTAGCTTGGGCTCTCGCGTGAAGCACCCTAAGTTTGGTGAAGGCACCATCATCAACTTCGAAGGAAGTGGCCCACAAAGCCGAGTTCAAGTGGCGTTTAATGGTGAAGGGATTAAGTGGTTAGTGACGGCTTACGCGCGTTTAGAACAGCTTTAATCTGCTACTTTAATATCTAAAAAGCAGTTTGGTCTTTAAAAACCGTTCAGCATTCAAAAGTAATCCGCATTAAAAACAGAAAGAGCAGCCAATGGCTGCTCTTTTTTATTGCTCGAAACCAGTCTAAATAGGCAGGTTCCGAGCTTAAGGCATTCCTGCCTAGAAAGGAGACTTACAGTGCTGCAAGTGCCGCTTCGTAGTTTGGTTCTTCAGTGATCTCTGCAACCAACTCGCTGTGTGTTACCACACCCTTTTCATCAACAACGACAACTGCACGTGTTGTTAGGCTTGCTAGTGGGCCTTCAGCGATCGCTACGCCGTAGTCTGATGCGAATGCAGGAGAACGGAAAGTTGAAGCGTGTTGAACGCCTTCAATGCCTTCTAGTTCACAGAAGCGGCCCGCAGCAAACGGTAGGTCAGCAGAAATACAAACAACAACCGTGTTCTCAAGCTCTGCCGCTTTTGCGTTGAACGTACGTACGCTCGTTGCACAAGTTGCTGTGTCGATACTTGGGAAGATGTTTAGAACCACTTTCTTGCCTTCAAGAGAAGCAAGAGTCAGTTCAGAAAGGTCGCCTGCAGTTAGTGCAAAGCTTGGTGCTTGTTCGCCAGTTTGTGGGAATGTGCCTGTTAGTGGTACAGCAGCGCCTTTGAAGGTAACGTGTGACATGAATTTGTCCTTAGTTTAATTATGGTTATGAAACTAGTTGAGCCTAGTAAGACTTACGTTACTCGGAAGTGGTTAAGAAGTGAATGCTTTAAATGTCAGAATTGTAATTAAAGGTCTTTGATTTATTTGTTTGAGATAGGAATAAGTGAAACGACAGATAAAGAAAAACCCCGAGAGCTTGCGCTCATCGGGGTCTATAGTCTTACTCGCAGCAATCCGGCTACTAAGTGTGCTCCATGCATCAAATCCATGATAGTGTGCTGTTATCCTTCAGCGTATTCCTTTCGTCGCCTTCCTAGCGGTGTCCTTGATCTTATCCTGATCTGCCAACAATCCTCGTTAGCGCGCGTCACTTGTTCCTTGAGCGGTGTCCTTTACATCATCCTGATGTTCAGTCCTTTCCTCGTCCAGAGGTGTCCATTGTCTTTCCTTAGTAGCAACCATCCTAGTTACTATTGCGTCCATTCAATGTCCATTTCGCTATCCATGCCGATTATTCATCCTGAGTAATCGAATCTTCATCCTGAAGATAACCAAGTCCTTGGCGTTTCCTGTTCCGTGTCAGCATCCTTCAGACACCATTCATATTACCGATTCCTTATTTATCAGCAATGGTGCATAAGCGAATTTCTATATAATTATTTGAATGATAAATGTACGTATTGTTTAATTTCAATCGGTTACGGTTTGTGGGTGACTAATTTCGTCATCAAATATCGATATTTACTCACTGCCTTGTGAGAGATCTCGCACAAGGCTGCGAGTAAAAAGGGAGGATTATTCCCTATTGGCCAATAGCTGCACCTTCACGGCGAGGGTCTGCAGCACCTTCTAGACCATCTTTTGTGATGCGAATAGCGTGTAAACCCGAGTTAAGATCGCGAACGTTGACCTCAAATCCCATCTTTTCTAGCTCAGGTTTGAAGTTTTCCGCTGATGTTCCTTTTTCCAAATCTAAGGTACCGAAGCGATTTAGGAAGTGTGGTTGGTTGATCGCTTGTTGGATATCCATGTCCCATTGGGTGTGAGCAATGATCGCTTGTGCCACATAACCGATGATACGGCTGCCTCCCGGAGAGCCAATTGCCATGTAAGGTTTATCGTCTTGCATGATGATGGTCGGTGCCATTGAAGAACGTGGGCGCTTACCCGGTTCAAGTCGGTTCGCGATAGGTTTGCCATCGTTATGAGTCTTGAATGAGAAGTCGGTTAGTTCGTTATTGAGTAGGAAACCTCTAACCATCAAACGTGAGCCAAAGGCATTCTCAATAGTGGTAGTCATCGATACGACATTGCCATCACTATCGACAATGTTGAAGTGGCTGGTGGACGGCAACTCAATAGAAACATCTTGGCTTCTCTGCATCGCATGATCCCACGGTGGGGTGCCTGAAGGTGCGCTGTCTAATGCCTTACCTGCGGTAATTAACTGAGCACGCTCCTGCAAATAGTCAGTATTCACTAACCCTTGGGTTGGCATAGGCACATAATCTTGGTCTGCCATGTACATACCACGGTCTGCAAAGGCTAAGCGAGAAGCGTCTGCTAACACTTGCCAAGATTTTGCGTCGTTTGGCCCCCATGATTTGAGGTCAAACTGCTCAGTCATTGCAAGGATTTGTCCAACCGTTAACGCACCTGAACTTGGTGGCCCCATTCCGCAAATATCGTAGCTTTCATAAGCAGAACAAACCGGTTCGCGCTGCTTGATCGAATAGGCGTCGAAATCTTTCTGTGCCAATACGCCCGGGTTACCTTTCGCTGTTTGTACTGTGTTAATGATGTCGGCAGAAATCTCACCTTGGTAGAAAGCTTTAGCACCATCCTTCGAGATAGCGTGTAACGTTGCCGCGTATTCAGGGTTCTTAAGTTGCGTGCCAGCGGCTTTCGGGCTGCCATCGGCATTGAAGAAGTAGGCTTTAGTTGTCGCAAAGCGGCTCAGACGTTCTTGGTCGTTTTCGATCAAGGTGGCTAAACGTGGGCTGATAGTAAAACCTTCTTCAGCTAACTGAGCGATAGGTTTAATCAGTGATGCCCATTCGAGCTTGCCGTATTTCTGGTGAGTGTCCCACAGCAATTGCACCGTGCCCGGCGTGGCAACAGAACGACCGCCAACCACGGCATCATAGAATTTAAGCGGTTGTCCGTTTTCGTCTTGGAATAGACGTGGGGTGGCATCAAGTGGCGCAGTTTCACGGCCATCGTAGGTCTTGAGCTGTTTGTCTTTGCCATCAAAATAGACAAGGAACGCGCCGCCACCAATACCTGATGACTGAGGTTCCACTAAGCCAAGCATAAGCTGCACGGCAACCATGGCGTCAATTGCGTTACCACCACGGGCAAGTACATCAGCACCGGCTTGTGTTGCAAGAGGGTTGGCTGCGGTGACCATCCAATCGTTGGCTTTAACGAGTTGTTTGGTTTCTAAACCACTACTTTGTTCGGGTGCGACGGAATCGGCAGCTTGATTTGCCCAACTGACGTGAGAGGCAAAAAGTAGGGTAGAAGTGGCGAGGGTTGTTAGTTTTGTTTTCCACTGCATGATCTTCTCCTTTTAATATGCAGAGCTAGATTGGCAGCGGAAAGATTAGATAGCCAGTGCGTTGTTAACGAATTGTAATCTTGATTCGAATTTAAGCGATTAAACCGGACAGCGACTGCCAAAGAATACTCGCGCCAATCAGGCTGAATACCACGCCACATAAGCCATCGATGTATACCGTTGCTTCGCTAAGTTTCTTCTGTAGAGCCTTAGTCGAAAGCATCCACGCCAGTAGTGAAAACCAAAACAGAGACAGACCAAACAAGATAATAAGCGCAAAGCCTTTACCTGATAGAGACATGTCGGCAGGCACTAAGCTCGACATCAAGCTAATAAAGAACACCAAAGCTTTTGGGTTGAGAATATTGGTCGCAAACCCTTTCGAAAATGCCTGACGCTTGTTGGTCAGAATCAGATCTTTGGCATTGACGGTATCGTCGTCATCGTCGTGGTTCTGAATGATTTGCCAGGTTGCTTTAAGTGCACCGTAGCCTAAGTACAGCAAGTAGCTACCGCCAGCCAACTGGATAATGGCAAATAGGGTTGGTTGCTGGTGGACTAGGTAACTGATTCCCGTCAGGCTGAGCAACGAATGCAGTAAGATCCCGCAAGATAAACCAAGCGCAATGTACAAGCCTGTTTGTCTGCCGTGGCGTGTCGCATTTTGCACGACTAACGCAAAGTCAGGGCCGGGGCTCATCAAAGCGATGAAATGGATAGAGGCGAGGGTGATCAGTATGGTGACTTCGTTCATGTCAGTTCTCAATAACGTTGCCGCTATTATTAAATAAGTAATCGTATTGAGCGTAGCTTACCGCGATTTGAAATCGAGCAATTGTAAATTATCAACACTTAGTTGATTTGTGAGGGTGGTACGCCGAATGTGGTTTTGAATGCCTTGGAGAAGTGTGCTTGATCATAGAAGCCTACTTGGTGCGCGACTTTAGTACCACAGATCCCAGATTTAATCAGGCGCATGCTCTGTTCCATACGTAAACGGCTCAGCCACGCGTAAGGGGTGATGCCCATTCTGTTCTTAAAGTGGCGTTGGAATTGAGTTGTGGTTAAGCCGCACAGCTCAGACAGTTGTTCTAATCGCACTGGCTGGTCCAAATTCGCCATCAAATAGTCTTTGAGTGTATTAATCGATTGATTACCCAGTTTGATGTCACTCTTCGATCCAAATTTTGCATAACGATCGACAATCGTTGAGAACCCCTCGAATGGTAAGCAATCTTGAGCGAGTTGGCTGATGTTTGGATTGATAAGCAGCCCATGGAGGTTACGCAATTGTAAAAAAGTCGCTTGATCGGAGAGGATCAACTCAGAAAAGCCCAATGTGTGACCATTTTGCTTGGGATCGGCAAGATCTTGAAACCATTCGGGAGAAACTGCAAACACACTGACTTGATAACCTGAATCGAGTTTGGAGTGCCCATCATGCAGCTCATCAGGTGGCATGATAACAACTTGGCCTGCACCGACATGGTGGCTCGTCCCTTTGTAGGCGAACTTTTGCTGCCCTTGGGTAATTAAGCCGATGTGAAAGTCCAAATGATAGTGGCGTTGAAAGGCAAACTCTTGGTATTGAGCTTGGATCAGGCTGATATCTTCTGTTGGGGTAGAGTAGTAGTGGACTTTATCCATGGTACAAAAAAGCTTGGTCAAATAGTCATCAATTCAACCAAGCTTATCTGCGTATTAAGGGATTGTCTTGTAAAAAACGATCAATATCACTGTTTCGCGCGTTTGTTCTTCTTGTTGTTACGCAGGCCATCAAAGCTGAAAATAACCAGTGCCCCCCATATGAAAGCAAAGGTGATTGCTTTATCTGAGGTAAAGGCTTCACCGTAAATCAGAACCGCCAGTAAGAACATCAAGCTTGGACCTATGTACTGGAAAAAACCGAGTGTCGATAGCTTCAAGCGAGTTGCAGCGCCAGTAAAACACAGCAATGGAACCGTGGTGATCACACCGGCAGCAACCAGTAACAGGTTGAGTTGCATCGGGTTCATCGATAAGTTTGAGGTCGGGCTATCGGCAATAAACAGTAAGTAGGTTGCGGCGAGAGGCAGCATCACCAGAGTTTCAATGAACAAACCCGTTTGCGCTTCTAAGCTGACTTTCTTACGCAGCAAGCCATAAAAACCAAAGCTAAAGGCTAGGGCAATGGCGACGATAGGCACTGAGCCGAAGGCAATTAATTGGATTAATACGCCAATCGCAGCAAGAGCCACAGCAAACCATTGCAGCTTACGTAAGCGTTCGCCGAGGAAGAGCATCCCAAGTAACACGTTAATCAGAGGGTTGATGTAATACCCCAAACTGGCATCGAGCATGTGATTGGAATTCACCGCCCAGATAAAGATCAGCCAGTTAGCACCCACCAAAATAGACGTCGCTACCAAATAGAGCATTTTTGGTTTTGAGGTCAAGGTGTCGCGGACTTTACGCCAGCTGCGGCCAATGTGCAGTAAGAAAGCGAGTAGGAAAAAAGACCATACTACACGGTGGCTGAGGATCTCTAACGGGGAAACGTCACTTAAAGATTTGAAATATATAGGGGCGATACCCCACATTGTGTAAGCGCCGACGGCAAGCAAAACTCCTTGGCGCGTACGTTGTTGTTCTTCCTGTGTCATGCATCTTTCTCTAGCACTGAGTGCTTATTAATAAGATTTATAAGAGAGTTGGTCAGTATAGGAGCGATAACCCTTTTCACCTAACAATTTGCGGTTTAATTCGCCAGCGTTCCCCTCTACAATGTGCGACTTGCTTGCCGAAGATGCTTGCTGATTTCATACCTCGATTAGGAACCACAATGACCGCCACTCTGATTGCTGAGCAAATACCAACTCCCGCGAATGATGCGCAAACCATCTTGCAAGATGTGTTCGGCTATCAAAGCTTTCGCGATGGTCAGCAAGAGGTCATTGATTTGGCCGTTGAAGGCAAAGACAGCTTGGTGATTATGCCAACCGGTGGTGGTAAATCTCTGTGTTACCAAATTCCGGCTTTGGTTCGTGAAGGGCTGACTCTGGTTATCTCACCGCTGATCTCGTTGATGAAAGACCAAGTCGACCAATTGAAGGCCAATGGTGTTGCCGCTGAGTGTATTAACTCTTCAATGCCACGTGACCAATTGCTGAATGTGTTCAATCGTATGAACTCAGGTCAGCTGAAAATGGTGTATGTGTCACCAGAGCGTGTGTTGATGCGTGATTTTATCGAGCGTCTTCAAGGTTTACCGCTTTCGATGATTGCAGTCGATGAAGCGCACTGTATCTCTCAATGGGGTCACGACTTCCGCCCTGAATACGCATCATTAGGTCAGCTTAAACAGTATTTCCCGCATGTGCCTTACATGGCGCTCACAGCAACCGCTGATGATGCGACGCGCAAAGATATTATCTCGCGCTTACAGCTCCTGGACCCGCATACTTACTTAGGCAGCTTTGATCGCCCTAATATTCGCTACAACTTGGTTGAGAAGCACAAACCCGTGTCACAGGTGGTTCGCTACCTAGAAACACAAAAGGGCAATTGCGGCATCATCTACTGTGGTAGTCGTAAGAAAGTGGAGATGGTGACCGAGAAGCTGTGCAATAACGGCATTCGCGCTGCGGGTTATCATGCAGGCATGGACACCGATGAGCGTGCTTACGTTCAAGAAGCCTTCCAACGCGATGATATTCAGATCGTGGTCGCGACTGTGGCTTTCGGTATGGGCATCAACAAACCCAACGTACGTTTCGTGGTGCACTTTGATATCCCACGTAATATCGAGTCTTACTATCAAGAGACAGGCCGTGCAGGTCGTGATGGTTTGCCTGCTGAAGCGATGATGTTGTTTGACCCGGCTGATATGGGTTGGCTGCGTCGTATGCTAGATGAGAAAGAAGAAGGCCCACAGAAACAAGTTGAGATGCACAAGCTGAATGCGATGAGTGCCTTTGCTGAAGCGCAAACGTGTCGTCGTCAGGTTCTGCTTAACTATTTTGGCGAATATCGCGAGAAGCAATGTGGCAACTGCGATATCTGCTTAGATCCACCAAAACACTTTGACGCGACCCAAGAAGCACAGAAGGCGTTGTCTTGTGTGTACCGTGTGAATCAGTCATTTGGTATGGGCTACGTGGTCGAAGTAATGCGAGGCATGCAGAACATCCGTGTCCGCGATAATGGTCACGATAAGCTATCTACCTACGGTATTGGCCGCGATCACAGTCATGATTACTGGATCAGTATCTTCCGTCAGCTGATTCATAAAGGCTTGCTGTTCCAGAACATCACTCGTAACTCAACTTTACAGCTAACAGAAGAAGCCCGCCCGCTGCTGCGCGGTGAGATGTCTTTGGAATTGGCTGTTCCTCGTTTAGATACAGCGGTGCGTAATGCTAAGTCCGATAAGTTAAGCAGCAAGAATTACGATAAGAAGCTGTTTGCGAAACTGCGTAAGCTGCGTAAGTCGATTGCTGATGAAGATGGCTTGCCACCATATGTGGTATTCAGTGACGCGACCTTGATTGATATGGCTGAAATACTACCTACTTCATACGGAGAAATGCTGGCAGTCAACGGTGTCGGTCAACGTAAACTCGATAAGTACGCAGACCCATTCCTAGATCTGATTCAAGAACACATCACCACACACGGCTAGTTTGCGAGAAACGTCTAACTAATAGAAAAAGAATAAGGTTGATAGGGACATGACAACACAAACAGAATTTGGCTTAAGAGAGTATTTAGCTGAGGAAGGGCGTTTATTGATTACGTCTCCAAGTTTTGATTTTGATTCTTATGAAGTGTTAGGTGAAAAGCTGGTGGCATTGCTGTCAGCGTCTGTTGTTGAAAAACAATGGGACGCCGATATGCACTCTTGGTTGATTGATTTTGAAGATTGTCGAATGTTCTTAAAGTCTGAGCATTACAGTGAATCAATTTGGTTTGAGTCGTTAAACGCGGAAGAAAGCCGAGAAGAGTTTGATTATCTCGCGACGCTTTTCAAGCGCGGTTTTTAACTTTAGGCATAGCTTCTAAAGCACAGCTTCTAGCGCTATTCACCAAAAAAAGTGAGGATAAACGTTTGCGTTTGTTCTCACCATTGCAGCCAATATTGATTAATGTATAATCGCCCGCCGCTCAATAGAGCAAATTATAGAAACATTTTTAATTCACATTATTGGTAAGAGCTTTCTTGGATTATTCGAAGAAATGACTCGATTTGGGTTCCCTCACCCCCAAACCAAACTAAAAAGGTACAGCATGAGTAACTTTACCCCTGCGCAACAGCGCAAAGCCCTAGCACTATTAGTTTTGTTCCATTTGGTGATTATTGCGTCAAGCAACTATCTGGTTCAGCTACCTTTTACCGTCTTCGGTATGCACACCACTTGGGGTGCTTTCACTTTCCCGTTTATCTTCCTAGCGACCGATCTGACCGTACGCATTTTTGGCGCGCAGCTTGCCCGTAAAATTATTTTCTTAGTGATGTTACCAGCGCTGGCCGTTTCTTATTTCTTGTCAGTGGTGTTCTTTGAAGGTTCATTCCAAGGCTTTAGCCAATTAGGTGAGTTCAACTTGTTTGTTGCTCGTATCGCCGCGGCGAGCTTCATGGCTTATTTACTGGGTCAGATCTTAGATGTGCATGTTTTCAACCGTCTGCGTCAGCTTAAACAGTGGTGGGTTGCCCCAACATGTTCAACGCTATTCGGTAATGCCATTGATACAATCGCTTTCTTTGCGATTGCTTTCTATCAAAGCCCAGATCCATTTATGGCCGAGCATTGGACTGAGATTGCTTTAGTCGATTACGGATTCAAACTTATCATCAGCCTAGGCTTGTTCGTGCCTATGTACGGCGTGCTTCTTAACTACATTGTTAGAAAGCTAACCGCAGTGAACCCTGACTTTAAAGCGACAGGCGTGAACGCTTAAGTTTGAGATTTGTAACACAAAGCATTAATGCAGCGATAAGAAAAAGCCCAAGTTAGTCTATTAACTTGGGCTTTTTTAATTTCTAGCGTCAGATACTAATATCAGAGGCATTTAATATTCAATGGCCAGCCAATATCGGTTTGTCTATTCGACTCGATCTCTAGCTCTGCAGCGGTCAGCGGATTGTCAGCTAACCATTGCTTAGAAAGCGTTAGGGTTAGATTGTTGTCATTCGTCGTCAGTTTGAACTCAGGCTCTAGCGCTGGGTTACGACGGTGGGTCAGCAAAATAGCTAAACGCAGAATACGTAAAATACGCTTGCTGCTGGTGCCTGAGATAGCGTGTTGCTCTGGTAATGAGGTTAACTGTTCACGGTAGCGACGAGTTAACTCACCCAAGTAGTGCTTTTGCGCTCGAGTAAAGCCAGGTAGGTCTAAGTTTTGCAGCAGATAAGCGCTGTGCTCACCGCCTTTTTTGAAATCGATGGTTAAACCAATCTCGTGAAGCTTAGCTGCCGTTTGCAATAGCACACCAGCTTGAGGTTCTGAAACCCACGCTTCGGCGCCCGCTTGGTCTAGCAGCGTTTGTGCGACTACTGCTACTTGTTCACCGTAGCTTACGTCCATTTGGTAGCGTGATTGAACACTCTTAATGGTACGCGCTCGGATATCTTCTTGGCGTAGCTCATCAACCATCTCGTAGGCTAGGCCTTCACGGAGTGCGCCGCCTGCGAGTGTCATTGAATCTATTTCAAGCAGCTCAAAAATAGCAATAAGAATAGAAAGGCCACTCGGGAACACTAATGCGCGTTCAAGGGTAAGTCCTTCGATTTCTAGCTCTTCCAAGCGCTCAGTAATCATCGCTTGTTTCTGTAGACGCTTAAGTTTGGCATGAGTAATCACTTCATCCATGCCTTGCGCCAACATGATCTCTTGCAGTGCTTGAACGGTACCGCTGGCGCCCACACACACATCCCATCCGATATCAGTGTAGCTATCTAGGATAGGAGCCAACGTCGACTTCGCCGCTTCAATGGCGTTGTTAAAGTTGGTAGCGGTTAATTGGCGGTTTTTAAAGTGGCGCTCAAGCCAAGTAACACAGCCCATCTTTAGGCTGGTTAGGGCTTTCGCTGAGAAGCCTTCACCAATGATCATCTCGGTGCTTGCGCCACCAATATCAACAACCAGTCGGCGGCCGCTGCCACCAGAAGTGTGTGCTACGCCTTTATAGATAGTCGCAGCTTCTTCTTCTCCGGAGATAACATTGATGTCGTAACCAAGGATCTGGTTCGCTTTCTCTAGAAATATATCCACATTGATAGCAGTACGTAGGGTCGCTGTACCGACAATGCGGATATTTTCTTTCGGAATATCTTGCAGTCGCTCTGCAAAGAGACTCAAACAGTCCCAACCGCGCTGCATGGCTTCTGTACTAAGCGCATTATTTTCATCTAAGCCTGCAGCTAAACGCACTTTGCGCTTAATTTTAGCCATGGTTTGTACGCTGCCATCGATATGACGCACAACGAGCATATGAAAACTGTTCGACCCGAGGTCGATTGCAGCGTAAAGCGGGGGTGACACTGTTTGACTCATAAGCGACTAAGCTTCCTTGTTATGACGCGGTTGGCGTGGGCGACGGTTCTGGTTTGGTTTACGGTTCCCGTTGCGTGGGCCATTGTTGTTTGAGCGGCGTTGTTGCGGGTTACGTGTACGTAAGCGCAATGGTGCTGGTAGATCTTCTAGCAGTGCAGAAGCATCGTAGTCAGACACAGGGATCGCGTGCTCAATGTATTCTTCGATTGGTGGCAAGTTGATTGCGTAATCTTCACAAGCAAAGCTGATCGAGTGACCACTTGCACCAGCACGACCTGTACGGCCGATACGGTGAACGTAATCTTCACAGTCATCAGGTAGGTCGAAGTTGAATACGTGTGTTACTTGAGGAATGTGTAGACCACGTGCTGCAACGTCGGTTGCGACAAGCAGGTCAACATCACCTTTAGTGAATTGCTCAAGAATCTTTTCACGTTTCTTCTGAGGAACATCGCCAGTTAGCAGGCCAACACGGTGACCATCTGCAGCTAGGTGACCCCAAACAGACTCACATTTGTGCTTAGTGTTAGCGAAGATGATAGCGCGCTCTGGCCACTCTTCTTCAACTAGAGTCTGCAGCAGTGCCATTTTGTGTTCGTTTGATGGGTAGAACAGCTCTTCCTGAATGCGGTGACCTGTTTTACGCTCTGGCTCAACAACAACATGCTCTGGGTTGTGCATGTGTTCGAACGCTAGCTCTTGTACGCGGTAAGACAGCGTCGCAGAGAACAGCATGTTCAGGCGATCTTTAGGTTCTGGCATACGGCGGAACAAGAAGCGGATGTCTTTGATGAAACCAAGATCGAACATGCGATCAGCTTCGTCAAGAACAACAGCTTGAATGTGGTTAAGGTTAAATACCTTTTGTTTGTAGAAATCGATGATGCGACCAGTCGTACCAATTAAGATATCTGCGCCTTCTTCGATCTTACCTAGTTGCTTGTCGTAGCTCTCGCCACCGTATGCTAATGCTGCTTTGATACCCGTGCTTTCAACCAGAGAGTCAGCATCGTTGTAGATCTGAATCGCGAGTTCACGCGTTGGTGCCATAATAATCGCACGTGGCTGATTAGGCTTGCGGCCTTCATGCTCAGGTGTTTTTAGCAGGTGGTTGAATGTAGCAGTAAGAAACGCTAGCGTTTTACCAGTACCCGTTTGGGCCTGGCCTGCGATGTCTTGGCCGGTGAGCAGTACCGGGAGCGCCAAGGCTTGGATAGGGGTACAATAATCGAACCCTTTTTTCTCCAATCCTTCAATGACTTGCGGAAGTAAATCCAAGTCGGCGAACTTTTGCTCTGTGATATGCGTCTTTTTCATTGCTATAGAATATCAGCTTAAGCTTGCAATACGAAAGTAAATACATTCCAATAGGGCATCTATTTACTGGTTATCATCCAACCAGTTCTAAAAAATACATTGGAGTGGAAGATGAGTGATAAGATTTTGCAGCTAACTGATGACGGTTTTGATAACGATGTAATCAATGCTGCAGGCCCTGTTCTTGTTGATTTTTGGGCAGAATGGTGTGGTCCATGTAAAATGATTGCGCCGATTCTTGATGAAATCGCAGACGAGTACGAAGGCAAGCTCACAATCGGTAAATTAAATATCGACCAAAATGCTGGTACTCCACCAAAGTTTGGTATTCGCGGTATTCCAACGCTACTTCTTTTCAAAGATGGCGGCGTAGCAGCGACTAAAGTTGGTGCATTATCTAAAACTCAACTTAAAGAGTTCTTAGACGCTAACCTTTAATCAGGTCAGCATTTGAAAAGAAACCGTGCAGTTAACAAATGCGCGGTTTTGTTTTTTCTAAGCTATGGACTAGTCTTAGTTTTAGTGCTAATTTATCGCACGTTAATTGAACGAATTTCTCTTCTTGGTCGATCCTGTGACCAAATCCTTCTTAACTTAAGAAAACAGATCCTATTTTGACTAAACAAACTTCCACCACTATGAATCTTACTGAACTGAAGAACAGACCTGTGTCTGAGCTTGTTAAACTTAGCGAAAGCTTAGGTCTTGAAAATCAAGCTCGCCTAAGAAAACAAGACATTATCTTCTCCATCCTTAAAGCGCATGCAAAAAGTGGTGAAGACATCTTTGGTGATGGTGTTCTAGAAATTCTTCAAGACGGTTTTGGTTTCCTACGTAGCGCCGACAGTTCATACCTGGCTGGCCCAGATGATATCTACGTATCACCAAGCCAAATTCGTCGTTTTAACCTACGTACAGGTGACTCTATTGGCGGTAAAATCCGTCCACCTAAAGACGGTGAGCGTTACTTTGCACTGCTTAAAGTAAACACGGTTAACTACGACAAGCCAGACAACGCACGTAACAAGATTCTTTTCGAAAACCTTACTCCTCTTCACGCTAACGAACGTATGGTGATGGAAGCGGGTAATGGTGCGACTGAAGATATTACGGCTCGTATTCTTGACCTTGCATCTCCAATTGGTAAAGGTCAGCGTGGTCTGATTGTTGCTCCGCCTAAAGCGGGTAAGACAATGCTTCTGCAAAACATTGCTCAAAGCATTGCACGTAACCATCCTGAGTGTGAACTAATGGTTCTACTTATCGATGAGCGTCCAGAAGAAGTAACAGAAATGCAGCGTCTAGTTAAAGGCGAAGTAGTTGCTTCAACATTCGATGAGCCAGCATCTCGCCACGTACAAGTTGCAGAAATGGTTATCGAGAAAGCGAAGCGCCTTGTTGAACACAAGAAAGATGTAGTTATCCTACTGGATTCTATTACTCGTCTAGCTCGTGCTTACAACACTGTGATTCCTTCATCAGGTAAAGTTCTTACTGGTGGTGTTGATGCGAATGCTCTACATCGTCCAAAGCGTTTCTTCGGTGCGGCACGTAACGTAGAAGAAGGCGGTAGCTTAACGATCATCGCAACAGCACTGGTTGATACTGGTTCTAAGATGGATGAAGTTATCTACGAAGAATTCAAAGGTACAGGTAACATGGAACTGCACCTTAACCGTAAGATTGCTGAAAAACGCGTATTCCCAGCGATTGATTTCAACCGCTCTGGTACTCGTCGTGAAGAGCTTCTTACCAAGAACGATGAACTACAGAAGATGTGGATCCTGCGTAAGATTGTTCACCCAATGGGCGAAATCGACGCAATGGAATTCCTTATCGACAAGCTAGCAATGACGAAAACGAACGATGAGTTCTTTGACGCAATGCGTCGTCAGTAATATTGATTAGCTGATCGTATTTAATAAGCGCTGCCCTCGGGTGGCGCTTTTTATTTGCATTTTGTAGCGCCAGCTTGCAGAATGAGCAAAAGTGTTACAAGGACGTTAAAATGCAACATGGACTGTTGTCATCATTACTCCTGTCTACTTCACTGTTATTTTCACCGGTTGGTATGAGCTATGCCACCGAGATGTCTCCACTTACAGTAGAGTCTTGGCTTGAGAATGATCAAGTAAAACTGAAAACTGCTGAACTACTAGAGCTTGTCGTACGTGACGAAGTCAATTCGCTACGCTTTGCGCTTGAGCGCCTGACATTTCCCCAGCAAGAGGTGGCTCGTTACCAACTCTTGAAGAAGCTTGAACAGCAAAAAATCGTACTCACACCCAAGATGTCTATCTTCATCGAGCAGCAACTTGCTATCACGCCCACTTATCAAGTCTTAGAACGTGGCGATGGCTATGAGTTTACGGTACCTGCCTTTAATTACCCTTCAATTGCTAATCGCCTTATTAAACAATGGCGTCAAGATCAGAAGACATTGGTATTTGTGCTAGATGCAGAGAAACAGGAACTCGACCTAAAAGAGTGGTTATCTGGATCTGAACATCAAGTTCAAACGCGAGAAGCGTTGCTCATTAGAGAGCTAGACAGTTTGTCTCCTGAAGCGGTTGATTACCTAACTAAGCAACTCACCGCATCTTCTATTGTTAGTTGGTTACCTTCTACTGAGGTGGTGGTTCGATTAGCGCAAGTGAGCGAAGACCCAGAGGTTTACAAAATTCTATGGCGAATGAAGGCCGATTATCATAGCCAAGCTGAGCTAGTTCGCCTTGCTGAAACCAAACAAACGTTCGCGCTTGAACAGGTGATGGCAGCGACTAAGAACCCGCGTTTGAAAGATGAAGCGATTACTTTGCTTACCAAAGTTAACCCGTTATCAGAAGAGGTGAAGCTGTTCCTTGTCTCTAGGATGGCGATTGCTGATGAAGCACCATTAGTTGCGCGTGAACTCGCCAAACAAGGTCATACGCGATGGTTGCAAGATCTCGTCAATGATAACCCTCAGGTGAAGAGTTCTTTGATCGAGCAAGCATTACCGTAAAGTGGATTTTGCCTCTCAATAACCACACTAAAAAGGGGGACCTCAGCGTCACCCTTTTTGATATACTGAGCGCAGAATAATCAGCATGTAGAAGTCCTATGAGTTTTAAAGATTTACGTGATTTTATCGACCATCTTGAAAGTATTGGTCAGTTGAAACGCATTTCTCACCCAGTCGATCCAGACTACGAAATGACCGAGATTAGCGACCGTACTCTACGTGCTGGTGGCCCGGCTCTTTTGTTTGAAAATCCAGTAGGCTATGACATGCCTGTTTTGACCAACCTATTTGGTACACCCAACCGTGTTGCTATTGGTATGGGGCGTCAGGAAGTCAAAGAACTGCGTGAAGTGGGCAAGTTGCTTGCTTACCTAAAAGAACCTGAGCCACCAAAAGGCTTTAAAGACGCTCTCGATAAACTGCCTGTATTTAAGCAAGTCTTAAACATGCCGGCTAAACGCCTTCGCAAAGCGGCTTGCCAACAAGTGGTATGGCAAGGCGATGACGTCGACCTAGATAAAATCCCTGTGATGAGCTGTTGGGCTGACGATGTCGCGCCATTGCTAACATGGGGTTTAACGGTTACTCGTGGTCCAAACAAGAAACGCCAAAACCTAGGCATCTATCGTCAACAGAAGATCGGCAAGAATAAAATCATCATGCGTTGGTTAGCCCACCGTGGTGGAGCATTGGATCTGCGTGATTGGATGGAAACTAACCCTGGGAAACCATTCCCAGTATCGGTAGCGTTTGGTGCTGATCCTGCCACCATTCTTGGTGCGGTTACGCCAGTGCCGGATAGTTTATCTGAGTACGCGTTTGCAGGCTTACTACGTGGTAGTAAAACTGAGGTCGTTAAATCAATCAGCAACGACTTAGAAGTTCCCGCAAGTGCAGAAATCGTGATGGAAGGTTACATCGACCCGAATGAATTCGCAGATGAAGGGCCTTACGGAGATCATACTGGTTACTACAACGAGAAAGAAAAGCACCATGTGTTTACTATTACTCATGTAACCATGCGCGAGAACCCTATCTATCACAGCACCTATACTGGCCGTCCACCTGATGAGCCAGCGGTATTGGGTGTTGCGCTAAATGAAGTGTTTGTGCCTATTCTTCAAAAGCAGTTCCCAGAGATTGAAGATTTCTATCTACCGCCTGAAGGTTGTTCGTACCGAATGGCAGTCGTGACCATGAAGAAGCAATACCCAGGTCACGCTAAGCGAGTGATGATGGGTGTATGGTCTTTCTTACGCCAATTCATGTACACCAAATTTGTATTGGTGTGTGATGAAGATGTGAATGCACGTGATTGGTCTCAAGTAACCGCAGCGATGTGCGAACATATGGATCCGTCACGCGATAGCCTGATGATAGAGAACACGCCGATCGATTCATTGGATTTTGCCTCACCCGTGGTTGGGTTAGGTTCTAAGATGGGTCTAGATATTACTAAGAAGTGGGACGCAGAGTTAGCGTTATCGCCAGATGTCCAAACAGCACCTGTAAATAGTGAACATATTGAGGGTAGCTTGGCTGAGTTAACCAAGGTTCATCCTGAAATTATTGATGTTCACTTGCAAAACGACAATGCCAGCATGGTTGTGGTGTCTATTGATAAGCAAGCTGCCGGTAATGGTAAGAAAATCATGGAAGCGGTTTGGTCTCAATTTGATGAGAACAAGTTTGTTATCGTGTGTGATGGCGATGTCAATGTGAGCGATTGGAATGACATCATTTGGGCTGTAACGACAAGAATGGATCCGGCGAGAGATACGTTATTCCTGCAGAACGAAACTGGACACTCAAAAATGGGTCTCGATGCGACCAATAAGTGGGAAGGTGAATGCCTGCGTGAGTGGGGTGTACCAATCACAAAAGATCCTGATGTTGTGAAAAAGATTGATAGCATCTGGGAACAGCTAGGAATTTCATGAGCTACCAAGTAGTCTTATACCCAGAAAACATCAGTTTCACAGTAGAAAAAGGGCAAACGGTCTTGGATGCTGCGCTCAACAGCGATATCTATTTCCCAAACCGTTGCCAAGTTGGCGCATGCGCAATGTGTATGTGCAAAAAATTAGAAGGGCAAGTGAGTTACCATCTTGAACCCATGCTCACAGAGAAAGAGCAGCAACAAGGCTGGATTTTTGCTTGCCAAGCATTTGCAGAAAGTAATTTAGTTCTAACCTTTGCCGATTAAGGGTTAGTAAGAGGAAGAACATGACTATTAAATGTAAAGTGAAGTCTATCGAGCCTTTGGCTTGTAATACTTACCAAATCCTACTTCACCCAGAAACACCGGTCGCTTTTAAAGCGGGCCAGTACCTGATGGTTGAAATGGGCGAGAAAGATAAGCGCCCATTCTCTATCGCAAGTAGCCCTTGCCGCCACGAAGGTGAGCTTGAGCTGCACATTGGTGCTGCCGAGCACAACGCTTACGCACTAGAAGTGGTTGAAGCGATGAAGAAGGCACAAGCTGAAGATGGCGATATTGCGATTGATGCTCCACACGGAGATGCTTGGATCAAAGAAGAAAGCGATCGCCCTCTATTACTTATTGCTGGTGGCACGGGTTTCAGCTACGTGCGCTCTATTCTTGATCACTGCATCGCGCAAAATAGCTCGAAAGAGATCTACCTATACTGGGGCGCAAAAGATGAGTGCCAGTTATATGCTAAAGAAGAGTTGGTTGGCATTGCAGAAAAGCATAGCAATGTGCACTTTGTACCGGTAGTAGAAGAAGCACCGGAAGTTTGGCATGGCCAAACAGGTAATGTGCTTGAGGCTGTTATGCAAAGTTTCGAATCATTAGCTGATTTCGATATCTATATTGCAGGTCGTTTTGAAATGGCGGGCGCTGCAAGAGACCTATTTACTCAGAATAAAGAAGCAAAGCGTGACCATATGTACGCAGATGCTTACGCATTTATCTAAGAATTCTTTTGGATTTTGAACGAAAAGAGAGCAGAAATGTTCTCTTTTTTCTGTTTAGGTGAACTATTAGGCAGTTAACCCCTATTTATTCATTTTTTATGAAAAAGTAGTTGCTAAGCTGAGTGGGTTCCCTATAATGCGACACCACTGAGACGGCAGACGCCACAAGGCTTCAGCAACAATCAGTCAGGCGGAAAGCGACAAAAAATTAATTTTCAAAAAGTGTTTGACACTGAATGTTAATTCGCTAGAATGGCCGTCCACTTAGAGAGGCTCCTTACTTAAAAGGAACGCTCAACAAGTGAAGCTCTTTAACAATTTAAACCTATCAATCTGTGTGGGCACTCGTTGATGAATATCAAAACGTTTTATCGTTAGATAAAACAGATTCTTCGGAATCAAAATTGATTTCAATGAACTGAGTGACCAATACGTTTAACTACTTGTAGTTATTCGGCACAGTCAATTCATTACCATTCTGTTGGAATGGTAATAGCTTTAGAATTACATGTTTCTGTTCTTTTTCGAAAGAGCGGTAAATATTAGTTTTGAAG
>NZ_JBFRJF010000027.1:0-49708 GCF_041468745.1 Vibrio sp. 10N.286.52.F8
AATACGTGGATTCCATATATGAAATGGGGCAAGCAATGATCGCGCTTAGAAAAGTCTGGGCATAAACAAGCCAACACTAACCTCACTAGTTTGGAGCTAAAAAGTGAATTGCAGCAGTCAATGTAGGGAGCGATGAGTGCTCGGCATTCGCGTGCTTTGCGATGGTCTATCCAACATATGAGCACAAAAAAAGCGAGCACTAAGCTCGCTTTTAACCATCTGTTTTTAAAGTAAATTACAGTAGTTCTACCGACTGTTGAGCAATCACGAATTCTTCATTGGTTGGGATAACCATTGCTAATGCGTTTAGCATTTCAGACTTACCGATGATGCCTTCAGCACCAAAGCGAGCAGATTCGTTACCTGCTACATCTTCAACGAAACCTAGAATCTTAAGGTTGTTTAGGATTTCACGACGAATTGGTAGAGAGTTCTCACCGATACCACCAGTGAAGATGATGCCGTCTAAAGAATCTAGCGTTGCAAGGTAAGAAGCAATGTATTTTGATACGCGGTAAGTAAACACCTCAAACGCAAGCTTAGCGCCTTCATGGCCCTCTTCCATTGCTTCTAAGATGCCACGAGCATCGCTCGTAAGACCAGACACGCCAAGGAAGCCAGACTCCTTGTTTAGAGAGTTAAATACTTGCTCTTGTGACCAGCCTTTCTTAAGTAGGTATTCGATGATGCCTGGGTCTAGGTCACCACAACGTGTGCCCATCATTAGGCCAGAAAGTGGTGTGAAGCCCATTGAAGTATCAACACTGTTACCGTCTTTGATTGCACATACAGATGCGCCATTACCTAGGTGAACAGAGATAAAGCTAGATTTTTCGATAGGCTTGTTAACCATCTTCGCAGCTTCACGGCTAACGAAGTAGTGGCTCGTACCGTGGAAACCGTAACGACGTACGCCGAAGTCTGTGTATAGCTCTTTTGCGATTGCACCAGTGAATGCACGTTGTGGCATTGTTTGGTGGAAAGCCGTATCAAATACAGCAAATTGAGGTAGAGAAGGGAAAGCTTCAATCGCAGCACGAATGCCGACAGCACCTGCAGGGTTATGAAGTGGAGCTAGGTCAGATAGGCTTTCAATTTCGTTCGTTACTTCTTCAGTAATACGAACGGTTTGAGTGAACTTCTCACCACCGTGAACGATACGGTGACCGATAGCCACGATATCAGCAGTGAAGCCTAGATCTTCCATCAGGCCAACCAATTTGCCAATGGCAATTTTGTGGTGGTTATCTTCGCCTTGAATGGCAATTTCAGTTTTCTCGCCTTGATATTTCCAGCTCATACGAGCATCTTCAAGACCAAAACACTCCCCTAGGCCACTTAATACTGCTTCACCAGAAACAGAATCGATTACAGCAAATTTTAGGGATGAACTACCCGAGTTAATAACCAGAACAAACGAATTAGACATTGGATATGGATCCTGTTTCAGTACGAATTGGATGAAGTGTTTACTTCAATTTTAGTTAAGTCCATTATTCAATAATTTTTGAATCTTTCAACTTTTGTTTTGAAAAAATCACTAAATGAACACAATTAAGTTGATCTTGGTCATTAAATTATTTATTTCGAGAGCGAAATTAAAAAATAGTTGAATAAGAAAATTAATGAACAGGTGACGCAAACGAGTGCTCACGTTATTTTTAACTTGATTCAGTTAATTAAAGCGACTCGAACAAATGCAGGTGATCCGCTTAAAAAACAACCACCCTTCCCTTTCGTCTGCTTATCATTACCGATAACTTTTTGCTCGATTTCTCAATTGCTCAGTGTTTGCATCAAAAAGCTCACTGAAGTTGAGAATAGTGATCTGATCTTATTTTGATTGCCTTCGAGCACAACTCTACGAATAGATGCACTGTAACGACGCTTAGATAGCCTTCACTCTTTGTTTTAGAATGTTTTGGTATAGGCTTAGAACGCGATACAGCTAAGTTTTGGCACTAACATTCGTTCTAGGCGCGATGCTTAGTTTCATGGACGAAGCATAGTTACAGGAACGAAGCTTGATTAAAGTAAGTTAGCTACGAATATCGAGCCAACCAAAGCTTAAGTTCAAATAGCAGGCACAAAAAAGCCGAGCATTACGCTCGGCTTTTAAATTCAGTGTCTAGACCTAAAGCGTCTAAGCGACAGGTTGATTAACCTTCGTTGCGCTCTGGACGACGACCACGGTTACCACCGCCATTGCCGTTACCATGGCCACGTTCGCCACGGAAGTTACCACGGTGATCGCCACCACGGTTACGGTCGAAACGACGTTCGCCATCACGTCCGCCAGCAGAGTTACCATCGCGAGCACCATCACGGTTACCACGGTATCCACCACGACCGCCTTCACGGTTACCACCTTCGCGGTTGCCGCCTTCACGGTTACCACGGTAGCCGCCACCATCACGACCGCCACGGTTGCCACCACGGTTGCCATCACGACCGCCGCCGCCACGACGAGGCTCACGGAAGTCATTGAAATCAACAACTACAGCGCCAGCTTCTTTTTGACGAATGCGAAGTTTGCTTAGCTTACCAGCAGTTTCAGAGTTCATTGCTTTTGGCAGTTGAACGTAAGTAGAACCTTGGTCTAGCTTGATAGCACCGATAGAACCTTTAGTTAGGCCAAGTTCGTTTGCTAGTGCGCCAACGATGTCTTTAACCTGAACGCCTTGCTCACGGCCAACTTGTAGTTGGTAAGTATCCCAATCTTGAGTATTGAAGTTGCGACCACCACCGTCACGGCCGTTGTCACGATCTTCACGACGCTCTTTGCGACGGTTCTTATCACGCTCAATAGCAGCGATCATTGGGTCTTCGCCAACGTAGAATAGTGGGCTCTTACCTTGCTGACGCTTAAGAAGCATTGCAGCTAGAGTAGCAGCATCAACTTCTAGAGACTCTTGAAGAGTAGAGATAAGACCTGCAAAGTTTTCTAGTGCTTTGCTTTCTTTCTCAGTTTCAAGTTCAGCGCCAAGCTTAGCAACACGTGCAGCAGCAACTTGGTCACGTAGAGGAAGTTGAATTTCTTCCATTTGAGACTTAGTTACGCGCTCGATTGTGCGAAGCATGCGAATTTGGTTAGTGCGAACTAGTAGGATCGCTTTACCTTTACGTCCAGCACGGCCAGTACGACCAATACGGTGGATGTAAGATTCAACATCGAATGGGATGTCGTAGTTGAATACGTGAGTGATACGTGGAACATCAAGACCACGAGCTACAACGTCAGTTGCAACTAGGATGTCGATAACACCTTGTTTGATGTGATCAACAGTACGCTCACGTAGAGACTGAGGAATATCACCGTGCAGTGCAGCAGCTTTGAAGCCACGTGCAGATAGCCAATCAGCTAGACGCTCAGTGTCTTGACGAGTACGTACGAATACGATTGACGCGTCAGTTTCTTCGGTTTCTAGAAGACGAGACATTGCTTCGTCTTTTTCTACGCCTTTAACAACCCAGAAGTTCTGCGCTACTTTATCAACTGTGTGGTTAGTACCAGCAACGTCAACTTTAGCCGGGTTACGTAGGTAACGGTCAACAATAGTCTTAACCATTGGAGGCATAGTTGCAGAGAAAAGTACACGTTGTGCAGATTCTGGAGCTTGCTCTAGGATCCAAGTAACGTCATCTACGAAGCCCATTTTCAGCATTTCATCTGCTTCATCAAGAACAAATGTGTGTGCTTCATCTAGGTGTAGACGGTCACGAGTTAGTAAGTCTTTAACACGACCTGGAGTACCAACAACAATGTGAGCACCGCGGCTTAGAGCACGCATTTGGTCAACAATTGAAGCACCACCGTAGATTTCAATAACTTTAAGACCTTTGATATCACGGCCAAGGTTTTTGATTTCCGCAGCAACTTGAATCGCTAGCTCACGAGTAGGAGCCATGATGATTGCTTGTGGTTTGTGTTGGTTCAGGTTGATTTTGTTAAGTAAAGGCAGAGAGAATGCTGCTGTTTTACCAGTACCAGTCTGTGCTTTACCTAGTGCGTCACGGCCTTCAAGAAGAAGAGGAATAGCTGCTGCTTGGATTGGAGTCGGAGAAACGAAACCCATGCTATCAAGAGCTGAAAGAATGTTATCGTTTAGGGCTAATTCATTAAATTGAATTACAGATTCGGACATTGGGATCCCACTATATATAAGTAAACAAAAGGTCCCGGGAGCTCTATCAATTCCAATACTGATCCAATCAGATACTGATTCCATTCAGAGTTACGAAGCAGTAATAAAACACTTCAAGCCATTAGGGACGTCTAAGGGAGGCGGATTATTCCCTAAATGCATAAAAAAATCCAGAAAAAATTGAAATACATCACATATTTTTCGCTTTTACATCAATACTGGTTATCATATCGTCAAAACTTGATGAATATCTCGTCACAGCACCCATCTCCTAGCAAATTGACCTAGTTAAATAAGAGGGCAATTAATTAACGCTCACTTCGCCTTTAAGTAGTAATCAAGCCTCGCAATGATTATAGTGTGCTCAATTGTCCTCGATAGATAAAAGTCAAAATGTTTCAAGATAATCCTCTACTCGCTCAGCTCAAGCAGCAAATCCAAGAAACCCTCCCTAAAAAGGAAGGTACCATCAAAGCCACTGAAAAAGGTTTTGGTTTTCTCGAAGTTGATAGCAAAACAAGCTTCTTTATCCCGCCTCCGTACATGAAGAAATGTGTGCACGGTGACAAGGTGATTGCCATCATTCGCACAGAGAAAGAGCGCGAAGTAGCAGAGCCTGAGGAATTGGTTGAACAAGGTCTTACTCGCTTTATTGCACGAGTTAAGCTTTTCAAAGGCCGATTGAACGTTGTTCCTGATCACCCGCAGCTCAAAAAACTGCAACTTAAAGCGAAAGCAATGAAGGGTCTAAACCCTGAAACGCTTAAAGAAGGTGACTGGGTTGTTGCTCATATCGTTCAACACCCATTAAAAGGTGACAATGGTTTCTTGGCTCAGATCTCTGAGAAAATCACAGACGCTGACGACAAGATTGCACCTTGGTGGGTAACGCTGGCACAAAACGATCTACCAAACAGCGAGCCTGAAGGCATCGACAACTGGCTAATCAACGATGACGCCGATCTTGAACGTGTAGACATGACGCACGTCCCTTTTGTGACTATCGATGGCGAAAGCACAAAAGATATGGATGACGCGCTTTACGCGAAGAAGAAAGAGAACGGTGATTTTGAACTGACTATCGCAATTGCTGATCCAACGGCTTACATCTCTCCAGATGATGCGATGGATAAAGTGGCACGCGAGCGCGGTTTCACTATCTACCTTCCTGGTCGCAACATCCCAATGTTGCCTCGTGATCTTGCTGACAACCTATGTTCACTGATCGAGAACGAAGTTCGTCCTGCACTTTGCTGCACAGTAACGGTATCTAAAGGTGGCGTTATCGTTGATGACATTAACTTCTTCGCTGCAAACATCAAATCTCATGCTCGTCTTGCTTACGACAACGTATCAGACTGGCTAGAAACAGGTGCATCAGAGAAATGGCAACCATCAGAAGAGATTGCTGCAATTGTTTCTGATCTTCACCAATTTGCTCAAGCACGTTCAGCATGGCGCTCAGCAAACGCTGTTGTGTTCCCAGATCGCCCTGACTACCGCTTTGAACTGAGCGAAGATAACGATGTTGTCGCTATCCACGCTGACATGCGTCGTAGCGCAAACAAGCTGGTTGAAGAATCAATGATCAGCGCGAACATCTGTGCGGGCCGAGTACTAAAAGAGAGCTTCAACCAAGGTGTGTTTAACTGCCATTCTGGTTTCAAGGCTGAGAAAATCTCCGACGTTCTTGAACTGGTAAACCCGCAAGCGGAAACGCCGTTCACTGAAGAGCAAATCATTTCTCTAGAAGGTTTTGCTACTCTACGTCGTTGGTTAGGTTCTTTAGATAACAGCTACTACGACAACCGTATTCGTAAATTCCAAGCGTATAGCGAGATCAGCAATGAGCCTGCACCGCACTACGCGATGGGATTAGATATTTACGCAACTTGGACTTCTCCAATTCGTAAATATGGCGACATGATTAACCACCGTATGCTTAAAGCACACATCTTAGGTAAAGCGCCAATTCAAACACCAGATGAAACTATCGGTGATGAACTTGCCCTGCACCGCCGTCACCACGGCATGGCTGAGCGTAATGTTGGCGATTGGTTGTATGCTCGCACTCTAGCCAATGCTCCAGCAGAAGAAACTCGTTTCCAAGCTGAGATTTTCGATATTAACCGTGCAGGTATGCGTGTACGTTTACTTGAAAATGGTGCTGCTGCATTTATCCCTGGATCTCTCATTCTTAATAATAAAGAAAGAATAGAGTGCAACGGTGATATGGGTACTGTATCTATCGATAAAGAAATGGTATACAAACTGGGAGACGTTTTAGAAGTAGTTCTCTCTGAAGTTAATCAGGAAAACCGTAACTTAGTAGCAAAACCTACTCAAGTATTTGCGGACTTGCCTAGCGAGCCTGAAACGACAAACGAAACCGAAGCTTAAAGGCGTTAACAGCTACAGCTTTCAAGGTTTCGGCTTTCAAGGTCAAAGCTATCAAGGTCAAAGCTATCAAGGTCAAAAGCTTCAAAGGTTCACTTCTAAAGGCGCTAATTATTAGCGCCTTTTTTGTAAATGTCTCATGCTTAAACAATACTTAAAAAAAACAATCAATAAGCAATCAATTTACAACGTCAAAGAAGCTCACTATGTCATCAATCACAGTTACTCAGTTCAGAAACTTCATTCCCAGGAGACGAGAACGTTATCCTGCCTCTAAAAACGGTATCTTTATAGTGTCGAAAGGCAGCATTTCTTTTGTGTTGCCCAATGGTACTCAAGCCTCGTTGCAAGCGGGAGATTTCACCCTTTACAATTCTGGTCAGATTAAAGACATCACGGTTAACACTGAAAATGGCGAATTCAGCGCAACCTGCTTAGATTTTGATTTGGCTATCTTTCAAAAGTTCATTAATCAGTTCAGCGATTTAGAGTCCGCTCGAATCCCAGACAAGTACATTAAGTTCAATCAAACGGATACTGAGCTCTGTCAGTTGAAAGATCTCATCATGTCACTGGCCAACTCTTCTTCTCAGAATGACTACGCACTCACTCAATTAGGCTTAAGTTTACTGTCTTTGATGGTGGAACAGTACCCAGCTCTATTGGCTATTATTGCTCGAGCTTCAAGGTTAACCGTGACCCAAAGAGTCATTCATTACATCGAGCAAAACATTGAAAACAATATCTCTTTGGATACGCTCGCCAGTTACATGGGAATGTCACCGGCTACACTTAAACGTCGCTTATCGGCTGAAGATCTGTCGTTCTCAAACTTATTAAAGATAAAACGTATTGCTCATGCAGCCACTCAGCTAAGAACATCGGATAAGTCGATCACTCAAATCGCGTATGAGTCAGGCTTTAAAAGTGCCGCTCACTTCAGCACGGCCTTTAAAACGTATCACGGAAAAACACCAAAAGACTTCCGATCGCTAGTGGCACAAGCACAACTGCAGAGCGTAAAGCCGCAAGTTTAAAGAAACAAAGCGATAGATTGATGTGGACGTCTTAGTTGGGAACTGGTGTAAACCAAGTGGCTTCAATATTAAGCCACTTGGGTGTGGGATGAGATGATTTGGCTTTGGGATTCAGTGGTTGAGTTTTGATACTCATTGATTCAGCTTTGCGAGCAGGCCACCAGCAAACGTGAAAACAGAGTGACTATGACCAGAAGTACGATTTAGGGTCTTTTTCTATTTCCGCCAAAATAGCATCAAGATCCTTCGATTTAGGAAGGTACGGATACGGCCCCCAATTCACAGAGTCGGTTTCGACATCCCCTTCAAGCGGCACCATCACTAACCAACAAGACAGCGACTCATCAAAAGTCACGCAGACGATCTCGTTTGTATAATCACTGTGAGATGAGTCGAGTAGATAATGCGCCTGAGAAAACAGCACACCACCCTCACACTCTTCATATAGGGATTTGCCTAGCTCGACAGGTAAACTTCGATTTCGAGATGTACAGAGCCTCTCGGCCCCAATTAAAAGACGATTCAGCTCGATATGAATGACGGACATAACACCCCTTGTAACTTCATAGAAACTTCATAGAAACTTCTAAGTAGTGAATTCCTCTACTTAGCTTAGGACTCAACAAACATTTTAGCGAACAAGCGTAATCAAAATACCTGCCCTGCTCCCAGAAACGAATCTTGCTTTCGGAAACCCAGAAAGCTACGACTCATCAAGCGAACAGCTATACATCGAGAGTATGGAATTTCACAAAAGTGTCATATAACCGACCTATCATATGCGACAAATGTTATTAACTAGGAGTTGTTTATGTTACGAGTCGCGCTTGCCTCTCTTTTATCCTTAGCCCTGTCTTCTCATGCTGCTTTAGCACAAGAAACCACTATTTCGGGCTCCACTTCAGTATCACGAGTGATGGATGTATTAGCTGAGGAGTACAACAAGACTCACCCTGATAACTATATTGCGGTTCAGGGCATTGGTTCTACAGCAGGTATTACCATGGTTAATAAAGGTGTCTCTGACATCGGTATGAGCTCGCGTTATTTAACCGACCGCGAACAAGACGAGAAGTTGAAGGTATTTCCAATTGCCTTTGACGGCCTAGCTGTAGTAACTAACCGCTCAAACGCTGTAAGCAACGTTACACGTGAGCAGCTATTCGATATCTACAAAGGCAAAATCACGAACTGGAAAGCTGTGGGTGGCGCAGATCAGCCTATCGCAGTTGTCACTCGCGAAGCATCTTCTGGCTCACGCTATAGCTTCGAAAGCTTGCTTGGTTTAACGAAGATCATTAATGACCGTCTAGTGTCTGACATCAACCCAAATAACTTGGTTGTAAACAGCAACAGCATGGTTAAAACGATTGTTAACCATAACCCACACGCGATTGGTTTTATCTCTGTTGGTTCAATCGACCGTTCGATTAAAGCAATTACATTTGAAGGCGTAGAGCCAACATCTAAGAACATTGCTAACCACAGCTATGAATTGGCTCGCCCATTCTTGTTGCTGCACAAGACAGACTCAGTTTCTGACGAGAGCAAAGACTTCATCAAGTTCGTGAAGTCAAAGCAAGGGCAAGAACTTATCGAAGAGTACGGCTACACTCGCATTAAATAAGTGGGATAGTTTTATCTAATGTAAACAAAAAGAGAGAGCACTATGCTCTCTCTTTTTTTGAATCTTTATAAATCGCTTCTTTACAAACCACTTAGAAGTGAAGTTGAATCACTGAAACGATCACAGCGCCAGGACGACGAATACCTTCGATTTCGACGCGAATTTCGCGTTCAATCTCTAGGCCTTTCTTAATTGGCGTTACTTTTGTTAGCGTACTTTTAGCACGAACATTACTGCCCGATTTAACAGGGTATGGGAAACGTACTTGGTTAAGACCAATGTTTACGACCATCTTCGCTGTTGGGAATTGAGACTTGTCAGGGTCAACACTGTCAGTCAATCGAGGAAGCAGAGATAAAGTTAAAAAACCATGTGCGATGGTTGTTTTGAACGGAGAGTCTGTTTCCGCTTTTTCAGGCTCAGTGTGAATCCACTGCATATCTTCAGTAACAAGGCCGAACTGGTTAATACGGTCTTGACTTACATTGATCCAGTCGCCAGTATGGATGACTTCACCGATCTGTTGATTAAGCTCATCAAACACAAGTTGTGCTTCTGGCTTAAGTACGATCGGCTGTTCCACCGGCATCTCTGGTGCATCTTCATTGACAGCAGGTTTGTGGTGATCACGAACCCACGCAAAGAAATGGCTATTTTGCGTACGATTAAGAAAGTCGCCCCAGTAATCTCTAAGAGCTGGAGACATCCATTGCATAAACTCTGAGTGTTGCGAAGACATGCTATCGCCTCGGTGTTTAAATAAATCAATGACTTTCATAAGAACCTCAATGCACAAAAAATTTCAATATAACTTCGTAATTTTGAAACACTTCACACTATTGTGCAAATGTTTTCGAGCATACAACCGTTAGCTGAACCTTGTTAAAATCATATTAAACATATACTTACCAATAAAACATCATTTTATTACAAAACCCAAATTAGAGTGTTAGCTCTATCACATGACAAACATTTGTTTATATAAAAGGCGTTTTTATTCATAAGTGGAATAAAAAAAGGCTTAGCGCAATGCTAAACCTTAGTTTTTACAAGGAATTAGTTTTCCGAGGGTTGGTCTTGTAAGAGACGAATCTTACAAGACACTCAATCCTCTATTCGTCATCAAGCGGAACCAGCTTGGTATTACCACCGTGTGCTTTCTCACGCTTACGTTGCACGAATGCGTAGAAGCCAGGGATTAGGAACGTACCCGCCAGTAATACACATAACAGGCCGCCGATCAGTGAAATACCCAGAGAGTTCTGACTCACGTGACCTGCGCCCGCAGCGAAGATAAGCGGGAAGATACCTAAGATGAACGACCAAGACGTCATGTTCACAGCACGGAAACGCAGTGTACCGCCCTTCACCGCTGCATCTTCAATCGGTGCGTCTTTCTCTTCACGCTCTACCTTTGCGAATTCCACAATCAAGATTGCGTTCTTCGCGGCCAAGGCTATCAAGAGAACCAAACCTATTTGTGCATAAAGGTTCAGCGGAGTGCCCGTTAGATTCAATGCCAAGAAGGAGCCTAAGGTTGCGACAGGTACCACGAGGATAATCGCAATCGGAATTGTCCAACTCTCGTATTGAGCCACCATAAACAGGTAGATGAAGATCAGAGCCAGTGCGAAAGCAAAGATCGCTTGGTTACCTGCTAGTACTTCTTGGTAAGCCATGCCTGTCCATTCGTACTGATACCCCTGAGGCAATACTTCTGCAGCTACGCGTTCCATTGCCGCAATCGCATCACCACTTGAGTAACCTTCTGCAGGTTGACCTTGAATCACGGCACTGCGGTACATGTTGTAACGCCATGCTACATCTGGTTCGAAGATCTGATCGTAAGTCACCAATGTGCTTAACGGGATCATCTCGCCATTAGACGAACGAACGTGGAATCGTTGTAGGTCGTCCATGCTGCTACGGTGTTCACTGTCAGCTTGCATGGTTACGCGGAAGTTCTTACCAAACATGGTGAAGTCGTTCACGTACAACGAACCAAGGTTACCTTGTAGTGTTTGGAAAATTTCCGACAACGGAATACCTAATTGCTGCGCTTTCTCACGGTCAATATCGACATAGTAGTGAGGTACGTTCGCACGGAAAGTACTGAATGTGTGTGAAATCTCAGGCTGTTTGCTCGCCTCAGCTATCACGTCATTCATCACCATAGCAAGATCAGTACGGCTTCGGCCTAGCGTATCTTCAAGTACAAACTCGAAACCAGACGCGGCCCCCATGCCCGGAACTGCAGGAGGCCCCATCGCAAACACGACAGCTTGAGGAAGTTCAGTCGCAGCACGACCATTAATACGCTGTGAGATAGCCTGAGCAGAGTGTTGACCATCCAGTGCATTACGGATGTCCCAATCGTGAAGCTTGATGAACATTGACGCACCATTCGACGCAGAAGCGCCCGTCATAAATGCGTAGCCGTTAACCAGTGTTACGCCATCAACACCCGGCTCTTGTTCAACCATTTCAAGCAGCTGCTTAGTCACTTCTTCGGTTCGAGACAAGGATGCCGCGTCAGGAAGCTGAACGTTAACCAGCAAAATGCCTTTATCTTCTTGAGGTACAAACGCCGTAGACGTTGTCTTCGCAAAATAAGTCACAGCCGCCAAAGCCACAAAGAAGAAAGTGAACAGCAGAACGCCTTTCTTAACTAAGAAGCCAGCCACTTGACCGTATTTGTTAGTAACAGACTCTAGACCACGGTTAAATGCTTGGTACCAACGCGCCGTGTTACCACCACCCTGCTTAAGAACCAGTGAACACAATGCAGGTGATAGCGTTAATGCGTTAATTGAAGAGATAACAACCGCGATACAGATAGTCAGAGCGAACTGACGGTACATGATGCCAGTAATACCAGGAAGCATTGCAACAGGGATGAATACCGCAAGTAGAACCAAGGTCGACGTAATGATCGGCCCCGTTACTTCTTTCATCGCAATAAGCGTGGCTTTACGCGGTGAAATGGTTGGGTCTTTAGCCATTGTGGTATCAACGTTCTCGATAACCAAGATCGCATCATCTACTACGATACCAATCGCTAGTATCAAACCAAACAGGGTTACCGTGTTGATGGTGAAACCCGTCATCTGCATGATGGCAAACGTACCAATCAAAGATACCGGAATCGCAACTACAGGAATCAAGGTTGCACGCGCACTACCCAAGAACAGGTACGTTACCGCAATAACCAGCAAGATGGCTTCGATTAAGGTCTTTACTACCCCTTTGATCGACTCAGCAACAAACAGTGTAGTGTCGTAACTTGCTTCATACGCCACGCCTTCTGGGAAGTTCTTGCTTAAGTTTTCCAGCATCGCCATCACAGCTTTGCCACTTTCCAGCGCGTTAGCGTCTGATTGAAGTGACAGCGTTACGATCGACGCATCTTGACCACGGTATTTACCATTACCGTCGTAGAACTTTTTACCAAGCTCAACACGTGCAATGTCTTTTAAGTAAACCGTTGAACCGTCTTGAGTTGCACGAAGAACAACATTTTCAAACTCATCAGCTGTTTCTAATCGGCCTTTTGTTACCAAGTTGAACTGCACTTCTTGTGCGTTGTTATAAGGTGCAGCACCAATACGGCCTGCAGCAACTTGAACGTTCTGCTCTGCCAACGCGCGATTCACGTCTGAAGTGGTGATATTGAGGTTAGCCATTTTCTCAGGATCTAACCAAACACGCATCGCGTATTCACCACCACCCAACACGTTAACTTCACTGATGCCCTTCACACGAGCCAGTTGGTCTTTAATGTTTAGGTTAATGTAGTTGATCAAGAATTGATCGTCGTACTCACCGTTTGGCGAATAGAAGTTCAATACCATCAAAAGGTCTGGTGAACGCTTTTTAACGGTGACACCCACCATTCGAACTTCTTGCGGAAGCTTCGATTCGATTTGAGCAACTCGGTTCTGAACGTTGACCTGAGCCATATCTGGGTCAGTACCAACATCAAAGGTCACATTAAGGTTGTATGAACCATCGTTAGCGCTTTTAGAAGACATGTAGATCATATCTTCAACGCCGTTAACCGACGTTTCTATGGGGTCGGCTATCGCCTGTTCCACCACTTCAGCACTTGCGCCCGTGTAGAATGCCGACACACTGACCGACGGTGGACTAATTTTTGGATATTCAGCCACTGGCAAGATAGCGAGAGAAATCGCACCCGCCAGCGTTAAGATTATGGATATAACAAGGGCGAACTTAGGCCTTTGAATAAAGAAACGACTTAACATAAATAGTCCCCTTACTCAGCTTGTTCAGCAGAAGCTTGAATACGAACAGACATACCATTACGTACACGCTGTAGGCCTTGAGTGATGACTGCGTCGTTTTTCTCTAATCCAGAATGAACAATCACACCACCTTCAACCTGACGACCCATTTCGATGTTTCTGCGCTCAGCAACGGGTTCGGCTTCTCCTTCAACTAATACCATCACGAAGTCGCCTTCGAGGTCGGTTTGCACTGCACGACGAGGAATAGTCACAACATCAATAGGTTGTTTTTCACGTAGATCAACGCGAACGTGTTGGCCTGGAAGTAGTTGCTGATTCGGGTTATCAGCAATCGCACGCATCGCGATCGTACCAGTATTAAGGTTGATACGGTTGCCCAAGAAGTCAAGCTGACCTAGATGTTCGAACGCTTCACCGTTCTCAAGCATGATCTGAACTTCAACACCTGCAGAGTCGCTGCTGCCATCGCCTTCGATGCGGTCCATACCCAGCTCAATACGCTCTCGCTCACTGATGCTGAACGATGCGTGGATTGGGTCTAGGCTAACCAAAGTCGTCAGTACACCTGAAGACGGCGAAACCAGATCACCCGTGCTCACTTTGGTATCGCTAATACGGCCAGAGAAAGGCGCGATGATTTTGGTATGAGAAAGCTGAACATTCGCAGCATTAAGCTGTGCTTGGCTTGCTTCAAGCTGTGCTTGAGAACCTAACAAGTTTGCGGTTAATGCATCGAATTCAGATTGAGAAATACTGCCTTTCGGAAGTAGGTTTTTACCACGGTTAAAATCAAGCTCGGCTTTCTTAAGGTTCGCGTTTGCTTGAGCAACAGACGCTTTTGCGCTTGCAACTTCAGCTTCAAACGAAGATGGCTCAATGGAATATAGCAGCTGGCCCTTTTCGACCATTTGACCTTCATTGAAATGACGGCTTTGTAGGTAGCCAGAAACTTGCGCTGTGATAGCCGTGTCTTCAACGGCTTCAATACGACCGATGTACGACTTACTTTGCTGGTGAGAAACAACGCTAACATCCTGTACAGCTACGAGAGGTAAAGGCGCTTGCTTAGCATTTTGAGCATCTTGCCCACATCCAGCAAGAATAAGAGAGCTTGCAAGAGCCGTAAGGATCAACTTTTTACGCATGGTTATACCGTCACTTATTAGTATTTGAACAGCATAAAATTTACGTAACACACTCGTTACCATTGTCCGAGGAATATCAATTATAACTAGTCAAAGTGTATCAATATGTTAATTGAAACCAAGTGCTTATAAAGTGATTACAAACACGCTACAATTCCTAAGTAAATCAACCTCTCAGCTTTTGTTCTCTATGGATATTGTCTAACATAATGTATTGTCAGACAGATAAGCATTCACATTTAATTGTTAAGGAATTCTCATGATTTCAAAATGGGCTAAACGTTTCTATCAAATGGCGGAATTGGTCGGTTCTTGGAGTAAAGATCCTTCAACTCAAGTCGGCGCCGTAATCACTAAGCACAACCGTATTGTTTCCGTTGGCTTTAATGGCTACCCACATGGCGTGTCTGATAGTGCGGATACTGATGACAGAGAGATGAAGTACCTAAAGACACTTCACGCTGAAGAAAATGCGATTCTATTCGCTAAGCGTGATTTGGACAGTTGTGAAATATGGGTAACCCACTTCCCTTGTCCGAACTGTGCAGCGAAAATCATCCAAACCGGTATTTCTGCGGTTCACTGCCCAGAGCAAAGTGAAGACTTTCTTTCTCGCTGGGGAGACAAAATCAAAGTGAGCCAAGATATGTTTGAACAAGCAGGCGTAAAAGTCGATTGGTTGCCACTGGCTGACCTAGATTAAACGAACAGATAGTTAGAACAAAAAAGCCGAGAGTCGATATTATCGCTCTCGGCTTTCTTTTGTTTGGGGCTCAGCGGACTGCAGGATTAAGCACTGACAGGAAATGCTTCAGCGTATGCTTCCATGAAATCTTTACGAATCTCTTGCTCTAGATGAACCGCCTTCTCGGTTGGACAGAAAATCATAAAATGGACTTCTTGCTCACCTGTCGAACTGCTTGTGATATGGATGTGAGGCTCAGAACCCGGAAGGTCAACACCAGCGTGCTTTTCGATCACACCGTTGTAACGGCGAGCAACATCGATAAACTCTTCGCAATGCTCTTCAATTTTCACAATAAGACCCGGCACCATAGGGTATAGGTTTACAAAGTCTTTCACCGTCACAAAAAAGTTATGATAAACATAGCGCTTCATAAAGTTGAGGTTCTTTACCGGATAGGTGAAGAACATACTATTAGGCAGCGTGGCTGTCTTACCAGTGAAGTGATATTGCCCATGATACAAATCGATTTCTTGAATCACAGTCGCCATCAAATTGTGCTCAATCACCTCACCGCTTATTTTACCCACTTCGATCCAGTCGCCGATTCTAAATGAGCGAGAACTCGCACGCTGAATAGAACCGGTGAAACACAAAATGATCTCTTTTGAAGCCACTACTATCGCAACAGCAATGGCCGTGACAGATAGCGCAAACTCGCTGATTTCGGATTTCCACAGCACAAATAACGTCACAACAATAATCGCGAATGTGCCGTTTTTGGTTCGTGACATCCAGTTACGTTGGTCTTCACTAAGGAAAGCAACATCACCTCTTATTTGAGATAAGGTGATTCGGCGAATGATTAAAATAATAGTGATAATCAACGCACTAAAAATAAACTTATGAGCGAGTAGAAAATCAATTACTTGCCACACTTTTTCCATTACTTATTCCTTAGCATTACAACGACGAGCTTTACAACGATTAGCGGAGACTTCGCTATGAAAAAGCGCTCAAAAATAGAGCGCTTTTTTACGTGCCTAAATCAGCTATTGGTAAGGCTATCATTTTATCTTGGCAGAAGTAATAAATTGGCCAAAAGTTTCACACCAAATCACAACCGTATTAAATCGATTAAGATCAGTACCTTCGGGAAGCTCAACCATAAAGCGGTCGAATGTTTTCACATCTCCGACTCTCAATAACTCGTTCTTGCTGTCATTGAAAGCGTGCTCGGTTTCAATGAACTTAGGCGAGAGATAAACCTTGTAATCAGGTCCCGGCGCCAATTCACCTTCAAAAGCGATCGCACTTTCGGATACTGAGACGATGCCTTCTCCCCAGTGCAAGAAGTCACTGTCTTGTCGATCTTTAGTGAACTCGCCCGTGTAGATAGCCTGCTCACTGATCGCTTCAACAGAACTTGAGGAAGGAGAATCAGGCTCAATCAAGATAGGCAATGCGTAAACACCTAGCCCAAAACCAACAGCACCCACGGCTAAGTGGGTGCAAAGTAAAACTAACTTTTTCATCGCGTACTCCCTTATGCTTAAAGAGAGTATTATTGAATACTCTCAAAAATACAAAGAGATATAACGCTCTGATGTTCTATTTTTGGTAATGCGTTGCTGTACGTTGAGACAATTCGACAATCACTTTTACCGCTTGCTCCATGCCTTGAATGGTAATGAACTCATGAATACCGTGGAAGTTGTAACCGCCAGTAAAGATATTCGGACATGGTAGCCCCATGAAAGATAAGCGAGCACCGTCTGTACCACCTCGGATTGGTTTAACCATTGGCTCGACATTGCACTCAATCATCGCCTGCTTGGCCAATTCAATAATATGTTGATGCGGTTCAACCATCTCTTTCATGTTGAAGTAGCTATCGGTTAGCACCAGCTCAACACGGCCTTTCTCAAGGCGCTCATTCAGCTCATCGACTTTCTGCTGCATGAATGCTTTACGCGCTTCTACACCCTCACGTTCAAAATCACGGATGATGTATCCCAGTTCAGAGCGAGCCACACCCATTTCCGCCGATTTCAGGTGGTAGAAGCCTTCATAACCTTCTGTGCACTCTGGTGTTTCTTGCGCAGGCATCATCAATTGGAATTGCGCTGCAATGTTCATCGAGTTCACCATTTTATCTTTTGCGGTGCCCGGGTGAACGTTCACGCCATGACAGATAACATCGGCGCTCGTGGCATTGAAGTTCTCAAATTCCAACTCCCCTACTGGGCCACCATCGATGGTGTACGCCCACTCGGCGCCAAATTTTTCAACGTCAAACAGGTTCGCACCGCGACCAATCTCTTCATCCGGCGTGAAACCAATGCAGATGTCGCCGTGTTTGATGTCTGGATTCGCTTTCAGGTAAGCAATTGCACTGATGATTTCAGCGATGCCCGCTTTGTTGTCGGCACCAAGCAGAGTTGTGCCGTCAGTCGTAATCAGGTCGTGACCATGTAAAGAATCAAGATCTGGATACTGGCTTGGGTTCAAACTCTCGCCACTTTCCCCTAATTCAATCGTTCCACCTCGGTAATCTTTAATCACTTGTGGTTTCACGTTGGCGCCTGATGCGTCAGGAGCGGTATCCATGTGCGCCACAAAGCCAATCGCAGGCACATCGTAATCGACATTCGACGGCAGTTTCGCCATCAAGTATCCATTGTCATCTAAAGACACATCAACTAAGTCTAATGCCACCAATTCTAACTTTAAGGCTTCAGCAAAGGTAATTTGACCCGGTGAACTTGGGCATTGCTGATTAGAAGGATCGGATTTGGTATCAAAAGTAACGTAATTCAGAAAACGTTCTACAAGCTTTTCCATAATTCATCTCACCATGGATTAAGTAATTGATTTACTGACTTAATTATTATGTCGATAAGTGATACATCGTTAAATAAATACGAGCACAGAGTCAGTAGCGAGGGTTTTCATCTTACGCCCCTGACCATGTATGTAATTGCTCTAAATCATTATTGTGCGAAATTAGATGCGCTTCCTATACTTGAAAACAGAGGGTTTCGTCAGTTCAACATTGCATACGGATGATAAGAGATCGCTTTGTACGCATTCTACGCCCTCCGCTCTCAGCCTAACAAAAGTACAAAGTGGATGATGATCACAATTTATCCTTGATGCAGAATCTGTCATACGTTACACGGAGACACAGTTATGACGATTAATAAATATTTCATTTTCTCTCCTCAAGCCTCTGAGGAAACGCTTCGACCAGTATTAACTGAGAAAGAAGTTCAAAGGCAGGAAGCTCTAAGACAGGCGCAGATCCAGGGTGGATTAGACACAAACGCGACCTCGTAACTCAATGAATACCTAGCACTATTAAGACCCCTATAAAAAAGCTCTACGCTCTATCCGGTAGAGCTTTTTTTATTTTTGATCTGTTCTCCTCTCCCCCACTCCCAAACAAGCTGAACATTAAACCTTCGCTCATTGCTTGTTGTTCTTCACTTCTCGATCACCAATTGGCTCATAGTTTCTCGCGAATGTATTTTCACGCATTGCACACACTAGCTTGCAGCGCTGAGAAATGACTCACTAAACTCCCCGATGCCATACCTTGTCGTGTCATTTTGTGCTAATAATTCATATTCGTTTTCATTCCTCACTCGCCCTCTTTTCAAAACTATAATGCGAGTACCAGAGAACCTAACCACAGGAACCCCGAATTCAATGGAATATTCAAAGCTAGGAAGTAGTCAAATTCCCGTTTCCCGTATCTGTCTTGGCAGCATGACTTGGGGGCTACAAAATACGCAGCAGCAAGCCGACCAACAGATCGAATACGCATTAAGCCAAGGTATTAACTTTATCGATACTGCAGAGATGTACGCGGTTCCACCTTCTCCAGATACCTACGGAAAAACAGAAGCGATCATTGGTAACTGGTTATCGCGTAACCCACAGCGTCGACAAGAGTTGATCATTGCGAGCAAAATTGCCGGGCCAGGGCTTCCTTGGGTTCGAGATGGCGGCCCGATAACGGGTGAAGCGGTGATCGCAGCCGTTGACGCATCATTAAAACGCCTACAAACAGACTATATCGACCTTTACCAACTTCATTGGCCAAATCGTACAACGCCTCACTTTGGTAAGCATTTCCCGAATCACATTCGATTCAGTGATATTGACCGAAAGCAGCATGAAGCTGAGATGTTGGAAATCCTACAAGCACTGGCAAGCTGCATTAAGGCGGGGAAAATTCGCCATGTCGGGCTTTCAGATGATTCTACTTGGGGCATTAACACTTACCTCAAGCTGAGTGAAAAACACGATTTGCCACGTATGGTTTCGATTCAGAATGAATTTAGCCTACTGCACGCAAAAGACTGGCCATATCTGATTGAGAACTGTGTGCATGAAGATGTAGCTTACCTGCCATGGTCACCTTTAGCTGCAGGCATGTTGAGTGGAAAGTACATTGATGGCGCAAGACCGGAAGGCAGCCGTTGGACTTACATGCAACGTAAAGGCATTTTCCGTGACACTGAATCTGCCAACGAAGCGGTTAAAGGCTATGTTGAAGTAGCAAACGCTCATGGATTTACTCCGAGCCAACTGGCATTGGCATGGTGTAATCAAGTTGATGGGGTGACGTCCACTATCATTGGTGCAACGACCATGGAGCAGCTAAAAGAGAACGTAGCCGCTTTCAGTAAACCGTTATCAGAAGAGATCCTGACTGATATCAACACAGTGTTTAAGCGCTACCCTGCTCCGTATTAGGCTGTCAGTTCAGCTTAACTTAAGTAAGTAAATCCCATAAGAGCGCGCTATTTAGTGCGCTTTTCTTTTTTAAGTGGATCGCTTTTGCTTTTTATATGGATCGCATTGAGCTATCACGCTTTTGGTTCGCTAACCTTTGCTCTATAATGCGCGGGCTTATATCTAGGATAAAAACATGATTTCAAAAAACCAATTAAAACTCCTTCGTGCTTTGGGGCAAAAGAAACAACGTAAAGCCCACGGCCTGTTTCTAGTTCAAGGTGAAAAGAACGTTCTTGAGCTGTTCAATAGTGACTTAGTGGTGAAGAATGTCTTTGCTACCGCTGATTTCTTATCTGAAAATCATGCTTCACTGATTGAGTTTGATTGTGTTGAAGCCTCGCTGGATGATCTAACCAAAGCGAGCACTTTGGTCAGTAACAACGCAGCGATTGCGGTTGTTGAGATCCCAACGTTTGAACTACCAGAAGCGACAGGACTGATGATTGCACTTGATGGCGTTTCAGACCCTGGCAACCTAGGTACGATTATTCGCGTAGCAGACTGGTATGGCATCAAGCATATCGTTGCGAGCAGTGATTGCGCAGACCCATACAACCCTAAAACTATCAGCGCGACTATGGGCAGCTTTGGCCGAGTACACGTAAGTCAAACTGACTTACCAGCTTACTTAGAGCAAGCGAATCTACCGGTTTACGGTGCATTTTTGGAAGGCGAAAGTGTTCATAAGACTGACTTCACTGCAAATGGCATTTTGCTGATGGGCAGCGAGTCTCACGGTATTCGTGAACACGCCGCTAAATACGTGACAGATAAGATTACGATTCCAGCATTCGGTGGCGCAGAGTCTTTGAACGTTGCAATGGCGACTGGCATCATTCTCGACAACATGCGTCGTCAGCATAGCTAGACCTCTAAGCTAACTAGCCAATCGACAGTGTTCAGATATTAAAAAAGGCGTATTGATTAAATCAGTACGCCTTTTTATTTGAGTTCTTTTCAACAATTACTTTTCTAGCATTGCCAACTTATCAGGCACACCATTCCACTTTTCCGCATCATCCATCGCTGGTTTTACTTCTGTTTGCACAGGCCAAATCTCAGCAAGTTCTGCGTTCACTTCAATGAAAATCTTTTGATCTTCAGGCAGTTCATCTTCTTGGAAGATCGCTTGAGCATCACATTCAGGTACACATAAACCACAATCGATACATTCGATCGGGTTAATTACCATGAAGTTTGGGCCTTCATGGAACGCATCTGCGGGACACACTGCCACACAGTCTGTGTATTTACATTGAATACAATTATCGCCTACGACAAATGCCATGATGCTCTGCTCTATAAGTTAGTCAAAATTGAAGAATGGGGATAATACTCATCCCAAAGCAAAATTCAACATCATACGGCTCTAATATCGTGTCTATTTGCTCCATGTTTCCAAATTAGTATGACAGATAAATCAATTTCTCGTAAAATGCGCGCCATTGTGAGCTTATCGCTTCTTTGAACATCAGCGTTTCCATCAAACTCTGTATTAAGAAACGATCTAGCTAAGACACCTATAAAAACGAGACATCGAAATGATACGTTTAACCGAAATTAAACTCCCACTAGACCATGAAGAGTCTGCTATTCAAGACGCTATTGAAGCGAAACTTGGTATTAACTCTGATCAGGTACTCTCTTTTAATATCTTTAAACGTGGCTACGATGCTCGTAAGAAATCAAAGATCTTACTTATCTACACGCTTGACGTTCTCGTTGAAAACGAAGCTGAGTTGTTAGAACAATTCATTAGCGACCCGCACGTAAAAGTGACTCCTGATATGGAGTACAAGTTTGTTGCTAAAGCGGTTGAGAACCAAACTGAGCGCCCTGTGGTTATCGGTTTTGGCCCATGTGGTCTATTCGCTGGCCTAGTGCTTGCTCAAATGGGTTTCAACCCAATCATCGTTGAGCGTGGTAAAGAAGTTCGTGAGCGTACGAAAGATACCTTTGGTTTCTGGCGTAAGCGTACGCTGAACACAGAATCAAACGTACAGTTTGGTGAAGGCGGCGCAGGTACTTTCTCTGACGGTAAGCTGTACAGCCAAGTTAAAGATCCAAAGCACTACGGCCGTAAAGTAATTGAAGAGTTCGTTGCTGCGGGTGCACCAGAAGAAATTCTATACGTAAGTAAGCCGCACATCGGTACCTTTAAACTGGTTACCATGATCGAAAAGATGCGCGCTTCTATCATTGAACTTGGTGGCGAAATCCGTTTCAGCACTCGTGTTGACGACGTTCATATGGAAGATGGTCAAATCACTGGCCTAACGCTTTCTAACGGTGAAGAGATCAAATCTCGTCACGTGGTATTGGCTGTTGGCCACAGTGCTCGTGACACGTTTGAAATGCTGTACGATCGTGGCGTTTACATGGAAGCGAAGCCTTTCTCTGTTGGTTTCCGTATCGAACACAAGCAATCGATGATCGATGAAGCTCGTTTCGGTAAGAACGCAGGCAACCCAATCCTAGGTGCTGCGGACTACAAACTCGTTCACCACTGTAAGAATGGCCGCACTGTATACAGCTTCTGTATGTGCCCAGGTGGTACTGTGGTTGCTGCAACGTCTGAAGAAGGCCGCGTAGTAACGAACGGCATGAGCCAATACTCTCGTGCAGAACGTAACGCAAACAGTGCAATCGTTGTAGGTATCGACCCAGAGCGTGATTACCCAGGTGACGCACTGGCTGGTATCCGTTTACAACGTGAACTAGAAAGTGGCGCTTATGTACTTGGTGGTGAAAACTACGATGCACCAGCTCAGAAAATCGGTGACTTCTTGAAAGGTCGCGATCCAAGTGCAATCGGTGAAGTACAACCGTCGTTCACACCGGGTATCCACCTGACTGATATTTCAAAAGCACTGCCTGATTTCGCTATCGAAGCGATTCGTGAAGCAATCCCAGCGTTCGAGAAGAAGATCAAAGGTTTCTCTACACCAGACGGCCTACTAACTGGTGTTGAGACTCGTACGTCTTCTCCTGTATGCATCAAACGTGGTAAAGACTTCCAAAGCATCAACCTTAAGGGCTTCTTCCCTGCTGGCGAAGGTGCAGGCTACGCAGGCGGTATCCTTTCCGCTGGTATTGATGGTATTAAGGCTGCAGAAGCGCTAGCACTATCAATGGCAGAGCAAAACCAAGCCGAGAAGATTGAGATCGCTTAAACGCTTTCGATAAACCCAAGCTAAATAGCGAACACCCAAAACTGAAAATCCAGTGTCTTGTCGACACTGGATTTTTTTATGTGCATGTGACTAGCGGTGAGCAAGCAACATGGTAGAATGCCGCCATTAATCTTATCCTTGTATAAGATTGTTAAACCTTTCCATCGCTATTTAGCCAAATCATACCGAGAAACTTATGCCATTTTCCAAGCTTGGATTAAGCTCACCTATTGTTAAAGCCGTTGCAAAACAAGGCTATGAAAAGCCAACCTCTATTCAAGAAAAAGCAATTCCGATTGTTCTTTCTGGTAAGAACCTTATTGCTGCAGCACAAACAGGTACAGGTAAAACTGCGAGCTTTGTTCTCCCTATCTTAGAAATGCTAAGCAAAGGTGAAACGCAGCGTAAAAAACGTATCCGCGCAGTTATCCTGACACCAACGCGTGAGCTGGCAGTTCAGGTTGAACAGAACATTACTAAGTACGCGAAGTTCCTAAACCTAACATCATTAGCGATGTACGGTGGCGTATCTTACCAACACCAGAAAGATCGCCTGATTGAAGGTGTCGACATTCTTGTGGCAACACCAGGTCGTTTGATCGACATGTACGGACAACGTGCCGTTCACTTTGATGAAGTGGAAGTACTGGTTCTAGATGAAGCTGACCGCATGCTAGACATGGGTTTCATTGAAGACATCAACAAGATCATCGCGCGTCTACCACAAGACATCCAAAACCTGCTGTTCTCGGCAACGCTTTCAACGCCAGTGCGTGCACTAGCGAAAAGTGCAATCAGTGAAGCGGAAGAGATTTCGATTGCCAAGACTGATGCGTCTAAAGCGAACATTGAGCAATGGTTGGTAACGGTAGATAAAGACCGTAAGTCAGCACTATTGAGCCACATGATTACCGAAGGTAACTGGGACCAAGCGCTTATCTTTATCGAAACCAAGCACGGCGCGGCTAAGTTGGTTGCTCAACTTGAGAAACGTGGTATTCAAGCGGAAGCTTTCCACAGTGGACGTAGCCAAGCGATTCGTGAAAAAATCTTGGCTGACTTTAAGAAAGGTCGCCTAAAATACTTAGTCGCGACGGGTGTTGCTGCTCGTGGTATCGATATCGACAACCTAAGCCGCGTAGTGAACTACGACATGCCATTCCCAGCAGATGATTATGTTCACCGTATTGGTCGTACAGGCCGTGCTGATGCATCTGGCGAAGCGATCTCTTTCCTATCAAAAGATAACTTCAAAAACCTGTGCATTATTGAAAAGCGTCTTGGTCACTTGATTGAACGTCGCGTTGTTGAAGGTTTCGAACCACGCAAAGAAGTACCCATTTCAGTATTGAACTTCGTTCCTAAGAAGAAAAGAGAACAGCAACAAGACTAAGTAATTTCAGCGACAGAAAATGCAAAGTTGCATTAACCAAAAGAAAAGTCGCGTTAGCCAAAATGAAAATAAAACGAAGCCCTATGTGGCTTCGTTTTGTTCTTTGAAATACATATAACGTTGAGGCAATAAGATGATCACTCCTATCGCAACGAGATTAACCCGCGGCCAAGACCTAAAGCTAGAGATCCAGAGGCTAGTGACAGCGCACAATATCTCCGCGGGCTCTATTGCGTCTTGTGTCGGATGTGTTTCTCAACTCAATATTCGCTTAGCTAATGCCAACAACACCAAGCTAGTTCAAGCTCCGTTCGAAATAGTCTCGGTGATGGCAACGCTAACCCCAAACCACCAGCATATTCATATCTCCGTTGCTGATGAGAATGGCAATGTAATTGGTGGGCATTTGCTTGAAGGGACGATTATCGCGACCACGGCTGAATTGATTGTTCACCGCTACGATACCTTGACCTTCAACAGAGAGCATGACGATTCGACGGGTTACACTGAACTTACTATCAGCAATAGCAAATAACTGATTTACCCATAGCAACACCAAACGCCCCATACAAAGCGATACTACCAAACAGCAATTAGGAAACACGATGGCTCCAAACTCCGCAGATTCCGTTATCGTTCTCGATTTCGAGACCACAGGCTTATCACCAAATATGGGCGACCGAGCGATTGAGATCGGTGCGGTTAAACTCGTTAACGGCGAAGTCGTCGACACCTTCCAGCAGCTCATGAACCCGGGATTTCGTGTGAGTGGATTCATTGAAGGTTATACCGGAATCAGTAACCGTATGTTAAGCACAGCGGCCAGTTGTAGTGAAGTGATGGATGAGTTTGCAGACTTCATTCAAGACAGCCAACTTGTCGCTCACAATGCCTCATTTGATAAGCGCTTTCTTGATGCGGAATTAGATAATATTGGTCGCGATTACAATGGACAGTTCGCTTGCTCAATGTTGATAGCTCGTCGTCTAATCCAAGACGCACCAACTCATAAGCTAGGCGACCTTGTGCGTTTCAAAAATATCGACAACGACGGTACTTTCCACAGAGCGTTAGCCGATTCAGAAATGACAGCAAGGTTGTGGTTATTAATGATCGATGAGCTGCAGAGTGACCACGGTATTCAACAGCCGAGCTTCCAATTGATGCAGAAAATATCGAAGACAGCCAAAGGTTCGATTCCAAAACTACTGATGAACAACAGGGGTTAGGTTCCGAAATTCACCTTAAAGTGGGATGAAAGGCTAGCTCGACAATAACCGCTAGCCTTTAAAAGGGACGCTCTACTCTTGCAATGACTTCAACGTTCCTTTGAGGCTTTCTAATTCATTCATAAAATACGCCCACTGCTTGTTACTGCTGGTCGCGGCGATATCTACTAAAAACTTGGCTGATGTTTCCATATTTTGGTTGAGTTGTGACTCAAGTTCATCAGGATAATAAGCTTCATTGTTTAAAAGCAACTTCATGATAATCGGCTGAGCAATATGCAGATCGCTCTTCTTTGCCATCAGCGTCGTTAGCTCTTGATAGGTGTTGTTTTGATATTGTCGCCAACTGCTATTGGTATTTACCCACTCTTTAGACCAAGCCAAAATAATCTGTTTTTGTTCTTTCGATACTGAACCTAACCACCGTTCTGCGCGCTCTTCTATTCTGCTTCGGTATCGCTCTCTCGAATCGGCATCGTTCAACGACAACCTTTCTTCATAATAGTCTTGCTGCTTTTCACGAAAGTTCTTTAAAAACTCCCTGTCTTGCTTAGGGCTAAGCTGCATACTCAAGGCGTAAATATCTGGAGCGAACTTATTGACGATTGTGCGAATATGCTCTTTCGTTTGTTCACTTTGGCCCACAATAAAAGCGGGATTCATATCCGACCGATCTACGTTTTGAATCGCTTCTAATTGCGAGATGTACAGAGGTAGCTGAGTTTCTTTATGCCATTTTTGTAATATATCTAATCGCTCTTCAAGCTCTGATTCTTGGCTATTTGAGAGGGAAACAAAATCTTCTATATAGCTAACGACAAACCAACCTATATTGTTATAGGCGAACTTGGTCCCGCACCCAGTAAATAGAAAACAGATCACTAAAACTAACCACCGGCACTTTCTCATTCTACCCTCTCACGACATTCAACAAAGCCACAAACCGATTAACTCATCCCTTTAAGGTTAGCCCAGTTTTTATAACGCTAATTCTAGCTCTTATAAAAGTAGTCTTAATAAACAGTGGTCGTAAAAACTTTGAGATAAATTGAGACCCAAACTTGCTAATCTAGCTATTTAGGCAAATGATTAAACTAAAAATAATTAATGGCAGTGATGTGACTTGATTTTATTACTCATTTGACGTGATACGAACCCTATAAATGAGTTGGGTTGACGTATTTAAAATGATTGATATTTGGGAGGGAAGCTATGGCCGCTATTCCTGATCATCCAAGCGATTTAGAATATGAGCTTTGTTATTTTGATGATGGTTCAATAACCACAATCACGATATTGGTTCACAATCGACAGGAAGCGATGACTTGGTATCTTAGCGAAGGAAAACATATCAACGATCTTTATTCGATAAGACCCGATGAATAATGCTTTGGTATAGAGGACTAGGTCGATAAACCTAAGATAAGAAACTTAAGTGGCATTTTGTGGAACACCCTTTACTGCAATGCCATTAATTAGCAATGTCGTTAATTAGACATATCGCAGCAAAGGGATTCAGTCTCGAATTACTTCAGGATTCGGGCGCGGAATTGACGACCCTTCATTTTACCTGATTCGATTTTGTTCAGTGCTTTTTTAGCCACAGATCTTTCTACCGCTACGTAAGCACGCATTGCAAACAGATTGATCTTACCTACTGATTTACCATCAATGCCGCCTTGGCCCGTCAGTGCGCCAAGAATATCACCAGCACGAAGCTTAGCTTTCTTACCGCCATCAATTTGGATGGTAACCATGTTTGAGTAGTACGGCTTAGCAATTGGTTTTGCTGGCAGTTCAGATGGCTCGATTGGCATGTCCATGTACTCATCAATTTGAGCAACACGGTACATCTCTTTTTCACTAAAAAAGCTGATCGCTACGCCTTTGCTTCCTGCACGGCCAGTACGACCAATACGGTGTACGTGAACTTCAGGGTCGCGAGACAATTCAAAGTTGAACACAGCATCTAGGTTATCAACATCAAGACCGCGAGCCGCAACGTCTGTCGCCACTAGAATCGAGATGGTTTTGTTTGAGAACTGAACCAAAGCTTGGTCACGTTCACGCTGTTCCATGTCACCATGAAGTTCGATAACACTGAAACCGCGGTGGCTTAGCTCATCGTTTACGTTCTGCACTTCTTTCTTAGTGTTACAGAACACAACCGCAGACTCCGGTTGGTGATGAAGTAACAGCAACTCTAGAGCGTCATCACGAGCTTCAGAACCTTCTAACTTGTAGAAGTGTTGTTGGATGCTTGAGTGATCGTGTGTTGATTCAACCTTCACCATTTCTGGATTGCGCATAATGCGGTCTGCAACAGATTTGATCTGTTTAGGGAAAGTCGCACTGAATAGCAGAGTTTGGCGTTCTTTTGGCGCCGCTTCAATCACAGCATCCAAAGCGTCTTGGAAACCCATCTCTAGCATGCGATCCGCTTCATCTAACACAAGTGTGTTCAGCTCAGACAGGTCAATGCGGCCTTTCTCTAGGTGATCAAGAATACGACCAGGTGTGCCCACAAGAATGTGTGCGCCATGCTCTAGTGAACCAATCTGTGGGCCCATTGGCATACCGCCACATAGTGTCAGCACTTTAATGTTGTGAATACCACGAGCAAGAGTACGAATCTCTTTTGCTACTTGGTCTGCAAGCTCACGAGTCGGACATAACACTAAAGACTGAACACGGAAACGCTTAACGCGTAGGTTCTGCAGCACGCCTAAACCGAAAGCAGCTGTTTTACCTGAACCCGTTTTACCCTGACCGATAACGTCCTTGCCATTTAGGATAGTAGGAAGACTTAACGCTTGGATAGGCGTCATTTCAGTATAACCAAGAGAATCTAACGTGTTTAGAAGCTCTGGTTTAAGGGCGATTGAAGAGAATTTTGAAGTGCTCAATGGAAATATCCAACTGGTGAAAAACAGAGTGCATTATGAGTGTTTTTGAAAATTATTCCACCTTAATCACAGTTTTGGAGAAACATGTTAGGCGAACATAAAAAAGCCAGCTTTGTTAGCTGGCTTTAACTTCTATACGAATTGCTTTCTATGGCACACCGTGACCTTTAGATGCCACCCATACGCGATACCACTGTTCGCGCGTCAGCTCGATTTTCAGTGCATCAACGGCCGTCTTCACACGCTCAATCTTACCAGAACCAATAATTGCAATTGGACTAGATGGTAAACGACGAACCCAAGCGTAAATCACTTGATCAATGCTGTCTGCACCGACTTCTTGACGAATCGCCTCTAGCTCATCACGAACGCGAACCGCTTGCGCTGAATCACCACTGAAGATGCTACCACCACCGAGACAAGACCACGCCATCGGGCGAATGCGGTTCATCTGCAGTTGATCTAGCGTGCCATCATGAGCCACTTCGAAGTTCAATGGGTTGATTTCAACTTGGTTGGTCACTAACGGCTTACCGAGTCGAGATTGAAGCAGTTCGAACTGACGCGGTGAAAAGTTAGAAACACCGAAGTGCTTAACTTTACCTACTTTGTGTAGCTCTGCGAACGCTTCTGCTACTTCATCGGCATCCATTAACACGTCAGGGCGGTGAATCAACAATACATCGATATCGTTAACACCTAAGTGCTCTAATGAGTTATTTACTGATTGGTAAATATGCTGCGCGCTGGTGTCATAGTGATTGATCTTACGATCTGGAGTGTGGTCACCACATAGGTTGATATCGCACTTGGTGACGATTTGAATATCATCACGAAGGCTTGGTTCAAGCGCTAAAGCCTCACCAAACAACTTTTCACATTGGTAGTTACCGTAAATATCCGCGTGATCAACAGTTGTGATGCCAAGATCAATATGTTGCTTCAGGAAAGTCAGGCGTTGTTGCGGGGTCATGCCCCACTCTGCTGTACGCCAGTATCCTTGCACCAGCTCAGAAAGTTCTGGGCCTTGTGGCGCTATCGTTACTCTTGCAACCATGGGTTGTCTCCTTTATCAATACTGAACGTATCCTAAGCTCGTTTTACCGAAGGCTCAACGTATAACAAATGGCAAAGCTAAACGCTTATTAAAAATGTGAGAGCCGCAGAAAAACGAACACTTAAATGAATTATAACTTGCTGTCTGCCCGCGAGCCGTTCTCCTGAAAGGCTTGTTTAGCCTAATAAATAACGAAACTATCTATAAATTTGAGCAATTAAAAACGATTAAGTTCAACCGTTAAGTTGTCACCATCACTCTGTAACTGAATCCAAGGAGAAGTAGAGCTAGAAGAAGATAAGCTAGGCACATTCCACACACTCAGTTGCTCTGCTGAACCGTGAGGCGCGTTGATAAATTCGACCAGCTGTTTATCCACCTTATCGAAACCAACACCTTCATTTCGAGCTTGTTCGAGTTGAGCTGTAACATCGAATTCATCTTCACCAATACGAATTGAACTGAGAGCAAAGCCATCTTGGCGAAGGTATGCCTGAAGCTTTGTGTAACTTAGGTCCGAATATGGCAGGTTTAAGCGAACCGTTTCGACACTTGAGTCCCCCAACTCCAGTTCAACATACACATCCAGGTCGTAATATTGGGTTAAGTCACTGCACAACAAAGTACCTTCGATCTCACCACAATCCATCAACTCGATATCATTAATATAGTTTTGAGAATTCGGCAGACTTGGGCTGCTGTTAAATACTGTTCTTAACCACCAGCTTTCGGTTGCTTGCGCTGAAAATGAAATAGCATTGAGGGACAGCATTAGAGGCAAGATTAGAACTTGAAAGATTTTCATCGACTGGGCTTATTTAGCGCTATATGAAGTGTCCATTATACGTGACCAAACGACAAACAACTGCTCGAGTCGCAAATTTTAGGCGAAAAAAAACGGGCATACATGCCCGCTAGATAATTTCATCACCGAATAACGTAATCCGTCACGTTGAGAACCATTACGAAAGAGAGAATATCACTCTCCCACAACAGTTACAACATAGCATACCCATTACTTGTAGCCACCTTCAATAGCAGGCTCTTCAAGCGACAATCTGACTTTGTTACGTTGAATAGCTTCTGGCGGCAAGCTGATGAAGCCGTATTGGTTCAAAACGACTTGATGATCTTGTGACAAGGTAAGCCCAACAAAAAACTCCTCTTGTTCCGTAAAGCCTTTGCGATGCGCTGGAATATTCAAGTACATGTAATAAACCGTTGCTAACGGGTAACGACCAGAGAGGATCGTTTCTTTGTTTAGGTCGTAGTTCACACCTAGGTTATCAACCACGCTCAACCATTTCACATCAGAGATCTGATCTGAGTAAACGGTGTAACCAATGGCGGCATCTTCGTCTTCAATCTTATTAATCAGATCAGGTAAATCCGCTAAGAACTGAGTATGGGCATATTCTCCTTCTGTTCCACATTCGACCCAACTTGAAAAGGTAGTATGGCCTTTCAGGTTGTGATCAATGGCAAAGGGCAACATATGAGTATCTAGGCTTTCACCGTTACGAATATCACTACTTGCTGACCATTTTGGATGTTTAGGATCGTTAGAACAACCAAACACATCAATTAATTCAGCGACGGTGATTGATGTCGCAGGGTTATTTTTATTGGCTAGAATCGCAATCACGTCAGCGGTAAACATCAGCTCTGTTGGCCTATAACCGTAACGCATATCAAACCTTGCCATCTCTTTGTCAGTCCACTTTTTGGAAGTGATACCAACACGCGAGCGCTGCATGATCATCTGTTCTGGGACGCTGTCACTCAACAAGATTTCTAAGTCGATCTCTTGGCTCTTAAGCAGATCTTCTACAAGCCCCTGCATATTCGGCTCAATCGCGACCAAACCAATGTCACTGGCATCATTCGCAAATGTCGATACAGAGAACAACGCAGGTACAGCAGCAAGCAGCAAGCCCGATTTATTAGCTAGACATTTCATTACTGGCCTCCTACTGGATCAATCGACGTTTTAGACTCAACATCGCTATTACTATCGAGCTGCATTTCTGAAGTGAAGATGTTCCAAGATGGGTTCACTTCCATGCTTTCTGTTTTAATCACCGCGATCGTTCTACGCTTACGCTTGTGAAGATGCTGAGTTAAGCTGGTTATCTGAGTAAACTCTTGTTCAAAGATTCGCTCACCATTGATGCCTCTATCAATCAATGCGTCTCGAATCACGCCCGTTCTTTTCTTGGCCAATGCTTTGTTATACACGTTTGTACCTTCAGCACTGGTATCTCCGACCAAGGTAATCGAAGCATCAGGCTGCTCTCCTAGTAAACGCACCAACTCATTTAATACAGCGGTATGATCAGGTTTAAGGTCATACTTATCAAAATCAAATGCCACACTTAATACTTCAACGTCTTCGACAATTTTCCAATTGGCACACCCTTTAATGTCTACCGTTACACCTTCTGGCGTATCGGCACATAGATCTCGCTGGTTAATCACACCATCTCGGTCATTATCCGCTAAGTCATCAATTTGGTGGCGTGTCATTGTCGTATCAGGCGTTTCTGCACATCCCATTAGCAAGATAGAGCTAAGTAGCGCTAGTTTAAAATATCTCATTACTTATTCTCCCCTTGCCACTCTTCTGGATGTTCAATCCTCAACGCATACGTCAACATACCCATCGCATTTAACACTCGATAAGCCGCTAACGTTTGATCATATTCAGTGCTGATGAAGTTTCTTCGAGCCAAAAACACTTCTACTTTTGCATCCAGTACATCAAGAAGGCTTCGTCTGCCAACATTGAATTGCTGGATATAGCCAAGCTCTGCAATTTTCGCTGCATCAACATTCTGTTGAAGTAAGGATTTTTGCTGCTCAAGCATTTTGTAAGCGTTCCAAGCCAGTTGTGTACCTTCTCGAACCTCACGCTCTGTTCGTAATCGGATCGCCCTTGCCTCTTCCACTCGCCAAGCTGACGATTCAACCCTGGAGTCAGTAGAGAAGCCATTAAACAGGTCATAATCCATCGTCAACATGATACGTGCATCTTCATCGACACCGCCTGGCGGGTTAGATACGTTGTCATTCTTATTGGCATGAAGCTCAAGTTTTAGTTCTGGGTAGTAATCCCCTTTCTCGCGGCGCATCTCTTTACGAGCCGCGTCGATATCAAGCAAAGAGGCTTTGATTTCAGGGTGATTCTCGACAGCTTGTTCAAGTGCGACCTGTGCTGAGCTTGGTAATAGAGCGTAATCAAACCGGGGGTAAACCAAGTTCACCGCAGGTTTGCCAACCAAGCGTAGATACTGAGTTTGCAAATCAAACAGGTTGTTCTGAGCGGCGATAAGTGAAGACTGCGCGGTCGCGACACGGGCGGAGATTTGAGCCAGATCCGAGTTGCTACTCAAGCCTTTGCTCTTTTTATCTTGGATATCTTGATAGATCTCTTGGTGCTCTTTTACATTACGCTTAGACAATTCAAGTAGCGTCTCTGCTTTTAGGATATCGAGGTAATTTCTCACCACATCTAACGATACGTTTTCAGCTCGCGAAATCAGAGTTAGACGCTCAGCTTCTGCTTCGAACGTCAGTCGATCGACATTCGATGTGGTTTTAAAACCATCAAATAGTAACTGGGATACTTTAACGCCAATTTCCGTTCTCGTTAGGCCTCTATCATCGCTATCGAGTTTGCTGCCACTGTTGTAGCGTGTCTCTTCATAGCCTGCTGCCGCGTACAAGTTCACTTGTGGCATATACAAACCACTCGCAGCGTCTCCGTCTCTGACCACCGATTGGTATCGGGAGTATTGCGCCAATATCTCTGGGCTATAGTCGATGGCAAAGGCCACGGACTCTTCTAATGAAGCTGCTTGAGACAGCCCACTCATTAGCAAGCAAGAAGAGAGTAAGAATTTTGAATGCATTACACTTCCTTTTATATTTATGCTTTAACCCACTTCATCGTTCACGAAGTGAGTTTTCCTTAGCTCGTAAAATAGGTTTTAACCAATAACTCAATACTGTTTTCTCTCCGGTTAATATATCGACCGCGACTTGCATCCCTGGGATAATGCTAAAGGCAGAGTTTTGTTGCTGGTCTTCGTTTAACTGAATATGGGCACGATAATAGGCGTTTCCGTCTTCCGTTTGTAAGGCGTCGGCACTCACGTAAATCACCTCGCCTTTAAGTCCGCCATAAATAACGAAATCGTAGGCCGTGAATTTCACTGTTGCACCTAACCCGTTATGAACAAACGCAATATCTTGCGGAGAGATTCTCGCTTCAACAATCAGGTCACTGTTTGATGGAATGATCTCAATGATCGGCTCGCCGGGACGAACTACACCACCAATGGTACGCACAAAGATCTCTTTGACTGTGCCATCAACGGGCGCGACAATTTCAGTACGCTTGAGTTGGTCGGCAATCGCCTGCTGGCTTTCGTTCAGCTGCGCTATCTTGCTCGCCACTTCATTCAACTGGCCTTGCACTTTGGTACGAAAATCTAAAGCGATACTTCGATGATCCGCTATCGACTCTGAGTAGGCAGCTATCTGCTTCTGCGCTGCTACTTTTGAGCTAGCAATATCACCTTTGAGTTTGACTACATCACGGTTGAGTTTAAGTAGCTCAACTTCCGCAACAGCACCGCTCGCTACCACGTCTTTCAGCATGTTGCGCTCACGAATCACAATCTCGAGGCTGCTTTCAAGAGTCTGGATATTGTTAAACGTATCGACACGAGCTTGGTCTTGTTGCTCGATACGAAGTGCCGCCTCTTCCAGTTCAGACTTCAACTGTCCTAAACGTTCTCGGTAGTTCGCCTTGGCATTCATTAACGCAGGGTGGCTTGATACATCAACCGCAATATCTTGAGGCACCAAGACCACTCGCTCATACCACTGTTTCGCATCGTTATTTAAAACGACCGTCGACAGCTCAGCCTTTAATCTTAATTGCTGAGCAAGCAAGGTATCCGCTTGTTGAGCCGACTCTAAAAACGCCGCCTTAAAACGTGTGTCTTCTAACTTAGCTAGAGGTTGCCCCTTCACTACAGATTGGCCTTGTCGCACCATGATCTCTTGAACCAGTCCACCTTCTAAGCTCTGAATGGTTTGCACCGAAAGACTTGGAACGACTTTACCTTCACCGATCACGACTTCTTCTAATGTTGCCCACGTAGCCCAACCGATAATTGATACAATGAGTAGAGCACTCAACCAAATCAGCTTTCGAGAGCGGAATGCTAAGTGGTTGTTGGTCCATTGAATATCATTACTCATGACGACCTCCCTTCACCACAGATACCGTCTTAAACCGGCTCGTACCTTTAGGTACACTTTTCTTCTGTAAAGAGAGAATTTCTTTAGGTTCACCTTCTGCCACGATTTGACCTTTATCCAATACAATCACTCGATCACACATCATCAAGAATGAAGACTTATGGGAGCTGATTAGCATTGAGGTTTCTCTCGGCATACTTTGAAGTGCATTAAAGAACTGAATCTCGGCCTGATTATCTAGCGCGCTGGTGGGCTCATCCATGATCAATAACTTTGGACAACGATACAGAGCTCTCGCAATGGCAACGGCTTGGCGCTGACCACCAGAAAGTAACCGACCACCCTCACCGACAGGTGTTTCAAGGCCATTGCTTAGGCGCCCCATGTAACCATTCAAACCCGACTGTTGAAGAGCTTGTCTTAGCTTTTCTTCATCAACGTTGGTCGCACCAAGCGTAACGTTGTCGTAAACACTGCCAAAAATAAGATTAGTGGTTTGCCCTACCCAACCCATGCCACTACGCAGAACGCTGGTTGGCCATAATTGCCCATCGATTTCTTGATAGAAAGCTTGTCCTGTTGTTGGCAAATACTGGCGCGCAACAATCGATAGTAGAGTTGTTTTACCCGCGCCTGCCGCACCGACAAGACCAACTCGCTCACCCGGTTTGATCTCTAGGGAAATCTCCTTTAATGCAGGGCTTTGAGTCTCTGGATAAGTAAACGTCACTTCATCTAACCTAACCCCACCATCAAAGTCTCCCTTATCAATCACTTGGTGTTTGGACTCTTCCTGAGGTAGCTCCATAATCTGATTCAGCCCTTCAACGGCCGAACGTGTTTGCTGGAACCTCAGCAATAGAAGAGAAAGCTGGTTCACCGAACTTGCAGCGCGCCCACTCAACATCACAACGGCTATCAAACCACCCATACTCAGCAAGCCTTCAGAGATCTGATACACGCCGAAGATGATCAGAGTGATGGTAACGATCTGCTGACTGGACTGAATAGAGTGCGTCACGATATTGGAGTAATGACGAGATTGAGTCTGCCATTGAGAGAGCGACGAAATCGTCTGTTCCCAACGCTTCTGGGTAATACCCTCAGCATTGTTTTGCTTGATATCCGGAAGGGTTGTTAAGCAATCAAACAGCTGGGCTTGTCTTTGTGTCGAGAGACGTGCGGTTTCATCGAATGTTTTCTCGACCTTGCCTTTCATCGCGATGCTCAGCACAATCAAAACAAGCATGATCGCGACAGGTATGAACATCATTGCGCCACCGAGCCAGCCGATAAGCAGTAGGAATAACAAAGTGAATGGCAGATCGACTAAAGTGACTAACGAGATAGAAGTGAAGAAATCTTTCACGCTATCGAAGTCTTGAAGCTGTCTGGCAAATGCGCCTACCGATTGAGGTCGATTTTCGAGCTTCATACCAAGGACTTTCGAGAACAGCTGAGAAGACAACTTGTTATCAATATAGCGCCCAGCCATATCAGTCACAGAGCTTCGTGAGCTTCTCAATACCCAATCAAAAATAACAACGATACCAACGCCTGCTGCTAATACCCAAAGCGTGTTAAACGCTTGGTTTGGCACAACACGGTCGTACACATTCATGGTAAATAACGGAACCACTAGCGCAAGCACGTTGATCAAGAACGAAGCGATAAACAGATCGCGATACCAAGGCTTCACTTGTTTGACCACCCGCCACAACCAACGGGTGTTGGATTTACTGTCATTGCGCTCATGTGCCTGAACACGGGCGTCATCAAGCGCTTGAGCACCCACTTGCCAAACAAATGCATCCACTTTAATGACTAAGTCTTTAAGGAGAATTTGTTGGCTTAAGTTGGATTCACAATTCAATACTTGAAAGTCGCCAACGGAGCTTTGGGTTACGACAAGAGGAGACCCTGTCGCGGACTCAACAGCAACAACAGGGAACTGACATTGATTCAATAATTCTTTTTTAACGTGGCTCAGCGTTAACCCCGATTTCTCAATGGCTCTTGGGAAAAGGGATTCATTGAGCCTGCCTTCATTTAAAGGTAGGCCAGACACTATTTTGGAAGGGTGACTGCGAACATTAAAATGCTCACACAACCACTCAACACAAGCTAGCCAGCTGTCTTTTTGTTCTACCAATCTAAACTTCCTTTTATAGACTGTACATCTAACTTACAGCGTTAAATTATTGTCTTCTATCATTTTTTGTAAAATTTGTGCTTCTAATGCACTGCTACTGTCACCTTGATACAGATCGTCGTACGTGACATCAGCTAGCAAGATGTTTTGTTGAACGTCTTCGTCACCATTAGGTTTAATAGAAATGGTCACACCTTCACCAGATTCTTCTAAATCTAGATATTGTGTTGCCCCTAGCCCTGTATTAAGCCCTAGGCTTCCCAAAATACCCGAGAGGTCAATTGCATCAGTGTCTGGAGACGCATCAAAATCTTGAATCACATCGTAGCTTGGTGCTTCTGCACTCCCTAAGCCTGAAGATGCGAACACAAAATTGTCAGAGCCTGTACCGCCAATCAACAGATCGTTATCATCTGTCGCGGTAATCGTAGAATCCCCTTCAGCGACAAACTCAATCGATACGGTTTGGGGTAACCCGACCGCTTGGTTATTGCCTATCTCTGCAGACGGCTCTATCGTTAGGTCAAATTGATCACCACTGTTGTAGCCCCCGGTAATCGCTAGGTTAGGCACATCTGCCAAGTTCACCACATATTGACCATAGACCATAGAGCCGTGTGAGAACGTCAAACCTGCGGGAATATCATAAATTGTAATGAAGCCCACTTCTGAATCAGCAGGGTTTACAAGAGAAAGGTCTAAACCAAGAGGAATCGTGCCACTTGCTTCTGCCACGATCGAAGAATATTCAACGCTCAATAACGGTGCATCAGGCTCTGGTGTGATAATAAGCGTCATGTCTTGCGAGCTCGGGTCACCCGTGTCGACCACTAACTCACCGAGTACCGTATTTTGATCAACCGTTCGGCCGGTAATCGTAATATCGAGGTTACCAAACGCATCGCCTGCAAAGAATTCGAGCTCATCAACAGAACTTGCTTTAACGAGGATCGTCGCCTGTATGATGCCACCAACACTGGTGAAAGAACTGGTTTCTGATCCAATTCGAATTCGGTCTAACCCAACTAACCCTGATGGGTCCGAAGTTCCATTCACTGTTACCGTAATTGCTAAAAACTCATCACTGTTAGTTTCAAAGCTATTGGCATCAAGAGGAATCACGATGCCATCATCTTCACTTCCAGTGAGCTGTTCAGGTAAATCGAAGAACTCAACTTTGTCACCTATAGGGTTAACACCTACAGTAAATTCAGATTGTGTATAACGGATATCCGTCGTACCAATTTCTTGAGTAATCGCCTCTAGAGACAGATTAATGTCACCACTAAAGTCTCTTGGTGGCAGAATGACTAGATTAGATAACTGACTTGGATCTAACTGCCACTCATAGGTAGGGTTTCCATCGAAGGTACCGCCATCAGCACCATTGTTTGGAACCAACTCATAGTTGTCTCCGATTTTAATCGCGACAACTGCGCCTTCAGGAACTCCCTTCAACGAAAGCGACATGTTTTCAGAACCATCTTGGTCAATCAGCTCTGCGCTAAGTGATGACAACGAAATGTAATTATCTTCATCTCCGATAATATCCTCTGTTATCAAGTTCGCCGCATCAGCGACTGGCTCAACAGTAATAGTCACGACCGTCGTTTTATCTTGCGTATCCGTTTCTGTCACGCAATCCGCTTCATCGGTAATATTTGCTGTCACAGTGAGGGTAATTTCACCACTGTAATGCTCAGGTGGCGTAACTAACACATCACTCAAACGGCTAGGGTCTGTGACCGTCCAAGTCCCATCGCCATTATCAACTAACAACCCGGTGTCAGTTGGAGTTTCAGACAAGGTCGCTCCATTCGAAATGCTCACCGTTAGAGAGTTAACGGTTTCTTTACCGGTAGCGCTATTGCCTTCACCAGTGATTAATTGTCCATCTTCAACGCTATCACCAAGAACCAGTTCAAGGTTAAGGTCTGTCGCGATGTCTTCTTGAATGGTTGTGGAGTCGGCTTCAACCGTAATGTCATCGACCACAGGCAGAACTTGGATACTAATGGTTTGGGCCGTCGTCACCGTATCACCGCTACATGGTGAGGTCTCAATTGTCTCTATGGTGAAATCAATACACCCTGCAAAATCTTCATCCAAGCCCGTTAACGTTAGTTTCGAAAGTCCATCTGCAGTGATTGAATAACCGACGATCTCACCAGAAGCATCGTATTCAGCAATCACACCATCACCGGAGATCTCAACGCCTTCAGGAAGTGAATCGGCAGGAATATAGAAAGAGATTTCATTGTCTGGATCACTGCCAACATCGGTGTTTAGCAAGCCAGTGAGATCAATATCTTCCCCTTCAGGTGTTTTAATTTCGCCATCGGGTTGAATCGGGCTTGGTGGGCCAACAGGGTCACAAGAACCGCCACCGCCGTCATGACCAGTAATTTGCAGCGGGAAAGTCGCATCAATATATCTCGCATCATCACCATCAATCACACGAGCACGAACCACAATATCCAGTACCGGAGTATCACTTGGGCTGGAAATCGTCGCATTATCTAAAATGTACGCTGCGAGTTCTTGGAAAGAGTCACTCGTTAACCCATCCGCAGATATGATCCAATTCCCAGAGCTATCTTGAGCGGCACCATTAGGGTGCTCAACAATCAACGAATAGCCGTCGGGAATCTCGATCAAAATATAATCGAGGTACTCTGACCCATCGATATCCGCGTCGACGAACGTCACGGCGTTAGAGATATCAACAGGCGAGCCGTCTGTACTCTGTAACAGCTCTGTAGAGCCTTCTAATCGAGTATCTAGCTCGACACGAGCATCTACAGTCACGCTAATAGAACCAGTAATATCTTTAATATCCGTTGCACCAGTTGGAGAGGTATCCGTGACTTCATAGGTGATAGGAATTGAGAATGTTCCGCTTAAATCTTCTGTCGCTGTAACAGAAAGCCTGCCGCTGCTTAGAAGATCCGAAAGCGTTGGCGTTGTTGAGTCCAGTAGAGTATCCAAATCTAAGCCTGAAGCTGGGACCTGAATAACACTCCCATCAAAATAAAGAGTGAGATCTGCAGGTAGGCTATCAATGACATATCCCGTCAAGGATTCGCTGCCATCAATATCCTGATTCACTGAAGGTTCAAGGTTCAGGCCGATTTGACTGTCTTCGATGCCTTGAGTACTGACCACTTGACCGTTTTCTTGATCAACGACCGGCGCTAGCTCTACTTTAAGTGTCATAGGAAACTCGCCCGAATCACCATCGGGCTCAGTTGAGATAGCAATAACGGTGAGTTCTAATTCACCACTAAAATCAAGAACTGGCTTGAGATACAGATCATCCAGTTGAGCGTTAGAGACTTGGAATACGGGCCCTGTCACATCATCAACATACGCAATCGTCAGCGATACTGGTTCACCCAACGCATCCACCAGCAAAGTGCCTTCAGGAATGTTAGTAAGCAGTATGTTGATCTCTTCTGAAACATCGTCATCCGTCGTTTGTATGAGGAAGTCGAGCTGTATTAACCCATCTTCATTCAAGACCGATTGGTTGCTGATGACTTTACTGTCACTGTCGTATTGCCAATGACCATTACCACCGTCTACCGCGATAGGTTCATCCACAACACCTTTCAAAAAGATATTGATGGTTTTTGTATCACTTGACGCTTGCCCATTGATAGGAATAAGTGAATCGATCGTCGACTCAGTCGCTATTGCTGTTACGTCTATTGACAGATCTTCAGTAAAGGAACTGATGTCTTCTTTAGGCTGAATATAAGCAACACCATTGGCGATAGCTTCGGCAGTGACTGAATAGGAGTTATTGCCTATCTTTGCGGTACCATCACCTTCAACAGACCAGCCATCTTGAACTTGGATAATATAACTTAACGATTCAGAACCATCGGTGTCCGCCAAAGCGCCTTCAATAACGTCTTTGAGGTAAATAGCTTCATCCTCTAGTCCCTTGTAGTCTTTAACAGACACATGAGGAGTATCAGCATCAGGTGAAATATCGACAGTAACGGTATGTACAATACTTGCCGTTTTATCATCTGGGTCAGCGAATGAATTGCCAGACTCTGTTGCAACCGCAGTAATCTCAAACTCAAAGCGACCCGCTAGGTTGTCGTCAGCCCTGATTTCCATTTTATCAATCTGAGCCTGTGTGTAAGATTTCCCTTCTTTGACTGCGTTGCCATTTAACGTCAAATTCAAGCCGTCAGGAATCCCACTAATCTGGTAGCTCAATGTTTCTGACGTATCTTGATCCACCAGCTGAGCTGTTATGTCCAAACTGACTGGGTCTGAGTCATCTTCTACTGAATGATAGGAGAATACGGAAGCCGACCAATCCGGTGCATCAGCCACCGGTAAAACAGACACTGCAACATCAGCCGTCAGTTCTTTAGGATCCGTATCAGTGCTAATGATTGCGTTGATCGCTAAGATAACCGTTGAGGTGGTATTGGATTCATGAAGCGCGGGACGATAAGTCAACTGTCCATTAGGCCCAGTGAAATGACTATCAATCGCTGCCAATTGACTTCCAGACAAGGTGACCTTGCCGTCTACAACTTGAAGCAACACCCCATCAAGGTACAAGCTACCACCGTTTAGCGATGCTTCTGAGAACTCGATAGCAGTAACGGTTTCGCTTTGGTCGACATCGCCGGTTGCCACACTTACAACGATAATCGCGTCATTGTCTTCTGTGGTTTCAGAATCTTCATAACGAATAAAACCTTCGTTATCATCCAGAATAAGCTCAGCAGTACTGGTAACTTTATCACCGTCCGCATCTCGCACCAGATAATCGATGTCATCGACGATCTTAGGATCTGCAGGGTTTGTTGATACATTGGGATTTGTAGTCAGCTGGTAGCTACCATCTGAAGAAAGCGTAAACTGACCGTAAGTAGACCCACCATCATAATCATTAATTAGATTAATCGTGATAGGAGTGCCTGCGTTATCAAAGGTATAGGTAGTACCGCGATAGTCAAAACTTACAATGGTTGCGCCATCGGCACCTGCGAATTTTTCTGTTAGAAATTGTCCATTAAGGTCATCACCCTCAACCATTTCAATTGCCCCTGAACGCGCAACTGGGACAGCATCTGTTACGTTGACAGAATAAATTGCCGGATCAGAGCTATCGCCGTCCGCATCGTTGACCACCAATTCAAAATTGAGGGCTAGATTATTCTCTCCATCAGCATTGGCGTGATCGAGAGGTGCATAAAGGTCGAACTCTGCAGTCCCGTCAGTATTAAAACGAATCCTAAATATATTGTTTCCATCAGAATCTTGACCGTAATACCAACCATCAGAATCGACAGCTTGCAGTGAAATGTCTTTCCCTGCACTCGAATATGAAAGTGCATCAAACGCAGCGGTGTCGACCGTCACAGAGACAACATCATCGGAACCTTCGATGATTCCTAACGAAGGGCTAGAATCTTCAACACCAACCTGTTCGCTGTCTCCAAGCAGACCGTCTTCATCAACAGAAATGCTTCCGATAACAGTAATTTTAGGGTTTGCACCATCGTAAATCTTAATATCAGATTCTTGTGTATCTCGTGAACCGTCTGAATCGATTGTGACGATTGAGGCTGGAATCGACAGCTCTGTGTCCTTCACACCGGTTCCGTGGTCTATTGACTGGTACAAATCAATCTCAACCGTGACATTCGTGGAACCATTGGCTTCTAAGCTAAAATCTTCAGGAAGTCTCACTTGGAAAACAGCATCGCCATTCGACAATACCGCATCAAACGTTCCATCCCCATTATCTCGCCAAGACAATGCTTCACCATTACGTGTCACCGCCTCACCGTCACTATCAAGAACGGCTTGGCCAGTTGTCACATCTAACCCCAAGAACACGAGTGGATCGTTGCCCGCATTCACGGCTAAGCTTGCACTCGCTGTTGTTCCAACACCAGACGGGGTTGTATCAGCAACAGGGTTTTCACTCAACTCGACCATGCCAGAGCCAATCGTAGGCTCCCCACCATCCGTAATCGAGACGTTCAAGGTTAATTGAGTTTCATCGTTGTCATCATCTTTTGCTGTGATGACAAAAGGAATTTGGTCGGTTCCATTCGTTTGGTCGAGGCCCTTGAATAGTTCAAAGGTGTAAGTGACATCAGTATCGGTCTCACCTGACAGAGAGGTAAAGCTCAAGGTGAACGCTTTATTTTCAGCACTTTCAGAGCCAACATAACCAGTAAGTTCATTTCCGTCTGCAGAGACCACATAGATGATCTGTACACCCCCACTAAACAACTGCGGCTGATCTCCAACATCAAAAAATACAGACTCAACAAAGTCACTTCCGACGTTGAGATTGAAAGTGCCAGTATCTGAAACACTGCCGTGAATAAGATCTGATTCGTCCACAGCAGCATTGCTAGTTGAAGTTAATATTGGGTCGGCTCCATCCTGGATGATCCAGTCGAATTGCCCTTGTTTTAAAGAAGTGCCATCTAAATCCGTTCCATCAATAATAAGTGGCAGGGTGATGGAGTCGTTGCTGAACAGGTGGTTGATAGGCTGTTCTAACACTAATGTGACATCTGCTAGAACATCGATACCACTAGCGACTGCACTCAACGTTAGCGTGAATATCGTTTCACCATTTGCTTGTGCGGTAATCGTTTTACCATCATTCGCTAACGTGTAGGTTAGAGGAAAGTTCTCATCTCCGGTCGTCAAGCCCAAGGCGTCTAACTGCACCAGAGTATTAGCATTAAATACAATAGAAGCGGGATCTGGATTATCTGATCCAGCGGAAACGGTAAACTGGCCGACTACAGTTTGAATTCCATCAGACACATCACCTTCAGAGCTGGTCGTTGTCCCATCAACAACTAGCCCTGCATCACCATCAAAAATATCAATGACCGCAGTGCCGTTTCCGAAATCATTACTGATGTCGCCAGCAACATAGTTGAAGGTGATGTTCTGATCAACTGTGTGGTCCAAATTCCTGTTGGCGACGAACGTCCAGTGGCCATTCGCAAATACGGTCAAGGTGCCTTCGCTAGTAGCAAATGAAACCGGAGAGCCACCAACAATCGTCTTGGTCGTACCATCAACTTCAACACTTTTTATCGTAAGTTGAGTATCCAAATCGATGTCGTTATTCAACACGTTCCCTGACGCAATCTCACCCTCGATCATTTGATAAGACTCATCAAAAACCAGAGGTTCAGAATCTTTGATGACAATAGGTAAACGTCCTATCACTAACTCCGTTGTACCATCAGCATCGGTTTGCAAACCTTCGATGAGCAAAGCCGTCAGAATTGAATCTAACCCAGCCTCCTGATCAATCGCCTTATAAAAATTGATATTTACGTTGCTGCCGGAAATTGACGCATCGAATACTTTTTGCCCATCGCTTCGTGTGCCAATTAGGCTTTGTTTATCAGCCGATACAGCAACGGTTATCGATAGGGTTTGAGAAGTTAGTGACTCTGCGATGCTTTGATCATCGCTAAAAGAGAAGTCCGCATAATCGATGCGAATATCAGAGGTCTGAGTTTGATTTCCAAAAATCCCGACAACAGTTTCTGAGAACACAACCGACTCGGGCAGTATAATGCTTGGCATATCATCGATAGCTTGATTGCCTACCGTATTGAAAACTTTGGCATCAACCGTCCATTCTGACGCCAAGTTTAGGGACGAGACATCTATATTTTCAACAACCCAATTACCTGATGCATCAACAACACCCTCAAACACAAGAGTCTGAGAGCCATCATTAACTTCAATATAAACAGGAAGACCTTCGGCAACATTGGTTGTGCCTTGCATGGTTGTAAGTTGGCCGCCACGAAATGCCAAAATACTAAAACCGTCTAGCGTATCAATGTCTATAACAGGCGAAACAGTATCAATAACAATTTGCCCTGCGCTATTTATTGCAGAAGCAGGGTTACCGGCAACGTCAACAGTGTCAGCCTCAATTTGAATGCCACCATCGGAAAAGCTGGTTAGATCCACGCCTTCAACTGACCAAGCACCATCAATCACAGTTGCCGTCAGAACAATGACATTCGTTGTGCTGTCAGAAATACGAATATTGACCGTTTGGCCATCTTCTACGTTCTGTACCGTACCAAAGAATTTAGCCGACTGAATTTCGAAGCTATTGAGGACACCGTCGCCACCATCATCAACCGCAGCGGTGATGTCCGCTAGCGTATCTTTCACGATCGTGTCGGTCGCTGTTGTAGGGTTTCCAGCAATATCGATAGTATTGGCAACAACGGTTAGCTCACCTTCTGCAAAGCTTGAGTAGTCTTGAAGAGTCAGAGTCCAAGTTCCGCCGGATACTTCCGTTGTGTATTCTTGTATCGTTCCTTGGCTATCGGTAATTGAAATGTTGATGGTTTGCCCATCTTCTACATTGGCAATCGTACCAACTAGCACCCCATTCGATATTTCAAATTGATTGTAAAACTCATCACCAAAGCCATCGAAGTCAACCTCAATGTTGGCTAATGTGTCTTTGATTGTGGAATCGTTAGCTGCAATGCTATTGCCAAAATCATCAGCAATGACAGCATCGACTTGAAGATCCCCCTCCTCCAATGAAGAGAGGTCGACGCCATTGACGACATACGTTTCATCGCTTGTGATGGCTGTGGTGGTTACTGTGTTTCCGTTAACATCAGTGATGGTCAGAACAACGGTACGCCCGTCTCGAACATCCACTGCCGTGCCCGTAATCGTGACACTTGGTACTTCAAACTGATTTTCGTAACCGTCTCCACCATCCAAAATATCAACGGTTAATAGTGCACTAGGTAACAGAATATCAAGGTTACCCTCATTCGAGGTTGTATCTTCGTCGGCATATTCTGCAGGACGCGTATCAAAACCCGCCTCAGCGAGCGTTTCATCTAAGGTGGAACGAACATAAACAATAAATGAGGCGCTGGAACTAGGTTGGTCATTTACTGAGTTAGGCTGTTGAGGTGCGCTTTCAATGTTGTTGACGAGTTCGGTGACCACCTTTTCCAACTGTTGTTCAACTGCGGCGATTTGTGGTTCGGTTAGGGGCTGAGCCTCTTGTAAATTCTGAGGTTCAATGCTGACGACTTGCACGCCTTCAACTTTTGGCTGCGTAGCAGGTAATTGAAGCCAAGTCCCATCAGGGAATACTTGCCACACAACACCACCAACTTCGATATATAAAATAGGATCCATCCTAAACCTCTTCCTTACAAAAACGCTGACCTTGAGAACATCAATTTACTCAATAAAAAGCCGGAGAAATCAGCACACTCTCTTTAGTTAATACTAGCAAACAACAAACCATTAACAGTTAATTATCACTAATACGCTGTAAAGTAAACCGATAGGCTGTGACTGCATTCAGTTATATCTATCGTCACAAAATACATTCAATGAATGTGTCATAATGTTGAAATTACTGGTTAAATTTCAAGGAATGTCATGACTGCAACGAACTATCTCAACCAATTGAATCAAAAGTATCTTGCGACTCATAAAGCGAAAGAAGACTTCTTTTGGGATACATATATGGGTATCAGTGACGACCACGATGGTTCGACACTCGCACAGACTCAGTGGACGGAATTTCTAAGCTCTGCCGAACAGATTACTGCTATCGAAACGCAACTCGCTGCTATTGATGAAATTCAAGATCCTCTCGAAAAAGAGAGTACGCTGACAGGCTTGAATGGTTGGTTGGCGACCTTTAGATCTCACGCTATTGAGTCTGAGCAGTCACAGAAGCTTAAATCCGATCTCATAAAGTTTGAGGCTGAACTGTTTGAGAAAAAACAGAATCATGTAATGACTTACGTAAATGAAACAGGTGATGAAACAGAAGGATCGCTGCCCGTTTTAGGTTCAGCCGTTAGAAGTAATGGTAATGAACAAGTTAGGCTTTCTGCACATCAAGCATTATTAGATTTAGAGCAATGGCTGCTGGCTAACGGCTTTATTGAGCTGATCAAAAAACGTAACCAATTTGCTCAATCACTGGGGTTTAAAACCTTCTTTGATTACTCGGTGGTAAAAACCGAACAGATGACGACAGAACAACTGTTTACGATTCTGGATGACTTCGAAGCACGCACGCGTGATAGCCATCAGCAAAGCCTAGCCAATTTGGCAGAGCAGAAAGGCGAGAATGCACTTCAAGCCCATAACTTTACCTACTCTTTTGCAGGTGACGTTATGAATGATCTTGACCCGTATGTTCCGTTCTCAAAATCATTAAGACGCTGGATAGAGTCTTTTGGTCGCCTCAACATTGAATACTCTCAAGCGACATTGAAACTCGATTTACTTGATCGCAAAGGAAAATACCCTAATGGCTTCTGCCATGGCCCTATCCCTTCTTTCTATGACCAAGATGCTTGGGTTGCGGCCCAAGTTAATTTCACTAGCAACGCTAAGCCCGATCAAATAGGCAGTGGCTATGATGGGATTAACACACTATTTCACGAAGGTGGTCACGCGGCGCATTTTGCTAATGTAAAAATGAACGCCCCTTGTTTCTCTCAAGAGTTTGCGCCGACTTCGATGGCTTATGCTGAAACACAATCCATGTTCTGCGACAGCTTGTTAAATGACGCTGACTGGCTAAAACAGTACGCTCTAAATGCGGACGGGCAACCTGTGCCAGATGATCTAATTAAAGCCATCATCGACAATAAACAGCCCTTCCGAGCTTACCAAGAACGCAGCATTCTTGTGGTTCCATATTTCGAGCGAGCCCTGTACGAATTAGCTGATGAAGACCTCACGCCTGAAAAAATCACGGCACTTGCTCGTAGCAGTGAAAAGGCAATTCTTGGATTGTCTTGCAGCCCTCGTCCACTGATGGCGATCCCTCACTTATTGTCTGATGAAGCATCTTGCTCATACCAAGGTTATCTATTGGCTCATATGGCGGTGTATCAAACACGAGCTTATTTCACCGACAAGTTTGGTTACTTAACAGATAACCCAGAGATCGGGCCTTTGTTGGCGAAACACTATTGGCATAAAGGCAATAGCGTGAACCATAACGGTACAATCGAAAGCCTGACTGGGGAAGGTTTTAATGCCAAATATCTCGCTGACGAGTGTAACTTATCGCCAGAGGAGGCTTGGGCGATTGAGGAGCAAAAAATCAAACAGCTGTCGACAAGAGAACGTGCACCAGTCGCGGATTTGAATGCGAAGGTATCGATCGTTGATGGAGCAACTGAATTAGCGAATAATGCAAAGTCGAATGACCAAATGTGTGATGATTTTGAGCACTTTATTATTGAGCAATACGGTCGATAGATTGAGTTTTAATGCTAATGAAAAAGGCAAAAATGAGTAGTGACATAACTCATTTTTGCCCCATTCGTTGTTACGCGTAGATAACCTCTCAATTCACTAAAGCATTATTTGACTAACTTTTACTAATACCAGTAATGTGTTGAAAGGATATGTGAGGCTTTACCTATCAATCACTTTGTGAGCCTAGAGCTTTGCACCTCGCACACTTATGAATACCCAGATAGTCAACCCAGCAAACAACGGTCAGTTAAGCTAAATGGAAAGATTGAGCATTACTACACACCTGATTGCAGTCCTCACTGCTTTCTCCGCATTCACGATGCCTATAGCCCTTGAGGTTCTTAACCGTGTAAAAACCCACTACGGGTCTGCATACTACATGGATGCTATCGAACAAAAAATGGGGTTCAAAATTCAATTCCTTTTCCGTGAACTCATCCTCACACTGATTACACTGATTTGTTTTGCGCTTTATGTTAGCTCTGTTGATAAGAACACTTTCTCTAATAACTATGTTTTGTTTTTCGAAACTTTATTCTTGCTCATCACGTCGACCTTACTCATCAAAGAGTTCAGGTTTATACAAATAGTTTTCCTCGCCACACGTTCAGACAGCTTGGTCACAGAACACCTTATTTCGAAACTATCAAAGACCGATAGCAGCGATGCAAGTCATGCGATAGAAATTGAACTACTTGTGCAAATTGCAAGCTTCAACCTTGGAAATTCAACAGCTCATTTCGAAACACCAACTGAACTAAAGCTGTTCAAGCTAATTGAAAGCGCCTACACCAACCAGAGTAACTCCATCTCTCCCGTTACGATAAAAAAGTTACTTGGTGCCTTAGCTGTGACTTTAACGTCAGCTAGAAGCACAGGAAATCGCGATAAATACGTATCTTTACAAAGGGACTATGGCAAGCACTTGGTATTGTTCTTCGATAGAAAGATTAAAAATTATGATGTATTTGAACGCTTTAGCACGAGCCTCTACGAAGAAAGCATAAAAGAACTAAACTCTGACCAATTCTGGCTTTTGAGAGCTGATTTTCTAATTAGCGTACACACATGGGACATACAAAGCCCGCAAACTGTAGTGGTACGCTGAAT
>NZ_JBFRJF010000028.1:0-57561 GCF_041468745.1 Vibrio sp. 10N.286.52.F8
TAAAACGTTTTGATATTCATCAACGAGTGCCCACACAGATTGATAGGTTTAAATTGTTAAAGAGCGCTAGCGTTTTGTGATTCACATCTCAGTCGCTAGGGGTGCGTACTATACCTGCACCACTTTGAGAGTCAAGGGTTATTTTCAAACTCTTTTTCTCTACCGATTTCGCTGTGTGACTTTCGTCTCACTCCGTGTCGGTGAGGCGGCATTATAGAGAGATTGAGATGGAGCACAAGGGCTTTTTGAAATAAAAGTTTTGTTCGCCTAAAAAGCCACCAGATCCGCATTTTTCGAATAAAAACTAAACATTTGAGACGTATCACAGCAATACATTGGAAAAATGGAAGCCATGAACGTAAGATTCATGTGTCTATTTTGTTAATGGTAGATGCGTCTATTTCGTTTATTAATATGTAGTATTCCGATATGAACTCAAAAAAATCGATGTTGTTAATTGTCGCACTGGCTGTATTAGGCGGCATTGTTTTCTCTCAGGTAGATATATCGCCTGCAATTACCTTTATCCTTGGTGTCTTGGCTTCCGCTTTTGTTGTTAACTTTTCAAGCACCGACTCAAAATCAGATTCAGAACCTAAGGCTTCAACCAAAACACTTTATGTGGGTAACCTTCCATACAAAGCGAACGAATCACATGTACGTGAATTATTCTCAGAGCATGGTGAAGTATTTGCAGTACGTTTAATGAAAGACAAACGTACTGGTAAAAGAAGAGGCTTTGGATTTGTTGTTATGGCAAGTAATGATGTGAATCATGCAATCTCTGCACTTAACGATAAAGATTACATGCAACGCACTTTAAAAGTACGTGTTGCAAATGATCCTAAACATCCTGAAGCGGACGAATCTGAACTGAGCTAAACCCTAACTGCTTTAACATACTATTTAGTGCACTTTCTTTTTTAGGAAGTGCACTACAAAAAACTTCACGTACTCCCCCTTCTTTATTAACGCTTTCCAAACCCAACAAATCTTGAACCCGCTTAGCTATCGCTTTACCAGAATCTATCAGCACTACACTTTCACCTAGTACTTGTTGAATCTCTGATTTGATCAATGGGAAATGAGTACATCCTAATACAGCCACATCAATTGTGTTAATCATCGGCTGAAGGATTTGCTGTAACTCTTCAAGGCTAATCTCCTCGCCTCTGAGTTTATCTTCGGCCATATCCACCAGCCGAGTAGAACCCAACAGCTCTACTCTTTTATTACTCGAGAAGTTTTTGATGAGCTCGTGTGTGTATTCACGAGTAATCGTCGCGGGAGTCGCAATAAGGCCAACCGCTTTATTAGCCAGTAACGAAGCAGGTTTGATTGCCGGGACTACGCCGACAATAGGGATAAGGTTATTAGCGCGAAGTGTCGGCAGGACTATCGTACTGGCCGTATTACAAGCTATCACCACGATATCAATAGCGTGACTCGCCACAAAACTGGCGACGATACTTTGGACTCGCTGAATGAGGACTTGCTGATCGAGCTCACCATAAGGGTAAGCCTCGTTATCGAATACATAGATATAGTTGTGATTGGGTAGTAACTGGCTTATCTCTTTATATACAGACAGACCGCCAACTCCAGAATCAAAGACCAATATGTTTTTTTGTATGCTTTCCGACACAACCATTACCTGTAATAAGTTCCGCAGCAATGATACCCCTTCACCTAGTTTTCGCCAATCATCACTCTACATAATGCAAGCTCGGTAGCGTTGATGCCCAAAGCGCTCACCCTGCTCTACATTTTCTAGCTCTATCTTAAGCTTACCTTTAAAGCATGGCGCTGACGTGACTAAGGTATGGAACTCACCATCTTCTCCACATGGGTCGACGTGACTTGGCAAACTGTCTATTAGTTCAGGCGTGTATTCTTTCCCGCAATAGCTCATGTCTAATGCATCGCTATCAACTGTGACGAGAAAGGTTTCGATTCCTCTATTTATGATTTCTTGAGCCAGAGTTTGGCTACTCTCTCCCAGTAGAGGAAATACACACTCCCAGCCCGCAGGTTCTATATAACTTCTTCGGTAGTCAGCAATACCATTGCAAAACATATCGCCGAATGCCACGGCATCAATAGATAAACCCGATCCTTTAAGCGCCGTAACAATCGTACTTTGATAGATCTCGTTACTTGGGAAGACTTCCGGCAGCTCAATCGTTATTAATGGCAAGCCGAACAATGTTGCCTGCATTCCGACAACCTCGATTGACGTGACTTGGAAAGGAACCTCATCACCAACATACGTAGTATAGAGAGCAACAACTTCATACTCGGTGCTTTCAAGTAGACGTTCTAGGGTTAATGTAGAGTCTTTGCCTGACGACCAACTTATGACGACTTTCTTTTTCATTGATATACCCAATAAGAAAAAACCGCCCGAAGGCGGTTTAGGTGATAATTAGAATTGGTAAGTAGCATTCACGTAATATGTACGCTCTGGTGATGGGTATCCACCAGCAGTCTCGTACTCTTCGTCAGTTAAGTTATCCACTCGACCATTTAAAGTAAGGTTTTCATTCGCATAGTAGTTCACTGAAACATCAAACAAGCTATACGCTGCGAGATCTTCAGAGAAGTCCGGTCTCTCACCTACATATTGGAAACCTAATGAAACATCAACATCATCGAAACTAGCCACTGCATTATACTTGTAAATCTTCTTAGCTCGGCGTATCAGTTGCTCACCAGATTGATCTTCTGGGTCTTGGAAATTAGCGCTCACTTGGTGGTTAATAAAGCTAGTATCAAATCCAACGACCATTTCCACACCACGTAATTGGCTTTCGCCATCGGTATTGTAGTACTTACTTGTCGCGTAGTTGTAATCAATTAAGTCTTCGACGTTCGTGTCATAGCCAGTAATCGACCAATCAACATCCTTGATTAAGCCACCAAAAGTCAGTTCAAATGAATCTGCCTTTTCAGCTTCTAACTGTGCATTACCGTAGTAGCTATATAGTTGATACAAGTTAGGTGCTTTGAAGGATGTGCCATAAGCTGCTTTTACAACAAGCCACTCAGCATAACGATAGCCTAACCCTGTGTTGTAAGTAGTTTCTGTACCAAACTGCTCATTGTCATCAACACGAAGACTCAGTTCTCCGAACACTTTATCCGCATCTGCGTTTAATGCAGCGAAGTACGCAACATTCGTTCTGTCGTATTCAGTATTCGAAGGCTTAACAATATAAGCCTCATCACGCCAATCTACACCACCACTAAGAGTCAGTGACGACGTTAGTTTGTATGAATTCACCCATTGAACATTTAGCTGTTCAAGCTCATCAGATGTTGCTGACGCTGAGTTCTTGCCTAAAGACTGTTCGTAGTTCCAGTTATCTTGATTCTGATAGTTAACTAAGAAATCAGACTTAAGTTCACTGCCACTATATTTAACACCAGTAGCAAAGGTCGAATTTTGAACTTCAGCTTCTTTGTAAGAATGGTCTGTACCAAATGAACCATCGTACTGAGAAATGGTTTCAAACATACGGAAATTCGCGAAGCCACTCCATTGCTGATCAAAATTATGAACATAACCAATTAGAGCATTGCGTGATTCAAAACCATGGCGATCACCATCATTAACACCTGGTAATGGATGAACGTTGTATCCCTCATCGGAATCGTAACCAACAGATACGTTCAAGTGACCATTTTCACCGACCTTAGTACCACTAACAAAGCTCAGCTCTTGGTAATCTAAGCTTCCTAAACCTGCACTAACTGCCGTTTTTTCATTGTCAGAGTTTGCAACAGTAATAATGTTGATAACACCGCCGATAGCTTCTGAGCCATACATAGCGGCACGAGCTCCTCGAACGTATTCCACTCGGTCAACGAATGTAATTGGTAACTGGCTAAAATCGACACCACCCTTTGCAGCTCGCGCAAAACGAATACCATCAATGAGAACAAGCACTTGATCAGAGTTAGCACCACGAACAAAGATCGAAGCTTGCTGTCCTCGGCCTCCATTTTGTGAAACCTGAATACCCGTCAATCGTCTAAACACATCTGTTAGAGACTTAGCTTGAATTCGATCGATATCTTGGCGTGTTACTACTTCAACTTGAGCGACAACACTTTCCGTGCTTTGCTCAAAACGGTTAGCCGTAACCACCATGGTTTCGTCGGCAGATGCTTGTTGGGCGTGTAAATTGGAGATAGGTGAAAGCAGCGATGCTACAGCAACCGCTAAAAGGGATTTGTTCATGTTGTGATCCTAAATCGCGTAAATTCCTACCAAACCACATGTCATGGTTTAGCCGCTGGCAGGTATTCGGACTCAAGAGCACAACCTTATGGTTACCTGATATTCGACTTCCCACAAAAAGCTATTTGCAGTGTCAGATGAATACTCGTTCTCTTTTACCGCTGCGCGTCAGTTCTGGATTCACACCAGATTCCCTCTTCAGCCATCTATACATCTAAATGGCACCAGCTTGCCGGAGATAGTATTGACCTCTGAATCATTTGTCTAGTCTAAGATAGTTATAAGCTATAGTTTTCATGGTCGATTTACATTGAATGGCGCTCAACACTGGACAAGCGCCTGTGATTGAATAAAATCTGCGCTCTTGATTTAAAAGCACGACAGCAAAAGGCATAACCATGGCGAATTTAGATGTAAACCCGCAACGCTACCAAGAACAACTGGCAGAAAAGACAGAGCGTCTTACTGAAATGTTCTCAGAATATAATGTGCCTGAGCTGGAAGTGTATGAATCTCCAGAACAACACTACCGCATGCGTGCTGAGTTCCGCGTGTGGCATGAAGGTGACGATATGTATTACGTCATGTTCAATCAAGAGACTAAAGAAAAATACCGCGTAGACCAGTTCCCAGCAGCTAGCCGTCTTATCAACGACCTAATGCCTCTATTAACAGATGCAATGAAGGACAACCACTCTCTGCGCCACAAGCTATTCCAAGTAGACTTCCTTTCTACGTTAAGCGGCGAAATTTTGGTGTCATTGCTTTACCACCGTCAATTAGGTGAACAGTGGATTCAAGATGCTAAAGCACTTAAGCAGCAATTAAACGATGAAGGTTTTAACCTAAACCTGATTGGCCGTGCGCGTAAGATGAAAATCGTACTGGACCGCGACTACGTAATTGAAAAGCTAGATGTGAATGGTGATAGCTACATCTACCAACAAGTAGAGAACAGCTTTACTCAACCCAACGGCAAAGTGGCAGAGAAAATGTTGGAATGGGCTGTCGATTGTACTCAAGACAGCAAAGGCGACTTACTTGAGCTTTACTGTGGTAACGGTAACTTCTCATTAGCGCTAGCACAAAACTTCGAGCGTGTACTGGCAACTGAACTGGCGAAACCGTCAGTAGAATCTGCGCAATACAACATCGCTGCGAACAACATTGAAAATGTTCAGATCATCCGTATGTCTGCAGAAGATTTTACTGTAGCAATGGAAGGCAAGCGTGAGTTCCGTCGTCTACAGCAAGCGAACATCGATCTTAAGAGCTACAACTGCAACACTATCTTTGTTGATCCACCGCGTTCAGGTATGGATGTTGATACTTGTAAGATGGTTCAAGGCTACGAGCGTATCATGTACATCTCTTGTAACCCTGAAACATTGAAAGAGAACCTAGACATCCTAAGCGAAACGCACGACATCACTCGTTTTGCTCTGTTTGACCAGTTCCCTTACACGCACCACATGGAAGCTGGCGTATTCCTAGAGCGTAAAGCGTAAGTATCGCTTTCAGGTCTAAGCCAAACAGCAGATACAAAAAAACGAGCCCATTGGCTCGTTTTTTTAATTTCTAAATCAGCTTAAGCAGTTTTGCCGATAAAGCCGAGTTTCTTACCTACCCATGCAAGAAGCAACATCGCGACAATAATCGCAAAGAAGTTTGAGCCAGCATCAGGGTGTTGTGCCTTCACAAAAGCCGAGTGGCCAAATGCACCTACAAAGAAACAAGCCAAACCTACTAGTGGAATATCTTCAGATACTGGGTTAGTTAGGTACTCTTGGTAAAGTGCTTGTACAGCCAAGACTAAAGCAATCAGTGGGAAAATAGAGAAGCCCACTTCGCTCATTGTTACCCAAGATAACAGAGCATCACCACACACACCGGCAATAACAGCAAGTACGAGTGTCTTTCTTTCTGAACCACGGTTTACAGTATTATTTTCATTCGACATTATTCAATCCCGCCTTTTAATCGGTTACGTTCACGTTCTTTACGATACCAAAAAGCCCCTTTGGCCATCATTCGCAATTGCATGATCAAGCGTTCAGCCAGTTCATCTCGCTGACGTCGATCTAAATCTAATGCTTCTGCCCCTGAGTTGAAGACCAAGATAACGGAGGCTTCAGCTTGAGTAAAAGCTTCGTCTCGTGTCATGCCAGTCGTTATCAAATATTCGGTTAACTCAGCAGAGAAGTGCTGTATCTCACGAGCTACCGCTGCACGAAACTCAAATGAAGTTCCTGAGCGCTCTCGCAATAACAGTCTGAATACGTTAGGGCTGCTTTCAATGAATTCCATAAAGGTTTCAACCGATGTACGAATCACACTGCCTTCTTTTACTATGCGTTGCCTAGCTTGACGCATTAACTGGCGCAGCAGTAAGCCACCTTCATCAACCATGGTTAAGCCAAGCTCATCCATGTCTTTGAAGTGACGATAAAAGGAAGTCGGTGCTATTCCAGCCTCACGAGCGACTTCTCTCAAGCTTAGATTGGAAAAACTACGATCGGCGCTGAGTTGGCTAAATGCTGCATCGATTAAGCTGCGACGAGTTTTTTCTTTTTGCTGTGCGCGAATGCCCATTGGTTTCATACTTTATCAATTTCTTCTTTTACAGCCTAAACAGGCATGTCTAATACTCTATTCAATATAACGCGAATCACTTATTTATATAAGGCACTCTGGTTATATAAGACACTAAACATACCTCTTTGTTCACGTACCGAAGTAAATACGTTCGAAGAAAAAATTTCAATATCCACGCTGTCATTTGGAGACATACGACATACCAAATATTATTTTTTCGATAACACTGCGTGATCCCACCGACTCTCTGATGCCCTTTTCATGTACCCGAGAACAGAATCGGTTAAAATCTCGCTAAAGCAATGTTAATCAAATATAACAAGGAAGATATCTATGCCGCACTCCAACCACTTTGATGTAATCGTAATTGGTAGTGGCCCCGGAGGAGAAGGGGCAGCGATGGGATTAACCAAAGCCGGGTTGAACGTTGCAATCATTGAGAAAGAGAGCAGCGTTGGTGGTGGTTGTACTCACTGGGGAACAATTCCTTCAAAAGCACTGCGTCATGCCGTAAGTCGTATTATCGAATTCAACAGTAATCCGCTGTTTTGTCAGAACAACAAAAGCATACACTCAACGTTTTCTAACATTTTGGGGCATGCCAAATCGGTTATCGACAAGCAGACTCGATTACGCCAAGGCTTCTACGACCGCAACCAGTGCACGTTGGTCTTTGGTACTGCACGTTTTATCGATACCAACACTGTCTCGGTAATGCAAAGCGATGGCACTGAAGAACATTACAGTGCAGACAAATTTGTTATCGCGACAGGCTCTCGCCCTTACCAACCAGATAACGTCGACTTCCTGCATGAACGTATCTACGACAGTGACTCGATTCTTTCTCTTAAACACGACCCGCAACACATCATCATCTATGGTGCTGGCGTTATTGGTTGTGAATACGCGTCGATTTTCCGCGGTTTGGGTGTAAAAACCGATCTTATCAATACTCGTGACCGTCTGTTGTCATTCCTAGACAATGAAACCTCAGATGCACTTTCTTATCACTTCTGGAACAGCGGTGTCGTGATTCGCAACGATGAAACCTTTGAGAAAATTGAAGGCACTGATGATGGCGTGATCATTCACCTAGAGTCAGGTAAAAAGATGCGCGCTGATTGCCTACTGTATGCCAATGGCCGAACGGGTAATACCGATAAACTGAACCTTGGTGCTGTTGGCTTAGAAGCGGACTCGCGTGGGCAAGTCTCAGTAAATACCAATTACCAAACCAATGTTGACCATGTTTACGCTGTCGGTGATGTGATTGGCTACCCTAGCCTAGCAAGCGCGGCTTATGACCAAGGTCGATTTGTGGCTCAAGCAATTGTGAAAGGTGAAGCTGAACGCCACCTTATCGAAGACATTCCAACCGGCATCTACACCATCCCGGAGATCAGTTCTGTTGGTAAAACCGAGCAAGAACTTACCGCAGCTAAAGTACCGTATGAAGTAGGACGTTCTTCATTCAAACACCTAGCTCGTGCTCAAATTGCGGGTAAAGACATTGGTAGCTTGAAGATTCTGTTCCATCGCGAAACCAAAGAGATTTTAGGTATCCACGTGTTTGGTGAGCGTGCCGCTGAAATCATCCATATCGGACAAGCGATCATGGAACAGAAAGGTGAAGCAAATACCATCGAGTACTTTGTGAATACAACCTTTAACTATCCAACGATGGCGGAAGCTTATCGTGTTGCAGCACTCAACGGGCTTAACCGTTTATTCTAGATAAAGAACCAATAGGAGTATTTGACCACCCATAGGCCAAATACATAAACAGCAAGCCACGCGCTTGCTGTTTTTATTTAAAACACTGAATATTAAGGCATTGATAGTAATTAGATCATGATGTTCTAAATACCCCTTTACCTGTACAGCCTCATTTACTCTCCACAAACAGAGCCCTCAGAGCTAAGCGAGAAACTCCCCTTTCTTCCACTGAGAAACAAACAACACACCAAGACCAATTCCGCGCATTGCCATAAAGCTCAGCATCGCTAACCACAGTGCATGGTTCTCTAAACCTGATGCTAAATAGAAAATCGCGAAGAAACTACAGGTCGCAACAAACATACTATTGCGCATATCCTTGCCCTTGGTTGCTCCAACAAAAATACCATCCAACAAGAAGCACCACATAGACACCAATGGCATTGCGACTAACCACGGTAAATACACCTCGGCTTGGTTCTTCACGTCAGGAATGGTAGTGATCATATTAATCAAACTCGAGCCAGCGAGTGCGAACGCTATGGTCAGTACCAAACAAATATTAAAGCTCCAGAAAAAAGTACCAATCAATGACTGGTTCAGTTCATCTTTGTCTTTCGCGCCTATCGCCTTACCGACCATCGCTTCCATTGCGTAGGCAAAGCCATCCATCCCATAAGAGATGATCATCAAGAAACTCATCAACACTGCATTGGCCGCAACAACATCATCGCCAAAGCTTGCACCTTGGAAAGTCATGAAAGTGAAAGTCGCTTGTAGATACAATGAACGAAGAAAGATATCGCGATTCAATTTCACGAAACGACTCAAACCTTGGCTGGTTTTCTTAAGCAGATCCCATGGCGATGGTAACTGCTTCTTCGCCCAGATTCGGTAAACACAAATCAAGCCAAATGTTAGACCGGCATAATCAGCCATTACAGATGCCAATGCTGCACCTTCCACTTGCCATCCTAAGCCGATAACAAAAACGATATCCAAAACGATATTGGTGATATTGGTGATGATGACCATCCACATGGGCGCTTTGGCATTTTGAGTCCCGAGTAACCAACCTAGAATCACAAAGTTAGTTAGCGCAGCAGGCGCACTCCAAGCGCGGATTGAGAAATATTGCTGACCATAGTGCTTAACTTGATCACTGGCGCTACTCAATGAGAAAACTAAATCGGCGACTAGACTGTGTAAAAGCAAAAAGACACCAGCAAACCCTAAGGCCATGGTCACGCCTTGCACAAAGACTAAACCAAGTTGCTTGCCATCATTCGCACCATAAGATTGTGCGGCTAGCCCTGTTGTCGACATGCGCAGGAAACCAAGCAACCAAAAGGTCACGCTGATCATTGTGCCGCCCAGCGCCACACCACCTAAATACCAAGAGTGCTCGAGGTGACCGATAACCGCCGCATCGACTAAGCCCAGCAGTGGAACAGTAATATTAGAGAGAACCATCGGGATCGCGAGCAGCAGCACTTTTTTGTGCATCGCCTGATTGGATAGCGTTTGAAAAATAGTTTGGGGATTAAATAGCTTCACGATCACCTCTTAGATTAGAGGCGATAGTTTAACCTAGTGGGTGGGCTTTCACTATGTTGTGGAATTTTACTTATACCGGCTATGTACTCAGTTACTCGAAATACAGAACCACTAGGGTTACCACTTAACGAGCACTAACTGCGGCGTTAAACGCTTTTTGACCTGAGAGATCTTACAAAGAAGCCGCTGCCACAATTTCCAACGATTGCATTGTTGGTCTAGGGGAGAAAACGCTTTTACCCATTGTGCCCATGGCAACCAATTGAGAACACTGTCTATTGGAGAAGATAGGCCATGCGCATACTTTCCTGAACCAAGTTTTTGCCCCAACGTACTTGAGCTTTTATCTCCAGCTAAGACTAAACACGCATGTGCATGAGTAAAGTAGCGACTCAAAGACTGAATGAAGTTCGCCGTCTGCTGTTCATTGCAATCCAGCAGAGCATGTTCACACACCACCATCACCGAGGCTTGTTCTGGAATATTGAGTTCATCCAACCAAGTCAGGTCATCGACAGAACCACACTCCAAACGATAGCGTTCATTTTTGTGGAACAGACGTTGGCGCCACACAAGGTTTTCCGTGACATCCAGCTCAACCCAATGGCAGCGTCCATTATCTAAACGGTAGAAGCGGGTATCGAGCCCTGCTCCAACATTGATGATCCAAGCATCTGGGTTGTGAGATAGAAATTGCTGAACTTGAGAGTCACAAAGTTGAGTCAGTGTTGCGTAGAGAAGTTGTTGTTGGTCTAGCTCGCCAGTAAGACATTCAGGTGCGAGCTGGCAACGCTTGCAGGCTTGAGCTGCGATGGGGTCATAAACGAGACCATCATCGGCTAGGCTTTCACGACTACGAAACCAAAGATGTTGAACGAGGTTGGTCGGAACTTGGAATTCTTGATGTACAGACCCTTGTTCAGAAGAAGCCTTTTGAACAGAGGAGCGCGGCTTACGAGTAAGCGGCTTCATTTGAGGTTTGGTTGGGTTTGGCATCATCATCTTCCTTGTATCTCGACAAAGAAGATGATAATGAATATCAATTACAATGACAAGTTATTGAGAATAAATATCAATAAGCTATTTGTACTGACTACATCCAGTCGGTGTTGCGAATAATACCAACCGCAAGCCCTTCAATAGACAAGTGTTGAGATTCTAGATCGACATGGATTGGAGAAAACTCTTCATTTTCAGCATGTAACAGAACCGTTGAACCTTTACGTTCTAGGCGTTTTACCGTTACATCATCATCGACACGAGCCACTACAACCTGACCATCGCGTACATCTTGTGTTTTATGAACAGCTAATAAATCACCATCCATAATACCGATGTCTTTCATACTTTCGCCATTTACACGAAGTAAGAAGTCAGCTTGTGGTTTAAACATGCCTGGATCAACTTGGTAATGCATTTCTACATGCTCTTGAGCCAAGATAGGCTCACCAGCGGCAACCTGACCGATTAATGGTAAACCTTGCTCTTCGTTTGCTGCATCTTCAAGCAAAATACGAATACCGCGAGACGCACCCGGGATAATCTCAATCGCTTCTTTACGAGCAAGAGCTTTCAAATGTTCTTCTGCAGCATTAGCAGAACGGAAGCCTAGTTCACGCGCGATTTCTGCACGTGTCGGTGGCATACCGGAATCTTCGATCTTACCTTTGATAAGGTCAAAGACTTGTTGCTGGCGGGGCGTTAACGGCTTCATGATTCACCTGTCTTTTTATACAGTTGACTGTGAGTATATCCAGTAACTGAACAAAAGCAAAGCAATTGGTTGTTTTTAGTTCATTTTTAGCAAATTACAAAAACAGGATCTCTAGCCACACATAACCTGCGAGTGCCAAACAGATGAAAACTGCTGCCGAACCGACATCTTTAGCCATCCCAGAAAGCTCATGATGTTCACTGCCGATTCGGTCGACAACCGCTTCAATCGCGGTATTGATTAGCTCGACAACCATCACCAATACCACCGATGAGATCATTAAGATTCGTTCAACTTGGCTTACATCTAGGTAAAATGCCAACGGAATAAGCACGACCGCCATGAACACTTCCTGTCGAAATGCAGCCTCATTTTTAAACGAACTCGTAATGCCTTGCCATGAAAAGCCTGCTGCTTTGATGATGCGTTTGAATCCGGTGTTTGATTTTTTGGTCATTTTTAACCCTATACTCAATCAGTCGATGAATGATTTTCCACAAACTTAACGGCAATATGACTATTTCCATTAAAAGGTTAGACCAGTTTCTGGTATTCTTGCATCGATTAAATTTACGCCTAGGCTTATCCCTATTTCACTCATAGGATTTATCCTTTTTATCAGAGAAATAGAGATACGCTTCAGCACATTGAAATAACTATTGAGGCAGTGAACCTATATGTCTTCTGGACAATCTTTTTCACGTTCATTAATGAAGCTACCTTTATCCGTATTGGTAAAGGGCACATCAATTCCTTCAAACCCTGTTGAGGATTTGAACATTGATTTGAGCAAACCGATTGTATACGCCTTACCGTTTCGCTCAAGTGTCGACATTCTTACATTGCAAAAACATGCACTTGAATTAGGCCTACCTGATCCGTTGAGCAAGCTTGAAATCAACGGCAAATCACTGCAACGCTACGTTTTCATCTCTTCTCGCAAAACTCTGCTGCAAGACGATGATTATGTACCAAGCTCTTCAATTGAAGTGTTCTCTGAATTGCTTTCACTGCACGCCGACGACTCTGAACTCGATGTTCAAGTTATCCCTGCTACCGTTTTGTGGGGGCGCAAACCAGGTAAAGAGACTAACCAGAAACCTTACCTACAAGCAATGAATGGCTTAGAAAAATCAAAAGCGGTATTGCTCGCAGGTCGTGACTGTCTAGTTCGCTTTAGTCCTGTGGTATCTCTTCGCTACATGGCAAACTCACACGGTACCGACAGCACCATCGCGCACAAACTGGCGCGTGTAGCGCGTATCCACTTCTCTCGCCAAAAACTTGCTGCATCAGGCCCTAACCTTCCAAGCCGCCAAGCGCTGTTTGATCGCCTACTCAAATCAGAAGCGATCAAGAAAGCAATTGAAGACGAAGCACAAGCAAAGAACATCTCGATCGAGAAAGCGAGCAAAGAAGCCCAAGACATCATGGACGAGATTGCTGCAAACTTCTCTTACTCGCTGATCAAGCGTGGTGAGAAGATTCTGGGTTGGTTGTGGAATAAGCTTTACCAAGGCCTGCATATCAGCAACGCTTCAACGGTTCGTAAATTGGCTCAAGATGGTCACGAGATTGTTTATGTGCCTTGTCACCGTAGCCACATGGATTACTTGTTGCTTTCTTATGTGCTTTACCACGAAGGCATGGTGCCTCCGCATATCGCGGCGGGTATCAACCTCAACTTCTTCCCTGCCGGTCCTATTTTCCGTCATGGTGGTGCATTCTTTATTCGTCGTAGCTTCAAAGGCAACAAGCTGTACTCGACGATTTTCCGTGAATACCTAGCGGAATTGTTCGCTAAAGGTTACTCAGTAGAGTACTTCAGTGAAGGTGGTCGTTCTCGTACAGGTCGTCTATTGCAGGCAAAAACGGGCATGCTAGCGATGACCATTCAGGCAATGCTACGTGGTATGAACCGTCCTGTTACTTTGGTCCCTGTGTACATTGGTTATGAACACGTGATGGAAGTGGCGACTTACGCGAAAGAACTTCGTGGCAAGCGTAAAGAGAAAGAAAACGCGAGCTTAGTGATTCGTACCATTCGTAAGCTACGTAACTTTGGTAAAGGCTACGTGAACTTCGGTGAGCCGATTCAACTGAACCAATACCTGAATGAACACTCACCTGAGTGGACCAAAGACATCGACCCAATGGGCACCAGTAAACCACAATGGATGAATCCAGTGGTTAATGACCTGGCGACCAAAATGATGACGCACATTAACGATGCCGCGGCGACCAACGCATTGACCCTTTGTGCAACCGCGCTATTGGCCTCAAGACAGCGCGCATTGTCTCGTGACTCTTTGGTTTCTCAGATCAATTGCTACCTGTCTCTGCTTAAGAATGTTCCATATTCGGCAACGTTCACTGTGCCAAAAGACAGCGCTGAAGATTTAGTAAAACATGCTGAATCACTGAACAAGTTCTTGATTGAATCAGACTCAATGGGCGACATCATTTCGCTAGACCGTCACCAGTCAATTCTGATGACCTACTACCGAAACAACATCATTCACTTGTTTGCTCTGCCATCGTTAATTGCACAGATGACTATTCGTCAACGCGGTTTATCAATTGACGCGATCCAAGAGAACGTTGCTGCTATCTACCCGTTCTTGAAGAAAGAGCTGTTCCTAAGCTACGACGAAGACAAGCTTGAAGGCGTGGTTTCTAACATCATTGAAGAGCTGGTTAACCAAGGTATGCTTGTGGTTTCTGATAATGAAGTCACCATCAACCAATCAAACAGCCAAGCACTGATGCTGTTAGGTCGTACGATTTCAGAAACGCTACAACGCTACTCTATTGCTTTGAACCTGTTAGCAGAGAACCCTGATCTGGATAAATCCGATCTTGAACAGAAGAGCCAAGACATTGCACAGCGACTTGGTCGTCTGCAAGGCATCAATGCACCAGAGTTCTTCGATAAAGGCGTGTTTGCGTCGATGTTCGCAACTCTGAAACAACAGCAATATCTGGATAACGATGGTAACTGTGATTTAGACAAGACTGAGCAATTCGCTAAGCTTCTCTACTCAATGCTTTACCCTGAAGTACGTTTGACGATTCAAGAGAGTATCCACCAAGCGGAGTAATCATCAGCTTGGTGTCTCTTGAATAGCGAGGCCAAACGCGATCAAAAAAGGCACCCAATGGGTGCCTTTTTCTTTAGCATTCGTTAACTCGAAAAGCGGATGCTTACCAGAAGGTAATGAACAAGCCCGCTGTCACTGCCATTCCAACATAGTTGTTGTTTAGAAAGGCTTGGAAACAAAGGTCTCGATCACGGTGGCGCATCAGGTGTTGTTGATACACAAATAAGCTTCCCGCTACCAACAGTGCCCAATAGAAGGTATCTCCTAGTTGGTAATGCATGCCTAACGCAATCAGCATCGCTAGGGTGACGAGTTGCAAAGAGCCAACAATCAGTTTATCGAAGCGACCAAATAAAATAGCCGTCGATTTAATACCAATCTTCAAGTCATCATCTCGGTCAACCATCGCATATTGCGTGTCGTAAGCAATCGTCCACAACGCGTTAATCACGAAGACAAACCACACAATGCTTGGCAGTTCATTGGTTTGTGCCGCCCAAGCCATTGGTATCGCCCAACTAAACGCTAAGCCAAGAAACAACTGTGGAAGATGCGTAAAACGCTTCATGAAAGGGTAAATGAACGCCAGACCCACACCAATAAATGAGAGCTTAATGGTCAGTGGATTCATGGTGAGTACCAGCAAGAATGAAACTACGGCTAGCACTAAAAAGAGCAGAATCGCTTCCTTACTGGAAACCAAACCTGAGGGTAATGGACGCTGCTTGGTACGTTTAACATGACCATCTACTTTACGGTCCGCAAAGTCATTGATCACACAGCCAGCTGAACGCATCAACACCACGCCGAGTACAAAAACAACCAAGACATCAAAATCAGGCATACCTTGTGCGGCGATAATCAGTGACCACAAGGTCGGCCAAAGGAGTAATAGGGTACCAATCGGGCGATTCATTCGCGTTAATTGCCAATACGCCTTCGCTTTGGTGGCAAGCATTTACACACTCTCCTTAGAGTAAATGGGTGATGTTGGTAAAAACAGTTCTGCCACAAGCATCGGTTTATGGTTCATCCATAATCGAGAACGACGCGCGAGTAATCGCTCATCGCCTGCGATAACCCAACCGACTTGCAGCGCATCTCGCCCCACGTTCTCAGCACTGAAAACGGTCAATCCAAGCGGGACATTACCTTGTTGAGAAAGGTCTGAGTGCTGATGATCTTCTAATGTGACTCGGGGAATCAAGGTTCGACCTAACACCCACGGTTCGTCATCACCCTTTAAAATCACTTTACGCAGTAAGCAATCAAACGATGATAAAAGATGTTCCTCGTCTTGTTGCAGCATTGAGCGTTCTACAACTTGATTATGAAGCAACTCAACAGACAGGTGCTGACAGCACTTCCCCAACTTGCGGGAAAGAGAACCTTGCTCCATCAACCACTCTTTGGTGGTTTCATTAGGAAAATCAAATGTTTCTGTACTTTGCCAATCTACATTCATTAACGAATTAAGATACAGCGATATTGGCTGATTCATACTAGTATTCAATAGGTGACTTTACACGTACAATAAAGCTTCAACTTTCGAACAAAATTAAAGCGTTCTTCGAATTGTAAACGTATTTAGATTTAGACCGCTCATTGTAACAAGACTAATGCGTTTCGAATATCGCGAATAAACTAAAGAAAAGTCACAAATATGCACAAACGTTATGTAGCCCAAATATTTCTTGCGATTACCCTACTCTTTTCAGCATCAAGTTTCGCGGAAGAGGAGTCGGCAGCTAAACTCGCCTACTTCACGCTAGAGCCAGACCTGACCACCAATTTTTACACTAAAGGTAAAAAACTGGGCTACATTCAGGTTCGCCTCGACATCATGGTGGCAAATAGTAGCGACTTGGCCGCTATTGAGCATCACCAACCACTGATTCGCGATGCGGTGATTGAATTGCTTGGCAAACAAAACGAAGAAACCATTAAATCTCTATCTGGCCGTGAAGACTTAAGAAAATCCTTAGTTGAACACCTCAACAAGATTTTGCTTCCAGAGACAGGTAAAACCCTGATTGCTGACTTACTGTTTACCAAATACCTTTATCAGTAATGATGTAAAACGAATCCCAATAAAAAAGCGGCTCATCTGGCCGCTTTTTTTGTCTCTATCGTTTGGCTACTCATTAGAAGATATGAATTAGCTTCTTGCCGAGCTTGGTGCTTTCATCGCATCGATAAAGCCAATAATCACACCAGCGGCTAGACCAGCTAAATGCGCCGTATTGGCGATAGCCATAAATGGCTGCATGTACCCAAGCACCAACCACACCAACATAAAGCCGACAATCTGTCTTGGGATACCTAAACCAAGTTGTGGCGCCTTCGCACCAACCACCCATAAGTAACCAACCAAGGCATACACAACACCAGACAAACCACCGAAGTTCGCCCCTTCAACCCAATACTGCCCAGCACCTGAAAGCGCAGAAGAGACAGCAAAGATCTGAAGTAGCTTGAGGCTGCCAAGTTTCTTCTCAATGTCTCCACCTAGCTGCCACCACCACAAAATATTAAATGCGATGTGCATAACAGAGAAATGTAGAACGGCATGACTCAACCAACGCCACAGCTGCCATTGCTGTCCATCCACCGCTGGGAAATGTAGGGCATTGAAAATAGCTTGGCCAAAACCGATCTGTTGCAGCGCAAAAATCACCACACACACCAACATCAGGCTTAGTGTCACTGGGCCTGCTTTGGCTTTGATCATGCCCATGAAGCTTGGCGTGTGGTAATGGAAGTTGCTCTTTCTGGTCTCTGCCATGTCCCAAGATGCAGCTTGATAGCGCTTATGATTGGGCTCAGCCAGAAAACGATTCAGCTCAGCTTCGGTTTCAACCTGAAATTGGCCATCAAGAAGCCAAAGAGCAAAACGCCCTTCTCCCTCTGGAGACATCTGAATAGGGATCTGACGAGAGGCCATATAATCAATAAATGCTTGAGCAAGACGTGGATTGTCTAACACCATCAATCTAATCATTGTTACTTCCTATTCATTCTATGAGGGATGCTTGAGGCGGTTCAGGTGATGAAAGTCATTAACCTGCGATCACTGGAAGTTCAGCACGATGCCAAGCTTCGAAACCACCATCAACACTATATACCTCTTCAAAGCCTTGGTTCACTAAATATTGTGCCGCACCTTGGCTACTGATGCCGTGGTAGCACATCACTAAGATAGGTTGTTCGAACTCAACCTCATCCATGAATGACACCATCGTATCGTTAGTCAGGTGGTAGGCTGTTTTTGGGTGGGCAACCGCAAAAGACTGCGGGTCACGTATATCGACAAGTCGAGCTTCGCCTTGTTCGATGAGGGCTTGAGCGCCTTTAACATCGATATGTTTAAACTGGTCCATGACTTTCTCTTTTTATACTGATTTACTTTGCTGCCATTGTAACCTATCCCAAGGCTAACATTCACATCCACTTAATAAGGTTATCCACCAGCGATCACTTTTACACCATTTGTGGATAAATCTGTGAATTGCGTGAATAAAGTGTCTTTTCAAAAATAGATCCACAACATGTAGTAATGATCCTGATCTAACTGTGGGTTAACTGAAACATATCCCCACTCGAAAAACCCCGTCAAAGCCTTACTACACACTGCTTTTAGATAGCTGACGAATAAACTTCTCACAGAGTTATCCACAAAATCATTTTGCAAATTTCGATCGCAAAAGTTGAGAAATCGATCCAAAACAAAAAGGCCGAGATCTCTCGATCTCGGCCTTTTCAAAATTCAGCTATTTGTTAGCTCTACTAGAAAGTAGAAGCTAATAGAAACTAGATGCTATTAGAAATCACCAACGGCTTGTTTCAATTTCTTCATCGCATTCTTTTCTAACTGGCGAACACGCTCAGCTGAGATACTGTAGGTATCCGCTAAGTCTTGCAGGGTTGCCTTGTTGTCGTCTAACCAACGTGAGCGAACAATGTGTTGGCTACGCTCGTCTAAGCTTGCTAGTGCTAGCCCTAGGCGATTATTGGTGTGTGACTCCCAGTTAGCCGCTTCAACCGTCTCAGCAACGTCTGACGCCTTGTCTTCTAGGTAGTAAACTGGAGCAGTGTAAGCAGAACCGCCATCGTCATCGTCCATAGGCGCTTCAAACGTCGCATCTTGTGCTGCTAAGCGAGATTCCATCTCACGAACTTCTGAAGGCTCAACACCCAGTTCACGAGCAACCGTCTCAACTTCACCGTTATTGAACCAACCCAAACGCTTTTTAGACTTACGAAGGTTAAAGAACAGTTTACGCTGTGCCTTAGTGGTCGCAATTTTAACGATACGCCAGTTACGTAGAACGTATTCATGGATTTCAGCTTTGATCCAGTGAACAGCAAACGAGACGAGACGAACACCAACTTCTGGATTGAAGCGCTTAACAGCCTTCATCAAGCCGATGTTACCTTCTTGGACGAGATCAGCCATTGGTAGCCCGTAGCCAGAGTAGCCTCTTGCAACGTGCACCACGAATCTTAGGTGGGAAAGGATCAAGCCTTTCGCAGCGTCGATCTCACCTTTGTAATGTAATCGCTCTGCAAGTCCACGTTCCTCTTCAGGAGTCAGCATAGGGTAGCTGTTCGCTGAGCGGATATAGCTATCTAAACTATCTTGTGTGACTAAAGCCATTTGATACGCTTGGTTTGCCATTCGGTTCCTCATCAATCTCTGATCTGGAGTAATACATCTATTAAAACCCTACAATCTTGAACCTAAAATGAACAGGTTTCAAGGAGGGGGAAGTAATTATGCATAATCAATTCGTCTATACAAGGCAAAAACTGGTTAAGAAGTGCCTATTTTTCGTCTAAATATGACTCTATTCACCTAAACTGGTTCAATTTCTTTTAGGTGACGCTGTGCAGAAAGCTTTGCAGCCACACTACCAAGCAGAGTTCCGACGATCAAAAGCAGTAAAGATTCATCCCAACTCAGGCCAATTAAACGGAAGTGGCTGTCGTATAGCTGAGCCAAGTCATCCACCGCGCTGTTCAGCAATACGGTAATCAATGCCGTCATTACCCAAGCGCTAATCGAACCTAAAACGCCAAACCACATCCCAGCATAAAGGTATGGTCGAAGAATGTAGCTGTCGGTCGCACCAATCAGCTTCATGGTTTGAATCTCTTCTTTATGCGCCAACACATTAAATCGTAGTGTATTGCCGATAATCAGAAATACCGCGCCCAGCATCAATACCGTTAAGGTAATCACGATGACAGCCGCTAATGCTTTGATCGCATCTAATCGCGCTAACCAATCTTCGTCTAGGCGAACATCGGTCACTAATTCTTGTTGTTTAACTGTGCCTGCCAGCTCTTTAATTAAGGGATCGCTGTGTACGCTTGGCGTAATCACCAGCACACCTGGCAGTGAATAATCGTCGAGAATGGTTAGGGCGTCTTCAAAACCAGAATACTGGCTGAGGTCTGCAAGCCCTTGCTGCGGAGAAATGTACTCCACCAGCTCAACTTGATCCCAACTTTCGATTTCATCCTTAAGCACCATTACTCGTGGCTCAGGAATACCATCCTCTACATAAGCACTTATTTGTGACGGGCTAGTGACATCTTGCGCCACTTCCCCTACATTTTTACCTAATAGGTACAAACAAGCTGGCATCGCCAACGCCATAGAGATCACCGCAAGGGTCAGTAAGTTGCCTAACGGGCGCTGCCACATTTGCGAGAACGATGACTTGGCTTGTTTCCAGTGAACAACAAAGAAGCCGTCGCTTGAAGCGCGGTTTGCTGCTCGATTAGATTGAGGTTTTTTGATGCGCTTATTCGCGGCCATAGTCTTCAACCTCACTCAAAAATCCTTGGTTTAATTCAAGATGGCGGTACTGAGGGCGAGTGTTCACTAACCCGATATCGTGCGTCGCTAGGATGATCGTCACACCTGCGCGGTTGAATTCTTCAAATAATCGCAACACACGGTTAGATAATTCAGGGTCTAGATTACCGGTAGGCTCATCGGCTAAAAGCAGAGTTGGACGGTTAACCACGGCGCGAGCAATACCCACGCGTTGTTGTTCACCACCAGAAAGTTGGCTTGGCAAACAACGGGCTTTATCTAATAAACCGGTTTTATCCAACGCAGCACTGACTCGGCGTTTTATTTCGTTTTCAGAAATAGATTCAATACGCATAGGCAGAGCGACGTTATCGAAAATCGAACGGTCCATCAGCAGGCGATGGTCTTGAAAAACAATCCCAATATTACGGCGTAAGAAAGGAATGTCTTTGGCTGGGATACGAGTGATATCGTGATCGTTGAACCAGACACGTCCATCAGTTGGACGCTCTATCGCGCAGATCAACTTCAGCAAGGTACTTTTACCAGCCCCAGAGTGCCCACCCAAAAAAGCCATCTCTCCACGTTTCAGGTGAAAGTCCACTTTTTGGAGCGCTTGTCTTCCACCTCGGTAGGCTTTACTCACTTGCTGAAATTTGATCACCGAAAATTCCTCTTACGATCACTAATATCAAATTTAAAAACGGTAGCAGATTAAGGATAAACCACTTTGCTACTCGCGTTACTCTTCGCGGCTAAATAGTGCTTCAATGAAGTCTTTAGATTCAAATGGACGCAGGTCATCAATACCTTCACCCACACCAATGTAGCGGATTGGAATCTGGAACTGGTCAGCAATTGAGAAAATTACACCACCTTTCGCCGTACCATCTAGCTTAGTCAGTGTAATACCCGTAACTGGAGCCACTTCACTGAACAACTTCGCTTGGCTGATAGCGTTCTGACCTGTACCTGCATCGAGCGTTAGCATGATTTCGTGTGGCGCAGAGTCATCAATCTTCTTCATTACACGAACGATCTTGCGTAGCTCTTCCATCAGGTTGCTCTTGTTCTGCAAACGACCGGCTGTATCAGCAATCACAACATCAACACCACGAGCCTTCGCTGCTTCAATCGCATCGTAGATAACAGACGCACTGTCCGCACCAGTGTGTTGAGCGATAACTGGCACATCGTTACGCTGACCCCAAACCTGAAGCTGTTCAACGGCTGCAGCACGGAAGGTATCACCCGCTGCTAGCATCACTTTCTTGCCTTCATTTTGGAATTGTTTCGCCAGCTTACCGATCGTAGTTGTCTTACCTACACCGTTCACACCCACCATTAAGATAACGTAAGGTGTTTTAGTGGTATCAACAACCAGTGGCTGTTCCACTTGGCTTAAGATGTCTGCCATCTCTTCTTTGAGCAGACCATAAAGCGCTTCACCGTCTTTTAGGTCATTGCGAGATGCTTTTTCTGTCAGGTTTTCAATGATCTTAACCGTGGTATTCATACCCACGTCAGCAATCAGAAGTTGCTCTTCTAGCTCTTCAAACAGGTCTTCATCGATTTGCTTGCCTTTGAACAGACCAAAGAAACCAGCACCGATGTTTGCTTTAGTGCGGCTTAGGCTGCGCTTAAGACGAGCAAAGAAGCTTTCTGTCGGCTTCTCTTGTACTTCTTCAACCTTAGCTTGAGGAACTGCCACTTCTTCCTGTTCTGCTTCTGCTTCTGCTTCTGCTTCTGCTTCTGCTTCTGCTGCGACAGGTTGCTGCTCTTGTTGAGCTTCTTCAAGCGCTTGCTCAGATTCAGTTGGCTTAACTTGTTCAGCTTCAGGCGCGACCTGTTCAGCCTCAACTTGTGATTCAACTTCAGTTTGATCTTCAACGCTTTCTACGTTCGCTTCATTCTGAGTTTTTGGGCTTTGTTCTTCTTCACCAAAACCAAGCCACGATAATAATCCGCGCTTCTTTTTTTCCGTCATCAGAGGAGTTTCCTAGATCTACTAATTAGCTGTATTGACTTAATACACGTCGACTCTTTGCTATTGTTATACAATACAAGCTTGTACAAACGAATAGTAAAGAAAAATGACAAAGCAGTGATAAGTTTGCTTTTAGCTTGATACACTTTGTCATTGCAAATTTATTTAATACACGAACCCACTTAAATTGGGCTCGGTATAGTATCACTTTATTAGCGGTCAAAAAATCTATGGTAAGACGTCGCCAGCAAAACACATCACAAAAAAAGCCATCCGGAGGCTTTGTTCGAATTATTAGTGGCTCATGGAGAGGTAGAAAGCTGCCTGTTCATGATTTAGAAGGATTACGCCCAACCATTGACCGAGTAAAAGAAACACTCTTTAACTGGGTGGCTCAAGATATCCCACATTCAACTTGCTTGGATGTATTTGCCGGTTCTGGCGGTCTAGGTTTTGAAGCAGCTTCTCGCCAAGCCAAAATGGTGACACTGCTCGAAATGAATCAAAAGGCGGCTAAACAGCTTTCTGATAACGCGAAAGAGCTCAAGGCAGACAACATTAATGTCGTGAATACTGATGCTATCTCTTTCCTTAAGAAACCGGGCACGCCTTACGATATGGTTTTCCTTGATCCACCATTTCGTCAAGGCTTACTGGCAGAAACAGTACAACTGCTTGAGAGTAACGGTTGGCTTGCAGACAATGCCATCATTTACGTCGAGACAGAGAAAGAACTGAAACTCGAAGCTATGCCAGAGAACTGGGAATTGCATCGCGACAAGACCACCGGACAGTCAAGCTACCGACTGTTCAATCGAATCACTGAAGAATAGGAGTTATTGAATGAAGTTCTTGCTTCCACTAGCAAAAGCAGCCATCGCCTTTGTTTGGTTTATCTTAATCGTAAATATTTTCTACCCGTTTCCGGGTAATGCTGCGATTGCGCTTTATATCATGACCGCATTCTTGTTCTTCATGCACGGCCTGCAGATGCTGATTTTCATCGGTGCATTCGGCGATAAGATCGAGATGTCACGTTGGGAGAAGTGGTCAATATTGATTTTCGGTGTCTTCGCCTTACTCGATATCCGACGCAAACACATGATGTAATCGAGCTTAAGCCCAGATATAAAACGCTTAGCTACAGAAAACATCATGACAGAAACAGTAGAGACAAAAACGCCGCTCATTTAAGCGGCGTTTTTTTATTCAGCAATGATATTGATGTTAGCCCATGTAGCCTTTCACACCATCGAGGAACATTTGCGTCGACAGCATAACCAACAACAAGCCCATCAAGCGTTCGATGGCTTTAAGCCCTCTCTCTCCCAGCACTCGCAGGAAGAAGCCATTAAACATCAGAATAAAGAAGGTAGCACCCCAAGCCAGCATCACTGCGCCTGAAAGCTCTAACATATTGTCAGGGTGCTGTGTCGACAACAGAATCAATGCCGCAATCACTGAAGGGCCAGCAATCATTGGGATCGCCATCGGCACAATAAACGGTTCTTCACCCGCCGCGAGGCCAGTAATACTACCCGCACTTGGGAAAATCATCTTAATCGCGATGATGAATAGAATAATACCGCCAGAGATACTCAAGGTTTCAGGCTGCACGTGCAGGAAGTTCATGATGCTTTGACCAGCAAACAAGAACAACAGCAGGATAACCAGCGCAAACATCAGTTCACGAACAAGAACAATACGGCGACGCTTCGGATCAATATGCTTAAGGATAGAGAGCACGATTGGTAGATTGCCAAGCGGGTCCATAATAAGAAACAGCATGGTTGCTGCAGATAAAATTTCCATAAGTTTGTCTCGAAAAGCGTAAGTGCGCGGAGTATAGCAGCCTCAACATTGATTTTCGAACGCAGTAATAAAAGGATTAACTTATGTAATTAGAAGGGAATTTTGCGAGAGCAAATAGAAAGGAAAAAGGAAAAAGAGAATTTAAAGAGTGAAGCCGAAACGTCGCATCCACTCTTCTTATCGATAAAAGCCAAAAGGCTCTAAAAACCAAATCTCTGGGAATTAGTGGTTACACACACGTTCGCGATTAGTGCAAAGCTTGTCATCGACAACGACAACCTTTTCCATCTTCAAGAAAAACTTCAACAGGCTATCTAAATCCAGACCATTGAGCTTACAAGTATGGAAGCGAGCTTCTTCGCCATAGGTTTGAGCAAGCGCTAATGTTAGCTCTTCGCGAGTCAGTGGCTTTTCACTAAGCAGGTTTAAAACGTTGTGTGCGTGAATTTCAGTCGTCATAACTCAATCTCATGTTTAATGAATTACACGTAGAGTACCGAGTTTTAGCAACGCCGTTTTGATGTAGCTCAGGCTTGAGAGAGCTCTACCCTAAATAGTAATCGATGCGACGATGAATGCGTGTGCGAGAAAGTAACTGCCCGTTACCCAAAAGTAAGCGCCCTTGATTGGGCTGCGGTAACTGTTTAGCGCATAAGCTAAGGCCGAAAGGAGCAGCACGCTACAGCCAGCAAAACCGACCGCGTGTGATAACTGAGGATCCAGCAGCCAAACCTCACCAGAAGCCCATGCTAACTGAATAAGCACAATGCCCATGATGACCACGGGAAAAACGAGTTTGTCTAAGCGTGGCAGCAGTAAAAAGAAAGCAACAACGCAAGCTGCCAATAACAGCGCGAACAACCACCAAACCATTTCACCTGATAGCTGTAACCAAAAAGCTTTGCTGTAACAGAGTTGAGCCAATAAGAAGCAGACAAAATGCAGAGGGCGTTTTTGAGTGAGAGTATGAAGCACATCTGCGATCGCAGAGATAGCCAACCCCGCAACTATCCAATAGGTAAAGTCAGCCACAACCGACTGAGTTAAAGCAATTGTCGCTAATAATACAAAGGTAAATACCTTATACGATAAGGCCTGACCGATATGTCCATGTTTCGTTCCTGCTATTGCTCCGATACCAGATAAGGAAACCGCTAACCAACTCCACATACCACTTGCCCTATTGCTTTAAATCGTCGCCAGTCTAGGCACACGAGTGTTGATGTAAAGCCTCAGCCCCTCAAAATTGGATCTTGATTACGCTTCCACTAAAAAGAGTCTCTTTAGATTGAAGTCGTAACAATTACCACCATGACAATGGCCATTCGTTTAAAACTAGAACGAATCATCATAAAACCCATTCAAACTGGCATTAGAGTCGCCATACTTGAATTTTGGCCAATTCTAACCTATCGACCCCACCAAAACCGGCCTAATTCCGTAAAATACCACACTTAAAAAATTAAAATAACCACATTTAAAGTAAATAATAACAATAACTTAAATAAACAAACTCAAGATTAATAGGAAAATAAAAACGCCAACCAAGCCTAGACTTGTAAAGTAGCCAGTTTTCTTTTTTAACGCCCAGTTTTGTCAAGTTATTTCAAGCCTCCGGTAAAAATCGCCACAAAAACCAAGCCGAAAACTTAAAAAACCAACCAAAACCAACCTAGCCACCACCAACCTCTATTAATACAGTTTAACAACCTTTAACAATATAAATTACACAAAACAACCATTACAAAACAACAAGTTAAATCAAATTAGAACAAACATAAATCACAACGAACAAATTAAGAACACACCATAAAACACAGTTAAACACTGCCAAACAAGCCAAAAACTCATAGTTTTCTACTACTTTTAAAGCTTTCGAAAGTAATTCTTGATCTAAGGCCATAAGTAGTGCTATTCTTTAAAACATAGCGAGAGACAACCAAATTTAGGAGTAGTGTTATGATTTCATCTTCGCAAAGACAAGGACTTGTAATGATCGCGGTAGTTGTAGGTCTAATGACACTACCGATGATGTACTAAGCAAGTTACAGATAAAAAAAGGGACGCCATGAGCGTCCCTTTTTTTGTTCAATTTTTTCACTTCGAAAACAGATGCAGTGTTAGCACATCCCAGTTCGCATAATAGAAACCTGCGGCAGCTAAAGTCATTGCCATCATCAGTAAGATCGCAACTCGCCAGATAAAACGACCACTACGTGGAGTCAGCTCCTTCTCACAGTCGTTACACATCATGATGAACTTATGTTGGTCTTCCAACTTAGCCTCATGTTCATTGACTACCTTATTACGACACGTTGCGATATAGCGCAGCTTGCTCACCATATCGTGCGGTAGCCTTTCTTCACAGCTTGTTACAAGCTCATGCAATCCTTCGCCTTCGGCATGATATTGAAGCCTCAATAATTTCTCTATATTGCGAGTTCTTGTCACCACTTTTTCAATATCGGTCATCTTAGCCCTCCCACTCCACACTATAATTCTAGTCGAGCATTTCCCTATTCTTATACAAAATCACTGTTATTTACGAGAGAAAGAGACAATAAATAACAATGCTTTATCCCAAACTGACCATTAAATGTGATGTCTGCCGAAAAATAATCAGCTTGGCTTACAACAGTTCACGAATAACGGCTTTAAACACATATCCCTATTGCCTGAAAGACTAGAATAACCATCACGACTACATGGAGGTTATATGCCTAATTCACTCTTTTTTGCCATCTTTGCTCTCGCTGCTCTAGCGGCTTGGGTATTTATTGGTTTCTATCGAAAACACTCGCAAGGTGAAAATGCGCCAGAGAAGAAAGTGAATGTCACGGTGTTAGACAAACAATCGATCGACCTTCCTGACGCAGAACCGGGCCAAGAAGATCAAGAGTACTGGATTTACGTTCAACGTGGTGTGGTTGGTCCGAAGCGAGAATTCCAAGTCGGCATCCACTATTTCCACGCCCTTAACCCTGGCGACAAAGGAACCTTAACCTACCAAGGCGATAAGTTCTTACACTTTGCGTTGAAGCGCTAAACGTCAGCCGCTTCAACTGTCGTCCCTAAGCAATCCATCAGAAAGCCTTAGCAATCACCGCTAAGGCAATAACCAACGCGTTTTCTCTGACTTAGACACCAACCAGCTCATCCATAATGCGCCAGCTCCGCTGATCACAATCCATAATGGAATAACCCATGCCGGATGTCCTTGGTACCAACCAAACTCTTTCATCGGCCACAAGAAAATCGGGTGCAGCAGGTAAATACCTAAGCTGTGCTTACTGATAAAGCCAACCACTTGGTTACTCTTCTCAGACAGGCCTTCACCATAGTAACGGCATACCATGAACACCATGCTCGCGGCTAATACGGTATTCAACGTTTTGTAAGATAGCCAGCGCCCTACCGTGTACTCTTCTGCTACCAAGCTTGCATCAACCACCATGTAAACCGTGGTTAGTAACGCTAGCCCACCCAGTAACACACTCACGCCAACGGTCATCTTGTTAAGTGGCACAATCTTATACAGCAAGTAACCCAATGGTAAGTAACCGGTGTACAACCACAATTCGTGACTCCAAGGGCCATCGATTTTCAGTAAGAACAGCAATGTTGTGAACAACCATACCGCCGTAAAGGCATAGACCGATCTATCACCGTACTTTCTAACCATGATCTGCAAGAACGGAATCACAAAATAGAGTGGGATGAAGTAATAGAAGAAACCAAGGTGGTAATAGGTGTAATGATGGTAGCTATTAAGCAACACGTCCCAACTGACGTCGGCATCAAAGCCCATTGCCGACCAGCCCGACAGATAGGTATAGAAAAGCGACCAGACAATGAAAGGTATCAGTACCTTGCCCAAACGACGCTTGAGGTAGTATTTGGCGTCAAACGGGCGCTGATCACTGAGCATCAGTGCGCCAGTAATCAAAATGAACACAGGTACTGCCCAGCGGCTGAAACCGTTTACCGTAATGGCAGTAAGCCATTCACCGAAAGGAATAGTGCCCAACTCATTGCGATAAGGCGCCAAAACATGAATCGCGATAACCGCTACGGCCGCGACACATCGTGCTAAATCAAAAAAGAGAATTCGCTGCTTCATGTAAATGCCTGATTAATATTCAATCATTCTACTATAGCAATAAAAAAGCTGACCGGAATAAATACCAAGTCAGCTTAGTGTTAAAGGAGATACTTATCGCGAATTTAGCTCATACGACTCTAGCTTCTGCGACTTGAGCTCTCACAAATGAGGCTCATGTGGCTGAAGCTTATGCCGCTGAAATTTGCGGCACTTTCGGTAAACGCAGAGAGATCACCGTCGTTATCGCCAAGAATGCGAAGGAAACCCACAGACACGCAGACAAACCTGCCATTTGGAATACCAAGCCCGACAATATCGTGCCAATCAAACGGCCCATCGCGTTTGCCATGTAGTAGAAACCGACATCAAGAGAAACGCCATCGCCTTTCGCATAACTCACAATCAAATATGAGTGAAGTGATGAGTTCACCGCAAAGATAACACCAAACACCATCAAGCCACCGATAATAACTAACTCGGGTTGCCAGCCAATCTGTACCGCATAAGCGATAGCAGCGGTCACTATAGCCAGCGCACCAGCCCATAACAGCGCGGCATGGCCATCTGGCACCTTACCTTGAGCTTTACCAGTAATCTTCGGCGCTATGCCCTGTACAAAGCCATAAGCGATAGTCCAAGCAGCTAAGAAACCGCCAACCCATGAGTGATCCCAACCAAACACACTGCCTAGGTAAATCGGCAAAGCAATCACAAACCACACATCACGAGCGCCAAACAGGAACATACGTGCTGCGGATAGGATGTTGATGGATTCAGACTTAGAGAAGATCTGTTTGAACTTAGGCTTGGTTTTCGCTTTGCCCATGTCCGCTTCTAAGCTCAACACACTGCCAACGAAGACCAATGCCAACACGGCTGCCATCGCGAGCACGGCGTATTGGAAGCCAATCGTTGAAAGCAGTAAACCACCAATAAAGAAGCCTGCCCCTTTAAGCGCATTCTTAGATCCGGTCAGAATCGCAATCCACTTATAAAGCGCGCCTTGTTGTTCATCAGGAACCAGAGTCTTAATTGAGCTCTTGGCACTCATCTTATTGAGGTCTTTAGCGATACCAGACAAGGCTTGCGCCGCCATGACCCAAGGAATGGTCAGCATTGCCGTTGGCACCGCGAGCATACCCAAGGCGACGACTTGCATGCCTAACCCAATGTTCATGGTCTTATTGAGGCCAAGACGCGCCCCTAACCAGCCACCGATTAGGTTAGTCAACACACCAAAGAATTCATAGAAAAGGAACAGTGAGGCGATTTCTAACGAACTGTAGCCAAGGTCGTAAAAATACAGAACCACCAACATGCGAAGTGCACCATCAGTAATGGTGAAGTTCCAGTAGTTAAAAGTCACCAACATGTATTGGCGAACGCTCTTACTTAGATTTGAAAACATAACGCTATCTCTGCAATCTAAACAAAAAGAGCTTTTGGATCATGATAAGTTCAACACTCCAGATACCAAAAGCTCCCTGTCTAACACTGATGACTATTAGCTATTCGCTACGCCATTAATGTATTCAACCTGGATAGGTTTAGTGAAGGCACCTGGACGCAGTGCCTGCACCTCTTGAACTACCTTGCTCAAATCCCAGCCTTTTTCTAACAGTAGGTGAGCTGCGAACAAACCAGTGCGACCAGAGCCGCCCATACAATGCATTGCAACCTTGCCGCCGTTATCGACGATGTTATGTAGCTCAGGGCTAGCTGCTTGCCACTTCGCAGCAAAACCAGCACCCGGTGCACAGTCGTCTTCAATTTCGATCTGGAACCATTGCATACCTAACGCACGTGTTTTTTCACCAAGTGCCGCCACGTCTTTGCTTGCAAGCTCATGGTCATCAAGTGCTGTCACGATAGCTTCAACGCCTTGCTCTTTTAGCTGAGCCAGTGATGCATCAAGCGTTGCTTCTTTTGTGCCTGGGCACGGAGTAAGCACTAGCGCACCTTGCTCTAGGTCTAGTTGCCATGTTGGATGTATCATTATATCTTCTCCAGATTCTTATTAAGCAAGGCCAACGGTATGAACAAGCTCAGCGGTACGTGTTGCGTAACCCATCTCATTGTCGTACCAAGCGTAGATCTTAACCATGCGCTTACCGACCAACATCGTTGATAGTGCATCCACGATTGTTGAGCGTTGGTCGCCTTTGTAATCGATAGAAACCAGTGGACGCTCTTCAAAGCCAAGAATACCTTTTAGTTCATTCTGAGACGCTTCTTTCAGCATCGCGTTAACTTCTTCTGCCGTGGTGTCTTGCTTCACTTCGAAGATGATGTCTGTCAGAGAAGCGTTCGCTAGCGGTACACGAACTGCGTGGCCGTTGATGCGGTTTTCTAGCTCAGGGAAGATCTCAACAATCGCTTTGGCGCTGCCCGTCGTTGTTGGGATAAGACTCATGCCACATGCACGTGCGCGGCGTAAGTCTTTGTGCGGCGCATCAAGAATAGTTTGCGTGTTAGTTAAATCGTGAATAGTGGTGAAGGCTGCGTTCTCGATACCAAGCTTCTCGTTGATCACCTTAACCACTGGCGCGATACAGTTCGTTGTACAAGACGCTGCCGTTACGATTTTGTGTACCGCAGGGTCGAAGATATTGTCATTCACACCAACAACGATGTTTGCGATGCCTTCTTCTTTCACTGGCGCCGATACCACAACACGTTTCACGCCCTGCTCTAGGTATTTGTTTAGGAAAGAGGTCTTACGGTGAACACCTGTCGCTTCGATAACCACATCACAACCAGACCAGTCGATCGCATCGATGTCGCGCTCTTGTGTGGTCTTGATGCGCTGGCCATTAATGATCATCTCATCGCCTTCTGCAGTTACTTCGTGGTGAAAGCGACCTTGAACTGAATCAAATTCTAGAAGGTGGGCCAGTGTTGTTGTGTCGCCAGCAACATCGTTAATTTGAACAAATTCTAGCTCATCCCAATCGAATGCTGCGCGAAGTGCTAGACGGCCGATACGACCAAAACCATTAATACCTACTTTGACTGTCATTTTCTGTTCTCTCAGTTAATTGCCTTCATATTTGAAGCCGCAGCGTTGTTGACTACGTTCACTTACCGGAGCGCCGGCCGCCCTAATTACATAGAGCCACTATGCTCATAGGGATAAGTTCACTTGTCGCCTAGCTGCAACTACAACTATTTCGGCATTAAGTTTTAATGTATTTAAACGCAACATACTGGGCGTGAGTTCATCGACTCTAAGCGCTCAATATCTTGCTGGTATTCAGTTTTCAAACAGTTCGATGCAATAAGGTCGTCAATTAACTTTAGCATCCAACCTGGTAAATCTTGTGACAGGCGGTAAAACACCCACTGCCCCTGGCGAACATCAATCAAAACACCGTTTGAACGCAGCTGCGCAAGATGGCGTGAAACCTTTGGCTGACTTTCTTGCAATGCCTGAGTCAACTCACCAACCGATAAGCACTCATTGCGAACTATCAACATTAAGCAACGCACTCGCGTTTCATCGGACAGTAATTTAAAAAATTGGTGAGGAAGCATAAAAACATACTCATATATGGATATGCACATATCTTAGATATAAAAAAACGCACGTCAAGGCGTGCGTTTCAATTGTCATAAAAGTTTAATAAAGCAACACTACAGCTTGTTGGTCACTGTGTGACTCCAGCGACGCGCTTCTGTAAGTTCAGTTTTCACCTGATCCACGCTAAGCCCTAAATCAGCGCAGTGCTCATCAATCTGTTGCCAATCGGCATGCTCAAAGCTCTCTTCAAGTGCGAGCAAGGTACCGTAAGGCCCTTCTCTACGTAATAGAGCAACCTTGATACTTTTACACAGCGGCAACTGCTCGACTAAGTTCTCTAACGACAAGTCCAACAGAGCACCCAACAAGGAGAATAAGCCAATCATAAAGGCCTGTTCTCTATACCCTTCAAATGCCTGATAGCGAGACATACGCTGACAAAACTGAGCACGCTGTAGGGACAATCCATACAGCTCTTTCGGCTTTTTATCAGAGACATAAGAGGCGACGGCTAACGACACAAACATTTTCAGTTTCTCTTGACCTAGATACACCAAAGCCTGACGAAAAGAAGAGATGGTCACTTCAAGGCGCGGCGACATAGTATTCACAAAACGCAGCAGCTTATATGAGAGCGCCACATCTTTCGCGACAATGCTCTCCACCCGTTGAAAGTCCACATCGGGCTTACACACTTCTTGAAACAGCTCCATAGCAATCACTTGCTCAGGGCTAATGTATTTACTCTTGATGATTTCCGGTTTATTGAAAAAGTAACCTTGGAAAAACTTAAAGCCAGCCTCTTTGGCTTGCTGGAATTCTTGTTCGGTCTCAACGCGCTCCGCCAAAAAGCTAAACTTTTTCCCTTGATGCGCCCTAACCAAATCACACGCTTCATCCAAACCCATCTGCATAATATCGAGCTTTACGATATGCGTGTATTTAAGGAAACGTTCCCATTCTGGGGTCGAAGTAAAATCATCTAGGGCAATCATGTAACCCGCTTGGTAAAGGTCTTTAACCGCTTCCAACAATTCATCTGTTGGTTTACAGGTTTCCAGAATCTCTACCACCACCTTATCTTTCGGCAAACTTAAGGGCAGTCGACGAATCAAACTTTGATAAGGGAAGTTGATAAAGCAGCGTGAAGATGGAATAGAAGGGTTAAGACCAACAGACAAGAAGTTCTCAACAATCAGACGATACGTTGCTCGATTAGACTCAATATGCGCTGGGTACGCATTCTTTTCTCCATCGCGAAATAACAACTCATAGCCGAGTGTATTCCTCTTGCGATTTAAGATAGGTTGTCGAGCAACGTATGTAGCGGTCATTTCTTGATAACTCTGATTGGTTTAACTATAACTCAGTCGCTTAATCTAAGCTTTCGCGGCAGCTAGCAAAGCACCGCAGCCCATGAACATACCACCAAATATTTTATTTATCTTACCCATTATGCGATCAGAGCGAATAAAACGTCCCATTTGTGACGCTAATGAGGTGTAACCCAACATAACAACGCTATCAATGAATACTGTCGTCACACCTAGCACTAATAACTGAGGTGCTTGAGGTTGTGTAGGGTCAATAAACTGAGGAAACAAAGCCACCAAAAACACGATTGATTTCGGGTTAGTTAGGTTGATAAGCACAGCGTTTCTCAGCAGTTTGCCACTCGACAGAGTAGAGCTTTCTTCAGATGCTACTAGGCTCGAGCTATCACGCCACTTTTGAATACCTAACCAAAGTAAGTACACCACGCCGACCCACTTAATGATGGTGAACGCCAACGCAGACTTAGCAACGAGTGCACCGATACCCGCGCCCACCAGCATAATGTGAAACGCAAGACCAAGCTGTAAGCCAACAATTGATGCGAGTGACTTTTTAGTGCCATAGCTAAGCCCATTACTGATTGAGTTAACGGTACCCGAGCCCGGAGCCAAGCTAAACAAAATCGCTGTGACAACATAAGCAAGCCAAACATGAGTATCCATTTGCATTTCCTTACTAGTTCTTTAATCTAACAACATTAGTAGCAATAAAGCTCTCACACGCATCAGTTCAGGTAATTTCCCATGGAAAACCACAGCGAAGCCACCTTCCCTTACACTCAAGAACCTCAGTTCGATCATGCGATTAAACACCCGATCAACGCTCTTTGGCAACAAAGAAAAGAGGGGTTTTTAACATCGTCTGGTAAAAAGAAACTGTACTGGTGCAGCCTCACCTCAGAAAAGCACAGCAAAGCTATTGTGATTTCAAATGGCCGTATCGAATGCTGCCAAAAATACCAAGAAATCTTTTATGATTTTTATCAACAAGGCTATGACGTTTATTCATTTGACCACCAAGGTCAAGGCCAGTCTGAACGTATGGTAACAGACTCTGACATTGGTCACATTCATGAGTTTGATGATTATGCATCTGACATGTCTGACGTCATTGCCAGTTTTGATCTCAGTAAGTATTCCAATCGCTACCTGCTCGCACACTCAATGGGCAGCACCATAGCCACTCGCTACCTACAAACCCATCCAGACCACCCGTTTGATAAGGTGACTCTGTGCGCTCCGATGTTTGGTATCAATACCGAGTGGTACCTGAAACCTATCGCGATGATCGTTGGACAAGTGCTTACCGCTTTTTATGCCAAGCCAACTTACGCGCCGGGCCAGCAAGCATATTATTCGAAGCCTTTTGAAAACAACTTACTGAGCCACAGTAAGGTTCGCTATCAGTGGTTCCGTCGCTTATATGACGAGTCTCCATCTTTGCAGGTGGGTGGACCAAGCACGCGTTGGGTGTGGCAAGGGTTAATGGCCGCCAAGCAAGCAATTCAACAAACTCGTCAAATCAAGATCCCTCTGCTATTGATTCAAGCTGGGGATGAAAAGATTGTCAGTAACAGTGCTCAAGTAAAGTTCATCTCTAAGCTGAAGAAAACCAACTCTGATTGTCAGTTTAAGTTGATTGAGGGTTCTAGGCATGAGGTGTTGTTTGAGCAGGATGAATATCGCAATCAAACACTGGATGCGATCAATCAGTTTTTCGCCTAGAGCTAATAGGCTAAGCAACCTACCAAGAAAATAAGCGCTAAAGAGGAAGAGAAGTAAGTGAGCTTTGCCCTCTTTTCTTGCATGAATTTGGCATACAATTTCTACCTAGAGATATTGTAGTTAAAACGATTCTAGCGCTGGCTAGCGTCAATATTGGTTAAGCATTTTGCAATGAGGGTTAAATGAGTATTTCTGCACTAAAAGATTCCGTGAAAATTGTTGCTTCTGATTTAGATGGTACGCTTTTGGCTCCCAACCATCAGCTAAGCGACTTTACCAAGCTAACGCTTAAGAAATTACACGACCAAGGTTATACCTTCATCTTCGCAACGGGTCGTCACCACGTCGATGTAGCTGGGATTCGTCAAATCGCAGGGATTCCGGCGTACATGATCACTTCAAACGGTGCTCGCGTACACGACCAGAATTATCAGCTAATGTATAGCCAAAACGTACCTCAAGAGCTCGTTCAACCGGTTATTGATATTGTGCGCCAAGATCCAAACCTCTTTATTCACATGTACCAGAATGAAGATTGGTTACTAGACCGTGAAGATGAAATGTTGGCTAAATTCCACAGTGAGTCTGGCTTTAGCTACAAGCGCTTTGAAGCTGAAAACGCACCAAGCGAAGGCATCGCGAAAGTCTTCTTCACACATCCAGAACAAGACCACGAATATCTCGTCACGTTTGAACAAAAGCTAAGAGATGCTTTTGGCGACAAACTGAACATCGCCTTCTCTACACCTTGGTGTCTGGAAGTGATGGCAGCTGAAGTCTCTAAAGGCCACGCTCTAGACGCTGTTGCAAAATCACTAAACCTGACTCTGGATAACTGTGTTGCCTTTGGTGATGGCATGAACGACGCTGAAATGCTGGCTATGGCGGGTAAAGGTCTAATCATGGGTACATCACATGAGAAAGTGATGAAAGCACTACCTGACAATGAAGTGATTGGCAGTAACGCAGACGATGCCGTTGCTCACTACCTAGAAAAGCATCTGCTCTAATCTCGCTCGTTGAACAGATCTGAATAAATAAAAAGGCAGCCAACTGGCTGCCTTTTTTGAACCTTACGTAAAAAGCTCTCTCTAACGCTATCGAGAACCTAACACTTCTTTGCTTAAGATTGCCTGCCACTCTTGTTCGGTAACCGGCATGATCGATAAGCGATTACCGCGTTTCACCAAGGGCATTTCGGAGAGTTCAGGCATGGCTTTAAGCGTAACCAAAGGAATCAAGCGCTCAGTCACTCGCACAAACTCGACATCCACCATGATCCAGCGTGGGTTATCGGGTGAAGACTTAGGATCGTAGTAATCACTCTCAGGGTCGAACTGAAAGTGGTCTGGGTAGGCTTCTCTGGTTACTTTAGCGATCCCCGCTACGCCAACTTTTTTACATGATGAGTGGTATATCATCACCAGATCGCCAAGCTTGACGTCATCACGCATCATGTTTCGAGCCTGATAGTTGCGTACACCCTCCCAACAAGAGGTTTTTTGTTCTCTAAGAGTCTGAATAGAGAAGGTGTCGGGTTCTGTTTTAAATAACCAATATGCCATAATAAATCCAATTAACGGTTGCTCCGAGGAAGATATAACATGAAGGTAATGAAAAACCCAGTGACATGGCTAGTCGCGTTCGCTCTACAAGGCTGCGTTACGGCACCTGATACGCCGCAACAGCCGGAACTGCCCCCAGCAACCTTGGATGAGCCACAGAGCATTCAACCGCAAACCTTCATCATGCGTGGTCAGGTGGTGGTTGGTCACGAAAGTCGAACCTTCACTCCTTGCGGTAGCCAACAACAATACTGGTTAGACTTATCTCCAGAGTTAGCGTTAGAAGCACAAGGGCTCTCAACGAGACCTTACCAAGCCTTATATGGCGAGCTGATTGGTCACCTAACCGTGCCGAGCCAAACGGGTTATAACGCAGATTTCACAGCGCGTTTCGTGGTTGACCAAGTGAACATCCTAACCGCAGAGAACCCAGATCGCTGCGTCCAACCGCTGCGCTCAACACGAGTATTTGGTAATGAACCCTTCTGGTCAGCAACCTTCGATAAAGACCAACTGAAATACACCAAGATGGGCGAACAGCCACAGACCCTCGATATTGAATCAAGCCGCACCACATCGAGCAGCCGTGACTACCAATTAGAAGGTAAAGCTGCACAAGGCAAACTCAACCTTACGAAAGAGAGCTGTAGCGACGGCATGAGCGATTCTATCTATGGATGGCATGCCAAGCTTAACCTCAATGACAGTAACTACAATGGCTGTGCGACGGTCTCTAACCAAGATCCAACGCTGGACTGGAGCGGACTCTACTTCGCTAGCTCAACGCAAAACTCAGGGTTCTCTATCAACCTTGAACTCAACAATGACCACAGTGCTATCACGACTTATTCATACAGCAATGGAGACCCTTCTATTGTTGAACAAGGCTTCTGGCAGCAACTGAACCAAAATCAGGTACAAGTGGTTATGACTCGCCACCAGCAACAATATTTGATCTCCGAGCGCATCTTCACACTCGATAATGGCAAGCTAATCGCTGAAAAAGAGAAAGTGGGCAACGTGGTGTATCCGATTGCCAATGGCGGTCTGGTGCTATTCGAAGCTAAGAGTGCGCAAGCACAAGTAAACACCACCACTAACGTTGATCTAACCGCAAAGCAGGTGAACTCCAGCGATCAACTTGATCCAAAAGTCGACCAAGCGATCCGCGAATACTTTAAGATCAACAACAGCTCACCTGACGACACTAAATACCGCTGGTTAACCTACGACCTCAACGGCGACGGTAAAGAAGAGCTGTTCGCCCAACTCGATTGGTGTGGTTCTGGTGGCTGTACACTGCTAATTTTCGAAAACCATCAAGATAACTGGCGCTTCAATAGCCGAGTGACACTGGTTAAGGGCGACATACGCTTAGGTAAATCGCAAAACCACGGCTGGCAGGATCTGATCTTCAATGTCAGTGGCGGCGGTGCAACACCGGCGAAACACACACTTTCATACTCTGGTGTCAGCTACCCGCTAAACCCAAGTGTCGCTCCAGTTGCAGATGATGCTGATATCAGCGACGTGGTTTTGTTTGCTGATGGTATCTCACCCGCACAAAGTGGAGTTAAGTTGTAAACATGAGTAACCAACAAGCTTGCCATGGTTGTAGCTTCACTCACCAATGTATTTGTCACCTGATACCTAGTGTCGCAAGCCAAATCGATCTTGTACTGCTCACTCATGAGAATGAACTGTCACGCGATACCAATACAGGGAAGCTGCTTCAGCAATCCCTTGATCAGTGTCAGTCCGTTGTATGGCAAAGGAAAACACCACCAGCGGAGCTCATCGCACTGCTTGACGATGAAACACGACAACCGTTTCTTTTATTCCCAAGTGATCAAAGTGTCGAGTGCCAGCAAGCTGTAATGACCCAAGCCCAGAGCCATAAGCCGCTATTCATCATCTTGGATGGCACATGGCAAGAAGCGAAGAAGATGCTTAACAAGAGCTCGTGGTTACAAGCCGTTCCGCAAGTTCACCTCGATATTACCAGCGAATCTTCATACACCTTGCGCCGCAACCAAGACAGTGGCCACTTGTGTACTTGTGAAGTGGGTATTGAGTTACTCAAATCTTTAGGTGAAAGTGAATCTGCCAAGCTCATTGATGACTACTACCAGCATTATCTAAAAGTGTTCCACGCCGACAAGTGTGGCCACGCCCTCAAATAGACCAAGCAGGCGCGCGGGAAGGTAAAAACACATTTCGGGACGAGACAGACACTAAAAACAAAAAGGGTGAGCCATAAGCTCACCCTTTTTACATCGTATTTTCGTTATTGAGCCAACCAGTGTTTCACGTGAAACGCTCGCTCCATCAAAACAAACGCTGAGGTTGACCAAAGTAATACCCTTGCAAGTAATCGATCCCCATGTCTTCAGCAATACGGCACACCTGCTCATTATGAACGAACTCCGCCACCGTCTTAGCATTCAGAATCTGGCATAAGCTCACCAACTGCTGAGCGATCTTGCGCTGCTTTTTATCTTTATCAATATTGCGAATCAAACTGCCATCAAGCTTGATCACCTGTGGTTCTAGCTTCAATATCTCATCAATGTTCGAATAGCCCGAACCAAAGTCATCAACAATAATATTCACACCAAGATCGCGGAAGTGATTACACACCTCAATCAAGCGACCGTAATCCTGAATTTGTTCCGTTTCTAACACCTCCAAGCCAATACGCTGTGGGTGACTGATTTTCTTGATCGCTTGTTCAAGGTGAAGAATGGTTTTCTCATTGCTGAAATCTTGTGGCGCTAAATTAATTGAGAACGAATCGGTTCGCTGACTCATAAAATCGAAGGTGCGCGTTATCATCTGACGACTGAGGCGTGTATAGAGATGGGTTCCTTCAATGATTGGCAAGAACTTACCCGGTGCAATTAACTGACCGTCCTCTTCAATTCGAACCAAACACTCGTAGCTCTCTACCTGATGACTGTGTGCTGAAACTATGGGCTGAGAGCACGCCACAATATTCTGATTAAGCACCGCGCGACTCACGCACGACAGCCAACCAAGTTGCTCTTGGCGATGCTTCTCCAATTGAATGAGTGCCTTGGCGCTCACTAGGTGCTTGTTCTGGCTGACAGCGCTGCGCCTCGCATCAATCGCCTTCAACAATAAGTCATCAATAGAGGTAGTCGGGAAATCTCGACGGCTGGCGATACCCGCACAGATAGACACCGACAAGTAATCAATATCGGGTAAACCGGTAGGCTCAAAATTCACATGCTCGGTTTGATCGGCAAATTCCGAGAATCGCTGATGAATATGTTCTTGGCTCGCCCAACTATCAAACACCACCGCCCACTCACCAATACCGATACTGTAGAGCTGACAGCCCTCATCAAAGAACTGCCACAGCGCCTTTTGAAAGTACTCACTCAAATCATGCAGAAGCTTGTCACCCACTCGATAGCCATACTTCTCATTGATCTGACCAAAGGTCGTGACCTTCAAAGCTAACAAGTGGCTGTCACTGCTCATTTTCGACAGTTTCTCACGCAGCACACTTCGATTGGGTAAACCTGTACGGTGATCAATTCGATAGCTTGCCGTCAATGCAGTGGCTTGCTGCTGAATCTTACTCGCCATACTGTTATTTATATCATCGACATCAAGCAGTGCATTTCGGATCAATGAAAACAGAGGGGATATATTGGTAGCGGGTTGTGTCTCTAATGGCAATACTGCCTTACCCTCACCCTCTCTAAGCGCAAGGTAAGTGAGGCTATGGTGCAAGATTCGCTGTTGGCTATTCTCTTGATAAAGTTCTCCCATGCAGTAAACGCCATAGCTGTCGGCCAATTTTTGGAAAACCTCTACCTCTTGGTTGCCATCGATAAAGTCGATGCGAGAGGTGCAGTTGTAAATGAAGAACTGTTCTGGCCTATGAGAGGCGATCTGCTGCACGCCCAGTCGTATCTGCTCTAAGGTCAGTGATGGATGGTCATAACAAAACCGGACCTCATCGCCCACTTGGAACAGGCCGCTGAATTCTATCTCTCCACTTTCCGTTACCTTGAGCGGTAAGTGAATGTTTTGCTCTTTCGGGTCACCGACCATCAAGGGAAAGTTATGCAGTTGCTCAAAAGGCACTTCGAGGCCATCAGCGAGGTAACGATTGTAGAGTTCGCGAACAGGCATCCCATCCAGTTCCAACAACCGGTTCTCTTGAGCACCTGTCACTCGAAAAGTTCGACCAATCGGATTCCATTCAGTGTAGTAACCCTTAGCGATGGAGAGCTCAACACTGTGCAGCGCCAACATCACATAGGCATTTTCATAGCAAATGCCGTCTAACATCACCCATCGCCCATTATCTGTGATGGTCGATGCACCGCCACAGATCGGTAATGAATACATCGACTGCTCAAACGCTGAAAATAGATCTCGGTTATTTATCTGCAAGCGGTCTGCGAAACAGATGATGCTTTGAGTATTATCATTGCACTCAAGCTGTTGCCACATAGCGTGGCTATCGAGCAATGGTTGTTCGCTATATTCGACAACACCACAAGAGTAAGACGTCGCGTCAAAGCGGGTAACAATCAGATAAAGACCTTGGTGCAGGATGACACCTTGACTAATGTAGTGGTTAGCACTGCAACCAATCAATTTGGCATTGGGAAAAGTCGATTGAATCACTTGGCAGGCAGCCAAAACAGAACCTTTCTCGAAAGACGAAAACACCTGAATCAGTAGGCTTTCATGTTGATGAAAATCTATCTTTTCCAATTCACGTTGGGTTTGCTCAATGTCTTGTATCAGGAGAGAAGTCGACTGCATATTCACATTAATCGTTACGTTAATGATTTATTATTGTGCTTATTATAGATAAGGCTTGCACGGAATACTTGCGATCGCGTTATGAATAATGTGACCTTAGTTAGACATCATTCATTCCGCCAAAAAGCAGTCATTAATGGCGGCGCAGTACTTTTATAGCCAGTCGTTACACAATGCGGGAAGCTTTAACTGCTAAAACAGTCGCTTAGGCTCACCGAAGTAGTAACCCTGCAGATAATCGACACCCATTTGCTCTGCTATCTCACAAACCTGTTGGTTATGGACAAATTCAGCGACCGTTTTGGCATTGAACACTTGGCACAAACGAATCAACTGAGAGGCTATGTTTCTTTGTTTTTGATCTTTGTCGATATTACGAATCAAGCTACCGTCGAGCTTAATGATCTGTGGCTCAAGCTTAATGATTTCCTCGATGTTGGAGTAACCAGAGCCAAAGTCATCAACAATGATTCTCGCCCCGAGAGCACGGAAGTGATCACACACCTCAATCATGCGGCCATAATCTTTAATCTGTTCAGACTCGAGAACTTCTAAACCAAGTCGAGTAGGATCGTTCATACCACTGATCGCAGCCTCAAGGACCTCGAGCGTCTTATCGCTCAACAAATCTTGTGGGGATAGATTGATAGAAAATGAGCTCTGCTTATCCGCCATATAGCCAATAGTGCTCTTAATCATGTGTCGACTAAGGCGCGTGTAAAGATGGGTGTCAGCAATGATAGGTAAGAACTTTCCTGGTGGCACAATAGTACCGTCCGACTCCATGATTCTGACCAAACACTCTTGGCCAATCATTTCGTGCGTAACCGACTCCACAATTGGCTGGGAATAAGTGATGATGTTCTGATCTAAAATCGCACGACTTACACAGCTCAGCCAGCCTAGTTGCTCTTTGCGATCTTCTTCACTCACCTGAATGTCTTTAGCATTGGTGATGTGGGTATTGTTACGTACTCCATAGCGTCGAGCTTCGATCGCTTTCAATAAGATCTGGTCACCACTGTCGGTTAAGAAGTCACAACGACTAGCAAAGCCGCCACACAGAGAAACTGACAGGTAATCAATATCAGCCAAACCATATGGCTCAAAATTTATGTGTTCGATGTCATCGGCGAACTCAACGAAACCTTCTTTTATTTTCGTACTACCAACACTAGCATTGAAGATAATCGCCCACTCTCCAACACCAATACTGAATAGCTCTACCTTCACGCGAGGCTCTTTAACCACCCGAAGCTGTAATCGCTCGATAAAGTGATTAGACAGATCGAGTAGCAGCTGATCCCCCACTTGATAACCATACTTCTCGTTAACCTGATGGAAGTTGGTTAGCTTTAAGGTCAGCAGATGTTCACTGAACAGAATCGTATTGAGGCGCTCTTTCAGTACGATACGGTTCGGCAAACCAGTACGCGAGTCAATGCGATAGCTTTCGGTTAAGCGACGCGCTTGTTGATGGAGTTTCTTTTCCATCTGAGTATTCATACTGTCGAGATCAGCGACTGCATTTCTGACTAGGTTAAGCAATGGCGACACGGTTGAGCCACACTGAAAGTCTTCGCAATGAAACTCTTTAATCTCGTCAGACTCGCGCATAGCGATATAAGTCAAGCTGTGGTGCAGTATCTCTTGGCGGTCTTCATTACGGTATAGCTCCCCCATGCAGTAGGCACCACATGTATTCACTATCCCTTCAAATGGCTTGAGCTCAAGTTTACTGTCGATAAATTCAAGTCGAGATACGCAGTTATAAATGATCACCGATTCAGGCTGATGCATGGCTAGCATCTCGGCACCGTGGTGCACCTTTTCTGCAGTGAGCGATGGGTGGTTATAACAAAACTGCGCCTCTTCACCGACATGCCAAGGGCTATCAAACTCAATACTGCCATCATCATTAATACGTAGCGGCGTCGAGATACCCTTCTTTCTGCCAAGTTCTCGATAAAGTGGAAAGCTCATCAGTTGACTAAAAGGAAGGTCTTTGCCATCCGCAAGGTAATGTTTGAATACTTCAATAGCCGGCTTGTCGTTCAATGCGTATAAGCGATTTCCGATTGCGTGTGTGACTCGTAGCTTCATCCCAATCGGGTTCCACTCAGAGTACGCGTCCGACCAAACCTTCAATCTTGGGTTAGTCAGAGCCACAGCAACACAGGCGTGCTGGTAGGTTTGCTCGTTATACATAACCCAACGGCCAAATTCATTCTCATGGCACAGTCCACCAGCTATCGGCAAGGCGTAAGGCAAATTTTCAAAAGCGCTATAAATAGGATAATCACGCCCTTCAACCTGATCGCACAAGCTGATGACCGTTTTGGTTTCTTCTGTAAGGCGCAGCTGAAAAGCTAAGTCTTGGCTGTCTTGATTTGGATTGCCGGAAAAAGGCTGGACCGCAGAGGTTAGATGGGTTTCGTTGAACTCACTGATGATGACTAAGGTGCATGCACTTTCAAGGCAATTATCACAGATAACATGACGAGCACTCTGGCCAATTAGCGTCGCATTATTTAAACGATTGAGGGCAACACCCGCGATTTGACGAGCTAGATCTGAAGATTGAGCTGAGAAAATTTGAATAAGGTACTGTTTGCTGTCACACCATTCTCGCTGATCAAATTGAGCTCTAAATAACGCCTCAGTATTTGCGAGAAATGTAAATGTTTGCATGCCAACCCTTGTTCAAAATCGAGTGAAGTAACAACCCGCAACCACTGCTATGACTGAAATGAATCGATAAAAAGTAGTCGCCAATTATCCTAGCCTAATCAGGCTTTTATAGGCGACTAATGTAACAATTCAATAGCATAAATGCGACACAATAAGCTTACCGAGCCATTAAATTAGTCGCATAAGATCGCTAAGTTGGTCTATTTCAACATCAGGGAGCACACTCGCCTTCGGGGAGCGGTATAAATTGGAACCAGTGTCATTAAACCAGCACGCTTGGAAGCCATTTTGCTTGGCTCCATAGACATCCGTTTTGAGGTGATCGCCAACATGAAGAATATTCTCAGCGTCACAACCTAGGTGTTGCTGAGCTTTTTCAAACATATCTGGATAGGGTTTTGCTCTGCCATCAGGGCCAGCTTTAAGGATTAATTGAAAGTACAGCCCTAAGCCAATTTTGTGTGGATCGACATTGCCATTGGTAATCGCAACCAGAGGAATACGTTGGCTAAGTTCAGTCATCACTCGATGCGTTTCTTGAGGGACATCGACTTGATTACGCAACCACAAGGCATGCTCAATGCCCTCTCGAGCCGCTTGCTCTGCTTGCTGCAGAGAGTAACCCAATTGCAGCAAACCACTCTTAATCTGAGTTTCACGCCACACGGTGACATCATGTTTCAAAGCTGGGTTTTCAGATGCGACTTGCTGCTTAATGCCCTGCCACTCTTCAAGCGATAAAGAAGCCGACACTGGGTGCTTTTGATAAAGCCACTGTGCCATCTCTTTCTCAACCTTCATGATCACAGGCCAGTTGTCATACAGGGTGTCATCCAAGTCAAAGGTCATGGCTTTGATGGGCTTTAACCCTCGATAAATTCGCATAGTAAACCCTTTAATCTAATCTTTATTCTTCTTACGAGCTCTCGGGTGAGCCTGATCATAAGCTTGTGCTAAGTGTTGGAAATCTAAGTGGGTATACACTTGGGTCGTCGAGATGTTTTCATGGCCAAGCAACTCTTGCACAGCACGAAGATTTTGGCTCGATTCCAGCACATGCGTTGCAAAGGAGTGACGCAGTTTATGCGGGCTGATGTGGCTCGCGACAGATTGCTTCTTGCCCCACTCTTCCATGCGCTTTTGCACGCTGCGGTGAGAGATACGAGTCCCGAGCTTAGAGACAAACAGCGAGGTTTCACCCGGTGAAGCCAATTCACCACGAACTTTGAGCCATTTATCGACCCACTCTTTAGCTAAACCAGAAAAAGGCGCTTTGCGTTCTTTGTCGCCTTTACCAATCACTCGGATTTCGCCTTGTCGACCCAACACATCTTTCAGATTGATGCCGACCAGTTCTGCCAGTCGTAATCCAGCACCATACATCACCTCCATCATCGCTCGATCACGAATCGACAATGGATCGTCCTCATTCACATCAAGCAGTTGACCCACTTCATCAACATCGAGGTTTTTAGGCAAAGGGCGTTGTTTGCGAGGTGCAGAGACACCTTTGGCTGGATTGGCGGTCATTTCGCCACGCAACACAAGGAAATCAAAGAAGCTGCGCAGTGACGATAAGCGCGTTGCAATGCTGCTCGCTTTCATTCCCTCACGCATGCCTTTACTGGCCAGTTGTCTGACCCACGCCGCATCGACTTGACCCCAATCCTTTAGCCCTAGAGTGACTAAATGACCGGCCATGGTTTCAAGTTGTTGTTTGTAATTACGTTGGGTGTGTAGGCTGAGTCCCTTCTCGCTTCGGAGATATTCATAGAAGCGAGAAAGTGGCTTTTGAAGGCTGTTAGGAAGAGGTATTTTGGGCTCTAGGCTCATTATTTATCTGCCAAGGTAAGGTGTCCGCCAAATGAGCGACAACAAGTGCTAAATGGCGTAAAAAGAGCGTATCCATATGGGGTTGGAAATGTCCGCCATCTTCACTAGAAAAGGCGAGCAAACCCAATGGAGACTGCTTAGCAAGCGGTAGTACTACATAAGAGCCTAGCTCTGGAACTGGATAATCACCAAACAAATCGTGTCTGTCGGCTTTTCTCAAGCGTCCAAGATAAGCATCTTTGCCATTGAAATGGTTAAGCGAAAACTTAGAGTAACCCTCAGCACTCAACTGATAAAAGCCAGATTGCGAAAGAATACGAACATGAGCCTTAAGCCCAAGATCTAACGCTTTTTGTTCAACGGCTTTTATCACCTGCATGAAGTCACTGCATTTCAGCACTTGCGCTTGCAGATCCATAAACTCATAGAAGGTTTTATCGTTATTTGCTGCCAACGACATCAAGCCAGTGATCTCTTCTTCAAGCTCTTCGATTCGATGACGTTGGCGTTTAAGCTGAACCTCAACCAGAGAAACAGCGCCCTGCTCAACGTTATTGATAGCAAGGCGATCAACCAAATCTTTTCGGTCTTGGAAAAAATCTGGGTTATCACGTAAATATTCCGCGACCACTTCTGCGGTGAGTGCGTCGGCTTCAACGTAAGACAAAACCTATCCTTTATTTTTATGAATATATTTGTTTTGGGTCGTTATTAGCAAGAAAGTTGACCATCAAACACATGCGTTGCAGGGCCGGTCATAAACAGAGGTTTACCCGGGCCTTGCCAGCTAATGTGTAAGTCACCGCCTGGTAGACGAACCTTCACATTCTCAGCCAGTAAGCCTTGAGTGATACCCACTGCAACTGCGCCACACGCTCCGCTGCCACATGCCTGAGTTTCACCCGCGCCGCGTTCGTAAACACGTAGACGAACTTCTTCACGGTTAACGACCTGCATAAAGCCAGCATTAACACGCTCAGGGAAACGTTCATGTGATTCAAGTAGTGGGCCTAAGGTGTCCACATCAGCCGTGTCGACGTCATCAACCACGGTAACCACATGTGGGTTACCCATGCTTACCGCACCACAGAATAAGGTGTGTACATCCGTTCTTAGGATATACGTCTTCTCTGGCTGCTTGGCCTTGAATGGAATCTTGCCGGGTTCGAACTCAGGAATGCCCATGTTCACCGTGATCAGGTCATTCTCTTCAATCTTGAGAACCATTTTACCTTTCTTGGTACTCACGTTGATGCTGTACTTATTCGTTAAGCCTTTCATGCGAACGAATCGTGCAAAACAACGTGCACCATTGCCACACTGCTCCACTTCACTGCCATCCGCATTGAATATGCGGTAATGGAAATCAGTTTCTGGATCATAGGGAGCCTCAACCACAAGTAGCTGATCAAAGCCCACACCAGTGTGACGATCCGCCAAACGACGGATCAAATCTGGAGAAAAGAAAATATTTTGAGTAATGCAGTCCACGACCATGAAATCATTGCCCAAACCATGCATTTTAGAAAAGTGGAAGTGCATAACGCTTAAAATTACTCCGGAAGAATGTTTTCAAGTTCCCACAGACTCGTAAGCTCTTCACGCTGACGAACCAAGTGAGTTTTATCGCCATCCACCATCACTTCAGCCGCACGCGAACGAGTGTTGTAGTTAGATGACATCGCGAAGCCATAAGCACCCGCTGAGCGAACTGCTAGCAGATCACCTTCTTTAAGAACAAGGTCACGATCTTTACCTAGGAAATCGCCTGTCTCACAGATTGGGCCAACCAAATCGTAAGTCACAGCTTCACCCTGACGAGGGCTAACAGGAACAATATCCTGCCAAGCTTGATAAAGTGCTGGGCGCATTAGGTCGTTCATTGCTGCATCGATGATGGCAAAGTTCTTGTGCTCTGTTGGCTTGAGGAACTCGACTTTCGTTAATAATACACCAGCGTTAGCAGCAATCGCTCTTCCAGGCTCGAAAATCAGCTCTAGATCAGAATGATTGTCTAGGCGAGCCAATAAAGCTTTCGCGTAGTCAGAAGGCTGTGGTGGTAATTCATCACGATAAACCACACCCAAGCCGCCACCGACATCAAGGTGTTTGATGTTGATACCGTTAGCACGTAGCTGGTCGATCAGCGCAAGTAGGCGATCGGTTGCATCGATGAAAGGTTCGATATCCGTTAACTGAGAACCAATGTGGCAATCAATACCATGGATAGACAAGTTATCGAGTGTTTTTGCAAACTCATAAACAGCAGGAGCACGGTCGAAAGCGATACCAAACTTGTTATCACGCAGACCAGTAGAGATATAAGGGTGAGTGTTCGCATCAACGTCTGGGTTGATACGCAGTGAAATCGGCGCTTTAACACCAAGCTCACCAGCTACTTTATTCAGTCGCTCTAGTTCTGGTTCAGACTCTACGTTGAAACACTTAATGTTCAACTCAAGCGCACGCTTCATTTCAGCGGCTGTTTTACCGACACCAGAGAATACAACTTTTGCTGGATCGCCACCGGCAGCAACCACACGCTCTAGCTCACCGCCAGAAACGATATCGAAGCCAGAGCCCAAACGAGCCAAAGTATTCAACACGCCAAGGTTTGAGTTAGCTTTAACGGCATAACACACCAAGTGCGGATGCTCACCAACCGATGAATCAAACGCATTCCAGTGGCGTTCTAATGTTGCACGAGAATATACATACAGCGGTGTACCATATTGCTCTGCTAGTTGTGAAAGTGCGACGTCCTCAGCCCAAAGCTGGCCATCTTCCTGATAGTTGAAGTAATCCAAAGTTCTTATCCCTTATAAATAACGATTTCTGCGTGTTTTCACTTATTGTGATTGTTCGGTTTGCTGAACTTCATCAGGATCGTACAAAGGACCCGTTTGACCACAACCAGAAAGTCCAATAACGGACATCATAAATAGAGCAGCAATTAATTTTTTCATTTTGCATATCGTGATTATTAACTCAATGCCCCCTATAATCGCACCACACTCAGGAAAAGCAATAGGATAGAAAGGATGAACGAGACTGAATTTCATCAGCTGGTCGATATACAGATGCAAAACATCGAAGAAGCTATCGATGAATCAGAGGCAGATATTGATTACGAAGTGACTGGTAACGTGATGACGCTAGAGTTTGAGAACCGCAGCCAAATCATCATTAACCGCCAAGAACCAATGAAAGAAATCTGGTTAGCGTCTAAATCTGGTGGCTTTCACTTTAAGCTAGTTGACGACAAGTGGACATGTTCAAAGACGGGCATGGAGCTGTTTGAGATGGTTAAAGAAGAATGCGTGAAGCACGCAGGTGAAGCGATCGATTGGGTCTAATCATTTGTAAGCAAAACTAAAAAGGAGTGAATCAATCACTCCTTTTTCAATATCAATCGGGCTTAGTAAGACTAGATGTTGACTATCTTTGAGCTCCGAGAAGCTAAAGTTGCATCGTTACGATAAGGCACAACGTAAGAATTGCCTTCTTCAGGATGAACGATTTGGTAGTACTGAGGTAGGTTAAAGTTAATCAACTTAGACGACATCTTCGACTCATCTTTTACCGATGTGTAGAAAGAATTCACGCTCGCGATCATCTCATCTTTTTCACCGCTGTACTGGTGGTAGACCTCAACTTGGTTCGACTCGTCCAATACATAAATATTGAAGCCTTTGTCGGTATCTTCGAAAAAGAACTGAATCAAGCCCTCACTCGCAAAACCATCCACCACTTCTGGTAGCTGATACTCTTGCTCTTTATCGAGCATCAGTAAAGGTGAGCCTTTGAGCTTATTGGTTGAGATGCTACGGTAGAAATCGACCGAGTTTTCCAACATCTGTACCGACACACCACGACGTTCGAAGAACAGACCAAACATCTTATTAGCTAAACGAATAGCCTTAAAGCGGCGGCGCTTCTCGGGTTCAATCGGTTTCAATCGTAAATCGATACACTCAGCAAGCAGTTGATACACCATGTTACGCATCACACCACGCAGGTTTTTGCTGTAACAGAACACATCAACCGATTCTGGCGGTAAAGCATCTTGGTGCATTTTGCCAAGCACCGTCTTCAGCGCATCCAGCATTGCCGTATCACCTTGGAAATGCAGCGTACGTACTTCATGCCAAGAGTTACGATAAACTAAGTCGACACTGCCGACTAAGCTCTTACCTTCCTCACCAAAGCTGAAGATATCGGCGTTCTTGAGGTCCACTTTTAATGCACGACCACTTAATTCAGACGTCGGGTCATTTTCAAAGTTGATGAACATCGCTAGCTGGCTTATCTCACACGGGCTCGCCAGTGCTTGCATACTTGGGCGACGCTTACGCAAAGAAAACGTATTACGCAGGTCGCTCACCATTTGATAGAACTTATCGATATCGATGTGAGCGTCACGTACCACAGAGTGCAAACGTGTCGACTCGGTAATCAAGCCATTAAAAAACGACCATGCTACCAACTTACTCAAGTACTCATGGTGCTCTAGAGAAGGCTGACCAAGAATGCGGTGTGCAACCAGTGGCTGCTTATACAAGTACCAACCTGCTTTATTCGACTGACCCTGACGAACTTCGATGAAGCTCAAGTCGGGTTCATGCAGATCCGGAGAGATTTGTGGGTTCAGCAGTGTCACTTTACCTGGCAATACCTCAAACGCAGCGTAAAGCTTACGTGCCAAGATGCTGATATCTTGTGGACTGATTGCCGAAGTGATGTCGTTACGACGCGCAAATTGAATCAGATTACGATAGCTCAGCATCAAGGCATCAAGCAGTGCATGGTGCACCACTTTAACCTGCTCAACCTTCCAGTTACGGCGGTTATCGAGCTCAGCAATGGTTTCATGTCCCCAATTCCAAGATTTAGTCATCTCGGTTAAGGCTTCACGACGCCACGCAACGGAGCCAATGCCCGCATCTCGTGACAACTTCTCGTGGGTCTTAAGATAAAAACAGCGCCTCACCAAGTCCAATCGAGTATGGTCGTTAATACGCTCTAGGTAGCGCGTTACCTTCTCAAGCATCAGATAGTAACTATCCATGCCATACAGATCCGGTTCATCCGCGAAGAAGCGACGCTTGGTATCAATACTCAGCAGTTGGGTGTTTGGGTATTCCCATGAATAGGCTTCTAACAGGATCGCCTTCAAAACCGATTTATACGGTGAGTCGATACTCTTATAGAGCTGCCACAGGTTTGAACCAAAGTACTCTTCAGCGGGAATGCGATTCAGCTTGCCGAAATCGATCCACTGCGAGCAATCAAGATAGCCATCCTGACACAAACCTTGAACATACTCGTCGTAACACTCTTCCATTTCTGGCGGAATGATTTGCCACAACAAACGCTGACCAGCCAAACGAACCGCAGAGCGATAAAACTCATCAAGCAATAATAAGTGCTGTGAAGAACCACAGTTATCGCCGGTCATCTCTTCTGAATGGTTCGAACGGAAACGCTCTTCATCCATCAAGAAGAAGTTCGCTTCTACTCCCAAGGTTTCAGCCCAATCGGTAATCAAGAGACACTTGTTGGTTAGGCTATCGCGAGAGGCGCCATCCATATCCGGGGAAACACACACCCAGATATCAAGATCACTTGAAGTGCTTTGACCAATAGAAGAAGTACTACCCATGGTGTACAAGCCAAGGATTGCTGGTTCATCCGTCTCGGTGAGTTTGCCACCCAGCGTTAATTCGGTATCAGAGACAAATTGCTTTTGGAATTCATTAAGCGTGAAGCTACGAATTCCAAAAGGAACTTGTTGGTCATAATAACCAGGCATCATCGGGTGATTGAAGTGAAGCAGTGCGGGAATAAGGTTGAATACTCGCTGGCCTTGCACATTCATCAACGCCAACGCACGATCAATGCGCTGCTGATTTAGATTGTCTAATCGTTGAATCAAAGTTTGAGTGTAAGCCTGCAAGGTAAGTCCTTGGTTTGAGGTTAAGTGCAGTTCTGTTTAGTTACTGAACGAAAGGAGCAACAAAACGTGATCAATTTAACACTTTTACCCTTAATGGTAAAGCAAAGGAACCCGTCATACTGGTCAATTCCTTGATGACAGAAAGTTAAACTCACGGCGCCGTAGTGTCCTCTTTATTGACTATTTCTAATAATAGCCCATGTTTCAAATGAGATACTAATCACACTATTTTGGTGAACTCATGAAAATCTCTCAGCTATCAAAGTATGGAATGATCAAACAGTAAGAATTCTCGCCTCATAATGGTAGGATTAGGCTATTACAGAACCTATATCGGAAACACCATGACAAATTCAGCACCAATCCGTATCGCGACCAGAAAAAGCCCTCTTGCCCTTTGGCAGGCATACTTTGTAAGGGATGCACTGCAAGCTGCTCACCCTGGTTTAGAGGTTGAGTTGGTAACTATGGTGACCAAAGGTGACATCATCCTAGACACTCCGCTTGCTAAAGTGGGTGGTAAAGGACTGTTCGTTAAAGAACTTGAAGTAGCCATGCTAGAAGGTCGTGCTGACCTAGCGGTTCACTCAATGAAAGATGTACCTGTCGACTTCCCTGAAGGTCTAGGTCTGGTAACAATTTGTGAGCGCGAAGATCCGCGTGACGCTTTCGTATCAAACACTTACAACAACATCGACGAACTCCCACAAGGTGCTGTCGTGGGTACGTGCAGTCTGCGTCGCCAATGCCAACTGTTAGAATACCGCCCAGATCTGATCATCAAAGAGCTGCGCGGCAACGTTGGTACTCGTCTAGGTAAACTCGATGATGGTCAATACGATGCGATCGTACTGGCTGCTGCAGGTCTTAAACGTCTAGAGCTAGAAGAGCGTATTCGTAGCTTCATCGAACCAGAGCAGTCTCTCCCTGCTGTTGGCCAAGGCGCTGTTGGTATTGAGTGTCGCCTTGATGACGAGCGTCTGATTAAACTCCTTGAACCACTGAATCATAAAGACACGGCTGATCGTGTACTGTGCGAACGTGCAATGAACCTTACCCTAGAAGGTGGCTGTCAGGTTCCTATCGGCAGCTACTCATTATTAGATGGCGAAAACATCTGGCTACGTGCATTAGTTGGTGAACCGGACGGTTCTAAGATGGTTCGTGGTGAGATCTCTGGCCCTCGCAAAGATGCAGAAGCACTTGGCGTGACTCTGGCAAATCAATTGCTGGATGATGGCGCGAGAGAAATCTTAACCAAGCTCTACGTTGACCAAGAATAATCATGACAGTGTTGGTGACTCGTCCCGGTTCAGAGGGACAATCGCTTTGCCAACAACTAGCGGATGAAGGGGTTCAAGCAATCCATCATCCGCTGATTCGTATCGTGGATAATCCCAACTCTGCGGATTTAAGCACCCAGCTTAATAACAGCGATATCATTATTGCAGTCAGTCACCACGCCGTGGCGGCTGCCCAAAGCATCCTTTCAAAAACCTCATCCATTTGGCCTACTTCGCCGCTTTATCTTGGCGTTGGTCAAAAAACTGCGCACGTTTTAAGCAAAGTCTGTAAACAAAAAGTAAACTATCCTCAAGTTAGTGATAGTGAACATCTTCTTAAACTTACTGAACTTAATGGCGTAGAAAATAAGTCCATTTTGATACTACGTGGCAATGGTGGGCGTGAGCTCATTAGGGATTCTCTACTCAATCGAGGTGCACAAGTCTCTTATTGTGAGACCTACCGTAGAGAATATATTCCTATTAGCGACCACAATACCTATCAAACATGGATAAACAAAAAAACGTCCAAAGTTGTCATCACTAGTCAGGAACAATTGGAGTATCTCTGCTCAATTACCCCTGATGAGTATTTGGCTTGGCTTTCAACAAGACATCTATTTGTCCCAAGCCAGCGCATTGTAGAACGAGCACAACAACTCGGCTTCTCGAATGTGACCAATACTCACAGTGCTACGAACCAAATATTACTGGCTGCTCTCCGGCCCTAGCTAGAAACAGGAAATAAGCATGACAAGCAAAAAAAATAATGAGCATATTGAACCTGAAAAGAAACAAGATACTCAGCCAGTAGTTGTTGAAAACGAAAAAGCTGACTCTACAGAGACAAAACAACCTGAACAGAAGCTTGATGCCTCTGCTTCAAATACCGCTAAAAATGAGCAGCCTCAAGCTGAGCATAAAGAGCAAATAGAGAAAGCAGAAAAGCAAGGTAAGCGCGGTGTCAAACTAGGCGCTATTGCGATCGCTATTTCAATTATCTTCAGTGGCGGTATCGCATTTCAAATGCAGCAAAAGAGCGCTGAATACTCGGCTCAAATAGCCGCTCTTCAAGCACAACTTCAAAATACCCAATCTGCGGTAAATAAAGACCTACAAACCATCAAGCAAGAGACTATCCAAGAAGCCTCACACGCGGTGGAGAAAACTCAGGTCGTGCAATCTCAACAGCAGAAGAGCATTCAAAGCCTGCAGTTAGCAGTGGCTGACGTGAAAGGTCGCCGCCCGAATGACTGGTTACTTGCCGAAGCCGATTACCTTGTGAAACTAGCAGGACGTAAACTGTTCCTCGAGCATGATGCCGTTAGCGCAACCAAGTTAATGGAAAGCGCCGATCAACGTATCGCAGCACTGAATGACCCGAGCTTAGTGTCACTGCGTCAATCAATGACCAATGACATTACCAAGCTTCGCACTATTCCTCTGATCGACCGTGACGGCTTAGTTCTGCGTATCACAAGCTTGCAACAGCAAGTCGATACACTGCCGCTTGCCAATGCGATTCTTCCGGAAGCTGCGGTTGTTGAGAAAAAAGCGGTATCGCAAGATATTAATGATTGGAAGAACAACCTGATGACGTCGATGAAAGACTTCTCAGAAAACTTCATTACCTTCCGTAGTCGTGATGGCGAAGTTATCCCTCTACTCTCTCCTGAACAACACTTCTACCTGCGTGAAAACATCAAAGGTAAATTAGAAACCGCGATTCGCGCCGTCTACAAAGAACAAGGTGAACTCTATAGCGCAGCTCTTAATACCGCTAGCGAGTGGTCGAAAGCGTATCTAAACCAAGATAACAACTCAGTGATTGAATTTGAGAAAGCGATTAAACAGCTAAGTGAACAGAACATCTCTGTGAAATACCCTGTAAAGCTTGAGTCTCAAAATGAGTTGTCAGATGTGATACGTGAGCGCCTACGTCGTGAAGTCACCGTTATGACCACGGAGGAAAAATAATGATTCGTTGGATTTTTCTTTTTCTCGTTCTAGGTGCTGGGTTAATTGTTGGTACTCAGTTCTCTGGTCAACAAGGCTACGTTCTGATCTCAATTGCGAATAAGACCATTGAGATGAGCGTGACAACACTGGTTATCTTCGTCATCGCTCTTCTAGCGGCTCTATTCGGCTTAGAGTACCTATTTAAAAAGCTTATGTACGCGAGCTCGACAACTTGGAATTGGTTCAGTGTTCGTAAATTGAAACGCTCTCGTCGTTATACCAATGAAGGCATCATCAAGCTGCTTGAAGGTGACTGGAAAGGCGCTGAGAAGAAGGTAACACGTTGGGCTAACCATCACGACATGCCTCTACTTTGTTATTTAGTCGCTTCTCAAGCGGCGCACGAACAAGGTAATACGAGTGAGCGTGATAAGTACATCGAGCTTGCTAGCCAACAGGACGACTCTCTACTGGCGGTTGAGCTAACTAAAGCTAAACAGCAAATCAGCGAGTCAAACTACGAAGCTGCATTCGATACACTTTCTACCCTAAAAGGCACATACCCTAATAACACTGCTGTACTTGGCCTGTTAAAAGCCACTTACTTGCAACTGAAGTTATGGCAGCCATTGCTAGAGTTAACGCCTAAATTAGTTAAGAACAAACTTCTAACAGCTGATGAGCAACGTGAATTAGAACAGAAAGCACAATGTGGATTACTTCATGATGTAGCTCAACAACAAGGTAGCGAAGGTTTAATCAGCCATTGGAACAAGCTTTCAAGAAAGCAGAAACAAAGTTCGCACCTTGTATCTTGCTTTGTGAAGCAACTGATCGCTCGCAAAGCTGACTCAGAAGCGTTCACAGTGATCAAAGAGAACATTGCGAAGAGTGGTTCAAATGAGCTCTACATGTTGCTTCCAGAGTTGAATCTAGCCGATCACCACCCAGTAGTGGTCATGCTAGAACGTGCAATCAGTAAAGACAGTGGTAATGCCGAAGCACACAGCGCTCTGGCTCAGTTCTACTTAAGAGAGCAGAAGTGGGCGGAAGCACAAAGCCACTTCGAAAAAGCCCTAGCACTTCGCTCAAATGTTTCAGATTACGGATATCTATCTGACGCCCTAGAGAAGCAAAACTTAACGAAAGCAGCTCACGAGGTTTCTCGTAAAGCGCTCGCTCTAGTTCAACCCGCTTAACTCTAAGCGACTCAAACTAAGCCGATGTCTAGCATCGGCTTTTTTGTATCTGCTATTTAACCCTAGATAACTTCTACAATACCTATAAACCAAACGCCTCGAACCCTACCCATCCAATGCTACCAAACCAACTAATCATGAAATTGCTCAATCGGGCCTCTCAAACAGACGGAGAACGACTTTAATTATGTCTGTACGTAGTTTTACCATTCTTATAAACAACCCCAGAGAAGAGACTCAGGAAGAGCCATAGAGAAAAGTGACACCTTTAAGCCCAAGATTAAATGAGTCTCACCTTGAAAGAAGGCGTTTAAAGATATTTACCCGCAGACAGATACCCACTTTAAATCACGCTGAATTAACAATTAAATAGACATCAATGTTCCAACTATAAACCGTTATAACCGGGGAGTTCACGTAACTGCCTGTAGATTAATCTATTAAGTAGAGGGAGATAGCAAGAGTTACCGACCAACAAAACCTTGTTATTAGAAACGAGGCATCTTTATCAGCCAGTTCAAATTAGTAGGAGATAGAGCTCTCAAGACGCTCAGGAAAAGTTAATCAACGAACCAATAGCCACAAGTATAAACTTACGTAATCAAGCGCTGCTAGAGAGAGCAGAGCTTAATAATAAGTGTCGGAATATCAGAGCTCGTGATCAACGTAAAGCGCCTCTACAAACTCTGAGACGAATAATAAGACTCATACCAATCCGGAAAATTAACTGATCAGGTCAATCCAATCTCTTGTACACATTTTTGTGACGCGATCTTTGCACTCAAGAAATCCATTCCAAGCGCTACAGACCTTCGAAACAATATCGTTATAATCAATGAAGTTTTGGTTTGCTAGATAGTGTTGCCTTAACCAACTCCACACTTGCTCTATAGGGTTAAGCTCTGGTGAGTATGGCGGCAATTTGATAATACTGACATTATCAAATGGGTTAGCAATATCATCGGTATGCCATCCTGCGCCATCCATTATTACCACTGAATGACGGTCTTTTTCTGTGACTTTAGATATCTGCTCT
>NZ_JBFRJF010000028.1:58297-58643 GCF_041468745.1 Vibrio sp. 10N.286.52.F8
CTCTCGATGGGCACACTGAGCCAAACAAATAAGCGTATTCAAATTGCTGCTGTTTTACTACGCGAGGTCTCGTTCCACGAGTAGCCCAAAGACGTGTTGTTGTGTTCTGCTGACCAAACCTAGCTTCGTCTTGAAACCAGACATCAACACTCTCTAGCCCAATATGGCCGGGGATCTTAAGGATCGTTTCGATTTGGAATTTTTTTAAAATCGTCTTGTATTTGCTGTGATTGTTTAGGGTGTTTGGAACGAGAAGTTATCCAAGAAAAACCCATGTGGTCGAGGAGATAATAGATGGAATTAGGGTGGTAGTGCTTGTCAAAGTGTTTAACGATGTAGTCATGTA
>NZ_JBFRJF010000029.1:0-43378 GCF_041468745.1 Vibrio sp. 10N.286.52.F8
CAAGTTTGTTATTAACGATAGTCACCAGACCTTTGTCCGAGCTCACACTGTCTAAAGTGAACTGAGCACCATCGTCTAAATCGGTGTCGTTAGCCAGTACATCAACGGTTACGGTGCTGTTTTCTTCCACTGCACTAGTGTCGGCGTTTGCGATTGGAAGGTCATTAGTGCCTGTGACTGTGATAATTAACGTTGTTGTATCAGTTGCACCTTGGTCATCAGTTACTGTGACTGGTACTTCAATCTTTAGTTCTTCACCTTCGGATAGATAACCATAAGAAGACGCATCGAATTCATAACTACCGTCTTCGTTTAAAGTTAGACCTTCAACTAAGGTGTCCGTAGTAAACACTAGTGGTTCACCTACAGGTTGATCTACATCCGTAGCATTGATGCTACCGCTAATAACCTGGTCCTCTAATAAGGAACGGTCCTTAGGCTCTGCTACTGGCGCATCATTCACTGGCGTAACATCAATTGTGACAGTTAACGTGTCTGTCAGACCAGTTTCATCCGTCACGATAACTTGGAAGCTATCTGGGCCGTTATAGTTTGTATCTGGAGTGTATTGCCAAGAGCCATCTTCATTTAGGGTAAGGCTACCGTTAGAAGGGCCCGATTCAACTGAGAAGGTAAGAAGGTCATTATTTGCATCGGTCGCAGTTAACTGGCCGCTTAACAAAGTATCTTCTGGAACAGATGCACTTAGTGCATCTTCAAGCGCGCTAAAAGAAAGGTCTACAAAGATTGGCTCTTGTTGTGCGAAACGGAATTGCTCTAGAAGGCTCAGGCTTTGAGTTCGCGACATGCCCAGCGCTTCAAATCCCGTTGTTATAAATTCGGTTGCTGGGATCGTTTCTTCACCGTCTCGCTCTACAGTCCCACTAGTTGCCAAGCTAGAACCATTTTGACCAGCAGCGGTAGCGAACTCATCTCCTAACTCAGTAGGGTCTTCACCTTCTTCTAATGCGGCAAAAATATTTGCGATATCCTGGTCTAGTTCAACTTCACCGTCTTCAGGTGAAAAACGCTTAACTGATACCTGAGGTTCATTAGGTCCATTTTGAGATTCAAGAGTTACATCTCCAGCCTGTAGAGGCTCTCCCTCTTCGAGTACTCTAACCGTGCCATCAACTGAAATAACAATGCGCTGACCCAATGCAAGAGCACCGGTCAAATTCAATGCTGTAATGTCCATATCAACCCCTAAAAACCATTTTCGCTTGTCACGTCAACTTTGTGACATCTTATTTATAATATTAGCCTAAATATAACATTTAACATCACATAATTCCTAGTTATGAATCGTGCATTTAACATACCGAGTGACAAGGTAATGACGCTGATCACATCACACAATAATGAAAGTGCTCACACTATCAATATAAGTTATTGTGTTTGCGAAAAATAACAGAGCTAAAAACGTAAAATTGACGTTCTCAAAATCATCATAAAACGCACAGCAAACTGTTAACAACTTTACAACCATTTACGGTAGCTTCTCGAGCGAACGTTATTTTTTTGGCGGTTCATCTAAATTTCGTATCTAGCACATTAAAAAGCGTAGGTTTAGATGCAGTCCAATTTGGAGAGATGGAAATTGAATTACATTCAAACGACAACATTAGGGTTAGCTATAGCGCTAAGTTTGCCGACAACAGCACAAACCTTAGAGCAAGCCGTTGCGTTTACATTAGAAAGCAACCCTGAAATCAAAAGTGCTTATAACGAATATATCAGTAAGCGTTATCTTAACGACGCTTCTGGTGGTGCTTATCGACCAAGTATAGACCTAGATGGTGGGATTGGTTATGAACATACAGATCTTGCAACCAACCCTGGCACTACCGATCTGACTAGAAAAGAAGCAACAATCACCTTGACCCAGTTAATATGGGATGGCGCTAATACATCCAATGATATTGACCGTACTGCGGCTGATGCAGAGTCCGTGCGCTATCAACTACTATCTAACGCGCAAGACATCGCTTTAGAAGTAACAAAGGTTTATCTTGATGCAGTGAAAGCCTATGAAGTGCTTTCTCTTTCAGAAAGTAACTTAGCGACGCACAAAGAGATATATAACGATATTCGTAAGCGCGTGGAATCAGGTATTGGTTCAACCGCAGATATGTCACAAGTTGAAGCTCGTATTGCGAAAGCGCACGGGAATTTGCTTGCTGCTCAAAACAACCTTTTTGATACGCATACTCAGTTTAAAAGACTTGTTGGTCAATCTCCTTTAGGGTTAACTTTCCCTCGCGCAGATGCGGGTGCAATTCCTTATACCGTTGATGGTGCGTTGGCAAAAGCGTTTAACCAGCATCCAGTCATTAAGATTGCACAAGCCGATGTTGACTCAGCGAAGTTCCAATACAAACAATCTAAGAGTACCAACTACCCGACTGTTTCTTTTGAAGCCGCTCAAACTTGGCGTGATGACGCCGGTGGTACAGAAGGCAGCAGCGATGAGTTTTCTGCCATGGTTCGTTTAAGATACAACCTTTACAATGGTGGTTCGGATCAAGACCGCACAGAAAGTGCAGCCTACCAACTCAACAAAGCCAAGGACCTTCGCGAAAGTACTTACCGCAATGTAGAAGAGAGTCTACGTCTATCATGGAGCGCACTTGATTTAACGGTTCAGCAAAAAGAGTTCCTATCTGACCACGTAGACTCGGCATCAGACACGGTAATCTCATATGAGAAACAATACCGTATCGGTAAACGTACCCTTCTCGACTTACTTAACACTGAGAATGAATTATTCGAAGCTCGTAAAGGCTATTTAGATGCTAAGTATGACGAGCAATACGCAAAATATCGCGTAATGAACGCAACTGGTAACCTACTCATCGGTTTACGAGTTGAGATCCCAGAAGAATGGAATGAAAAGGTGGAATATTAATGAAGCTTACCAACACAGTATTATCGCTTTGCTTCATGGTTGTATCTGCCAATGCTTTAGCTGAAAACAACGAAGATGAATTCGAATATCGCGCTCTACCGCCGGTCACTCAAATTTACGATCTTCAAGATGATGACAATGACGGTGTAATAAACGCGCGAGATTTATGTCCCGATACACAAATTGGTGCCGAGATCGATAACGACGGTTGTGGATCATATTTCGAGTCATCGGAAAAGAAAGAGCTGCATATACTCTTCGCTAATAATTCAACGGAAATAAACCCTGTCTTTCTAGGGCAGATACGCCAAATGGCGGCATTTTTAAAGCGCTACGAAAGTACCAGCATTGAATTGCAAGGTTATGCCAGCAAAGTAGGTAACGCGGAACATAACCTAAAGCTTTCGAAAGAACGTGCATCACATGTAAGACGAGCGCTAATTAGCAACGGTATTCAGCCATCTAGAGTCAGCATCGTAGGTCATGGTGATTCTGAATTCAGCAGTGATGACACCCAAATCAATCACGCACTACATCGAAAAGTTGTTGCTTCCGTTATTGGATTTAAGGGTAATATCAAAGAAGAATGGCACATCTTCACCAAAATTAAAAAGTAGGCGTACCCAGCTTTTACCATACTGAAACGTTATCTTAAGTTAACGTTTCAGTATGGTGATAATTCCTTGAATAGCATATACCTAAGCCGTCTATAATGTTAATCTTGCCACGTTATCAACATAGAGAATTAATCCATGAGCAAACTAACAGCTGATACTCAAGCAAATCTAGAACTTTTCGTTTCTGAAACACAAGAAACTAAACTGGTATGGGGCCTTCGCAACGAAGAAGGTTGGCTAGCATGTGACTCAAGTGAATTCGAAAACAGCGAAGTGATGCCATTCTGGTCTTCAAAAGAAGATGCTCAAACTCACAACGTTGAAGAGTGGGCTGACTTCGAAGTATTAGAAATTCCACTAGATATCTTTGTAGAAGATTGGTTACTGACTCTTGCTGAAGACGGCGTTCTTGTTGGTACTAACTGGAATGCAACATTAGAAGGCAAAGAACTTGAGCCTTCTGACCTAGCGAAATTATACATCTAATTTCCGATATCGGTCGCACGATTCGCGCGACCGATATACCTCTGATTAGTATCAATAAATTAGAGACCTACCTCGCATAACCACGTAGTCGCACCATTCAAAATTTGAAGCAACATCAAACTAATAATAGAATATCGTTCTTTATCTGATTGATCGTCTCTTGTGAATCACTTCGTTTTTGTTACCTTTCTACTATTCATTAGCTTTTGTTCTTATAGCCAAGTATCAACATCAGATCGTGACCACAATTCACCAGTCTATACCTCCAATCTAAGCTCTACTCCAAATGCTGATTGGAACGCGCTTTATCTCTCTACTTTAAACCACTCTCCTGAGCGCGCATTAAACATGCTGCAAACACGCTACATCGGCTCAACGGTTTATGGAGATAAGCTTTACCTTGCGTCTCTTCTGTATCAATACATGAGCCACCGAGATCAGCCGTTCTACGGAATCGCTTCAAACGACAATGACTACCAAGCGATAGAAACAGCGTTTATTTCTGCTCTGAGGAAAGACGGCAAAGGCCAATATGAACAAGCACAACAAGGCTTTCTAACACTTTTGGCGAAAATGCAATCTCGCAGTGATTTAACTGGTAAAGCCTTACTAAAGTACCAGCTATGCCGATCGCTTAACGAGCAAGCTAAATACCATCAAGCGAACTATTACTGCTCTGCCCTTCAGTCAGATTTACATGACATCGCTGACCCTGTATTACCAAAATTCGGGACTTATCGAGTCATCGCGAACAATCATCATTTCCGCAGTGACTATCAAGCTGCACTAGACACCTACCTATCACTAATAAACGTGTTTCCACAAGGGCATGATATTTCAGGGGTTTACAACGATGTGGGTAACTTGCTCAAAGAATTAAAGCAATATGAAAAATCGGCGGAGTATCTAGAGCAAGCTCTCATTCTCAGAGTAAACGCTTCAGATTTAATGAAAGCACAAGTGCATCACAGCCTTGCGGATCTCTACCTTAACCAAGAGCAAAGTGAACTAGCAATTCACCACTTTCAGACAGCAAGAACACTGCTGAGCTCAACGTCGCATAGCTACGGTATTGCACTCACAAGTCTTGGCTTAGGAAAAGCGTACACTCAAACGAAAAACTATGATGTGGCGAGAACCTACCTAATTGAGTCTCTTTCAGCTTCGAGCGAACTGAGCAATGATGTCATTCGCATCAATGCTTACTTGGCGATCAGCGATATGTTCGAAGAACAGAAACTGCCAACGGAAGCACTCAACTATGCTCAACAAGCGCTAGAATTAGCTGAACAAGTCACAAGGCATAAATACATCGCGCAGTCACTTCTTCAGCTTTCTGATATTCATCAATCACTCAGCGATTACCAACAAGCTTTCTATTTCTACCAGCGATACTCTTCAATACAAATGGAAGCTAGAGATATCGACAATCGACTCGCACTCGAAGCGCTCGGCCTGACGCACGCCAAATATGAACAAGAACTAGAAAGCTCTTTCCTGACACATCAGACGAAACTCGACCGCGTTCAAATTGAAAAAATGGAACATCAAAGATGGATGTACAACATCGTTGTTATTCTGTTGCTTTGCGCTGCAAGCTTCACGGTATTGATAAACAAAACGGTTCGCGCAAAAGCAGCAATTGATGGCTTAACGAAAGCATATAGCCGAACTGAGATAATTCGAAGAATCAAAAGAGTGAAACGCTGTAAAGGGACGGACAAACAGCATGTGCTCGTGCTGCTCGATCTAGATAAGTTTAAGAAGATTAATGATGAGCATGGGCACCCTACTGGTGATCGGGCACTGGTCCATATTAGTGATCAAATTAGAAAACACTTAGTGAATGGTGAATTGTTTGGTCGCTTAGGGGGTGAAGAATTTGTCATCATATTAACCGATACCCCACCAGCAGAGGTACGAGAACGCGTTGAAGAGTTGCACTACGCCATTTCAAGCACTGTCTTTTTATCAGAAAGCAAAAAGTCACTTAATGTGACCGCGAGTTTTGCTTATCTAGCAACCTCAAACGCATTAAGTGACTTTGATGACTTGTATTCAGTGCTCGACCAAGCACTCTATCAAGCCAAAAGCAACGGCCGAAACTGCATCATTGATGCTTACAACGAACCAATTGATTGACCTGAGGTTATTTATTCTCAGTCTGTTTGCGAACCAACTCAGCCATAATACCTTCACGATCACCTAGGTAATCGTTAAGGCCAACTTTACGCAGTTCACACGCTGGGCAATCGCCACAACCATCCCCGACAATGCCATTGTAACAAGTCAGTGTTTTATTTCGAACAAGCTCAAGTGCTGAGTACTGGTCGGCCAACGCCCATGTTTCAGCTTTGTTGAGCCACATTAACGGTGTTTTAATATCAAGCGGCTTGTCCATACCTTGTACAAGCGCAGAGTTCATCGCTTTCACAAAGTCATTACGACAATCAGGGTAGCCTGAGAAATCAGTTTCACACACGCCCGTGATTACGGTATTTGCACCGATTTGGTAAGCGTAAATACCCGCTAGAGTCAGAAATAGAATATTACGACCAGGAACGAATGAATTCGGCAGCCCATTCTCTTGCAGCTCATGAGACACAGGAATATCGTCACGAGTCAAAGAGCTGATAGCCAGTTCATTCAACAGAGTCACATCCATCACTTTGTGCGCTTTCACACCAAGCTCTTTCGACAATGACTCAGCAACTTCAATCTCGAGTCTATGGCGCTGACCATAATCAAACGTAATCGCATGAACTTCATCATACTTTTTTAATGCTTGAACAAGACACGTTGTTGAGTCTTGACCACCACTGAATACTACCACTGCTTTTTTCATCTTAAATCCTTACGAGAACCTTCTACTAGCGACTTATCTTGCCCAGTAAAAATACAACCTATGCGATGCTCAAATATTTGTGAGTTTGTATTGATAAGCGCCAATTGCGCTCAATGCAGGTATCAATACAAAGCTGAGTAGCGCGGTCTTTTTGGCTGATTGGTTGCAGAGCGATAACAGTGTCGTTAGGAACTGCTGCTCGCTCCAATAAACCGTCAAGTTGTTCGATGTCTTTGCTTGTACCTACTGGATGCTTAATTTCGTTAGCACGTTGCAAGGCGCTATCTAAGATTTCCAGTTTCGCTTTCATCGCCACTTTCGGTGACACCGTAACCCAAGTTTCCGGTGTGGCTTTAACTTCTGATGTTCCGCTAGTCTCAATCTGACAGCGACAACCGTGCTGCTCAAACGCTTCAGTAAGAGGAACAAGATCATAAATGCATGGCTCACCACCAGTAATCACAATGTGCTTAGCAGTGTAACCTTGCTTGATATATTCATTCACGATTCCTTGAGCATCGATTGCTGACCAAGTAGGTGAATCTTCTGTCTTAACCATAATATCGCCAAGGCTGGTTTCCTCTTCTGGCAACGCTTCCCAGGTCTGCTTGGTATCACACCAAGAACAGCCCACTGGGCAAATTTGCAGACGAACAAAAACAGCGGGAACGCCAGTAAACACGCCCTCACCCTGAATGGTTTCAAACATTTCATTAATCTTGTACAACTTTCCCTCAGCTCAATCATTTGATGAAATTAATCAACCGCAGACCTTAAAGCACTTCCCCCTTTTGGTCAAACAAATGAGTACTGATAAATGAGTTGATCAAAGCCCTAGCCTGAACTTTCAAGTTCCCTTATCCTTTCGCCCATAGATTTCGTTAGCTTTTAATTTTTTAGTAAGGAACAACATGTACAAACTGATTGCTCTTGATATGGATGGCACACTACTCAACAGTGAAAAAGTGATTTCTCAAGAGAACAAAGACGCAATCGCCAAAGCACGAGCTGCAGGTGTGAAAGTAGTTCTCGCTTCTGGTCGCCCTTTAGAAGGCATGCAAAGCAAATTAGATGAGCTTTCGATTGACGGCGAAGATGACTTTGTACTCTTCTACAACGGCTCTATGGTTCAGAACGTATCGACAAAAGAGATCATTCACAGTGAGATCAGCAACGGTAAAGCCGCAAAAGAGATTGCTGCCCTCGCTGAACAGCTTGGTGGTTATGTCCATGCTTTCAGCAAGATCCACGGCTTAATCACACCTGAGAACAATGAGTACACTGGTATTGAAGCGCGTATTAATTGCTTAGATATAACCGAGTTCGACTTTTCTCAACTAGAAGATGACCACGAAATCATCAAAACTATGATTGTCGCTGAACCAAGCAAGCTGACTGAAATCATCGGTAAGTTGCCACAAGAGCTTAAGACTCAGTTTACTATCGTACAAAGTGCACCATTCTTCTTAGAGTTCCTAAACCCGAAATCAAACAAGGGTGTCGGTATTGAAGCGATAGCGAAACACTTAGGCATTAAAGCGGAAGAAGTCATCTGCATGGGTGATGCTGAAAACGATCACCATATGCTTGAATACGCAGGCCTTGGCATTGCAATGGAAAACGCAATGGAAGAAACCAAGAAACTGGCGGATCACATCACAGCTAGCAACGACGACCATGGTGTAGCGGTCGCGATTGAGAAGTTTATCTTCAACTCATAAACGCTCAACAGGTTCTAATAAGAATTACTTTTTGCTTGTTTCAGAAATGACAAAGGCTGTGCACTGCACAGCCTTTTTGATTTTGTGTTAGTCGAGTCGCTTACTCTCTTTTCCATGGCAGACGAAATGCCACCACACCAAACAGAATCAAGATTGGGAAACGTAACGTTTCAACAATAAATGAAGCAATACCGCTGAAAGAGACAAAGCTTCCAGCCCAGCTAATCAGCAGATTTCCCGCTAACAACATCGCCATCACTCCAAGAACGATCTTGAATGAGAACTGACCAACCAAAGGTTTCGAGTCTGTTAACGTCACTAGGCATGCAATCGTCATCAAAATCGCCACCCAGAATGAGAATGTTGGCAGTGGCCATATCACCGTCAGAACAATCGACAGTAAGCACAATGCCCACCAAACACCTTTAGAACTCAATAAGGCGCTAATATCAACATCCGGTTTCGCGTCTAATCTCACGATATGCCACGTCGTTAAAGCGCCTAATACGCCACCCATTAATACATCACTAAAAAACGCACTACCTGAATAAGACTTAAATAGCATGATCCACAGCAGGCCAGCGAGCACTACCAGAATGGCTTTTTGCTCCAAGAGGCGCTTTAGTTTCCAAAAGACTAACAAGGTTAAACTGACCCACAAGGCAGCCAACAGACTTGGAAAACTATACCCACTGCTCATCACCAGTTTCAATGTTGGCAAGTAAGCGTGTGGACGTGGAAAACCAAAACCTTGGTGCGCGATTAAAGTAAGTAGTGTCACCGAGATCAAAGTGAAGCCAAACTTCAACGCGAAGTTACGGCCAAAGTACCAAGCAATTAACGGCAATATCACAATGAAGACCCATGGCTTGGCCAACAAGTCAGTCAAAAGCACAGTATTCGCAAATACGCTTGGCATCTTATCGAACGTGTTTTGAAGTGACACAATCCAATTTAATTCAACTTGATGGACTTTGGGTGCCGCGCCCACCAGCTCAGTCACATACGTCACCGGTTGATCTGTCGCAGATAAAAACAGCTCGTTAATCTCAGACCACTGTTCTGGGTAGCGGTATTGGTGATCTTGCAATTCAGTAGGAGGAAGTAACATCGCTCGGCTGACTTCCACGCCATAATGAGGAGCAAACCAAATCGGCAGCTCAAAGCCACCTAACTCATTTCGAGCCTTGTAACTGATCACTTCAGAGTCAGAAATACAATCAAACACGACGGCACTGTCGGTATAACCTAGCACATCACCGACCGTTACCGACAAACCAGCCTCTTCCCACGTTTCACGTTGCGCCGCGACGGCTGGCGGCTCACCTGAAACAACAGTGCCTCCCGGTAGAGACAATTGACCGGTGATCAACTCATCAACCAACACGATTTGGTTATCAGCACGTACTACACACAAGGCGCCCGCGATATGATCGGGCAAAGTGTCGTTTGCCCAAGCGGAAGTAGTACTCAAAAGAGATAGTATGAAAACTAATAAATATCGAATAACCAACGAGTTTACCTAAAAAATAATAGAAGAATATTGAAGACTGCTGTTGCAGTTGAACTATTGTAATCAAAGCCACACAAAATCGCTGTCTACGTTTTGTGCAAAGCCTTCCTCATCCATTGAATGTGAGGTGTGAACCCCATTTTTTGATAGAAGTCCTTGGCAGGCGAGTTAAAGTCCCAAACTTCTACAAAGACTTGTTCAACCCCATAATCATCAAAAGTACTTTCAACTTTGTTAAACAACTTTTCAGCAATCGATTCTTTTCGATAATCAGGCAAGACAAACAGTTCATCGACACTTCCCATCGGCACTGGTTTGCTGACCGTTGAGATAAGCTCACAAAAATGCCCAGAGATAAAGCCAACAATGAGCTCTCCTTTTAATGCCACATAAACCAAACATTCAGGGTCATCCAAGTATCGTGCAATGCTTTTTTCCTGCTCAATATCTTCTGCCGTTTTAAAGTGCTCTGGGCTAGCAAGGTGGTGGTGATGGTGGAGATCGAACATTAACTCGTTAAGTTGTTCTAAATCCGCGTGCTTTGCGGCCCTTAAGGTGACATTCATGACTATTGCGCTTCTCAAACCAAATTAATATCTAAACTGAGTCTAGTTTACTTGGCGTGAGTATCTATACAAGTTATTGAATTAATTCATTGTTTGAAGTGTGTATTTTAGATACAAAAACGGCCACATTACGTGGCCATTCTGTTTGAATGATTTTGAATTAAACGAATATCGAAGCTATGGTTTTTGCTGTGGCTTTTGCTGTAGCTTCAGCTTTATGCACCGTTATCTTCTTTCTCTTCTTTGAGATCAGCAAGCTGTTGTTCCAGTTCAATAAGCTTAATTTCCGCCTCTACTTCCGCAACTCGCTTTTCTGCATCAGTGCGATTGTCTTGCGCTAGACCATCAGCAGTAACTTGGGTTCGTTGTGCGTTTCTTGCATCGTCCGTATCTTTCATTGAACCCGCAACACCACCAGTCACACCACCTAATGCAGCGCCCTTAACGGCTAAACTCGCATCTCCAGTTAGAGCGCCGGCTGTTGCTCCTAATAAAGCACCACCTACCGCACCACGATTACGTGCGGCATTCTCATTTTCGTTATCCATTGCTGGTGATGCGCAACCAGAAAGAGTCACAATCAGTGTCGCTAAAAGAAAAGGTTTAGTGAATTTCATAGGAGTCTCGCTTAGTTCTTCGTTTGGAGTAGAGCCATCTTAAGCAGAACCGTTAATGAAATAAATAAAGCCACGTTTAGACGATACATCATGTTCAGTTATGTATCATTCAACCATCGCATAAGTGCTTATTGATATATATCTTTGAGCTCGCCTTAGCCTGACAAACAAAAAAGGCGACCAATAAGGTCGCCTCAATCGAGCTTTCTCAATAATTCTTGTCTTTCACATATCTCTCTTAGCCTTTAGACCAAAAGTTTTGCATGTTTGCTACGCTAGGTGGTGGCCTAACACCACAATCTCGATAATGATTTTTATCGCCGATCCCCAGTATCTTGCCATTTTCGTCATCAATCATAGCCGCAACTTTAACACCGTCTCCCACATGGCGAGTTAACACGACAATTTCACCAGCTCTTTCAGACCTTACTGCGCCTAAGATTTGATATTCGTAGCGGCCTTTCCTTGAATTAACGATCATCTTCGAGTTAATAGGGTCGGCTTCATATCCCACACCAATATCAAAAACCGCTTGATAGAGATCGACGCCAGTCTTTGATACACATTTAAATACCTTGGGATGACTCAAAGGTTCTAACAACGCTCTACTCGCTTCATCCTTTGAAATACTGGCACTAGCAGCACCACTGACCAATAAAGCAATCAACAAAAAGTAAGCTCGCATAAAAAGACCTCAATATGTGGGATTCATAATGAGGTCATAGTAAACGCAATGGATAAGCGGATGAATAAAGTAGAGTTTAGGTAAACCATCACGCCGGATTATGTATAAATCAACAAGCCGAAGGTGAGATTACCTAAACTGCGACGTCTATTTGCCGAGCTTTTCAGCAATTTCAGTTAAGCTGGTAGGGTCGTCAATAGTTGAAGGCACCACATATTGTTCACCTTCTGCGATCTGCCGGATCGTTCTACGTAAGATCTTACCTGAGCGCGTCTTAGGTAACCTCTCAACAACCAAGGCTTGCTTAAAACAAGCTACCGCGCCGATCTCATTACGAACCTTGCCAACCAATTCCCTTTGCAACTCAATGCCATCGACTTTTACGCCATCTTTTAACACAACTAGACCTAAAGGAAGTTGTCCTTTCAAGTCATCGTGAATCCCGACTACCGCACATTCTGCAATGGCTGGGTGACCACCCACGATCTCTTCCATTTCTCCAGTCGACAGACGGTGTCCCGCTACGTTTATCACATCGTCGATACGGCCCATAATAAATAGATACCCATCTTCATCGAGATAGCCACCGTCCCCAGAAACATAATAGCCTGGGAATTGGCTCAGATAGCCAGATTCAAATCGATCATGATTACGCCAAACCGTTGGCAGACAACCGGGTGGTAGTGGACGTTTGAGTGCAACAAAGCCTTGCTGATTTGGCTGTGCCGTTTCACCCAATTCATTAAGAATCTCGACTTGGTAACCGGGCACAGGCTTAGTTGAAGAACCTGCTTTCACTGGCAAAGATTCCAGCCCTGTCGGATTGGCAGAAATAGCCCAACCCGTTTCGGTTTGCCACCAGTGGTCAATAACCGGTTTATTGGTATGAGACTCAACCCAATCCAATGTTGGCGGGTCCAAACGCTCTCCCGCCATAAAAATCGACTTGAGCGATGATAAGTCATACTTGGTGAGTAACTCGCCTTCAGGATCTTCTTTCTTGATAGCTCTAAATGCCGTTGGCGCAGAAAATAACACATCGACGTTGTATTCTTCACACACACGCCAGAATGCGCCGGGATCTGGCGTTCTGACTGGCTTGCCTTCAAACAAAATGGTCGTACAGCCATGAATCAATGGCGCATACACAATATAGGAATGCCCCACTACCCATCCGACATCAGAAGCAGCCCAAAACACGCCATCTTGCGGCATATCGTAGATAGTGCTCATCGAGTATTTCATTGCGACCGCATGACCACCATTATCGCGCACCACGCCTTTTGGCTTACCCGTCGTTCCTGATGTATACAAGATATATAGTGGGTCAGTTGCTAGAACGGGCACACACACGTGAGGCAAAGCATCGTTAACCGCTTGTTGCCAAAGTACATCGCGTTCGTTGTTCAATTCGGCTAGAGACTGCTCTCTTTGGAATACCACCACTTTCTCAGGCTTCCATCGGCTGTCCATGATCGCGCGATCGACCATCGGCTTATATGGCAGGACTTTATTTATCTCGACACCGCAGGATGCAGTAATCAACACCTTGGGCTCGGCATCTTCAATTCGAACGGCAAGCTCATGAGGGGCAAAACCACCAAACACCACCGAATGCACCGCACCTAGTCGTGCACAGGCCAACATTGCCATCGCCGCTTCAGGAATCATTGGCATGTAGATCACCACACGATCACCTTTGGTAACGCCTTGCGTGGCTAACATACCAGCGACTTTAGCCACTTGGTTACGCAATTGATTGTAAGTGTACGAGGATTGAGTTCCTGTAACTGGAGAGTCGTAAATCAGTGCGGTATTGTCACCTCGCCCATTTTCACAATGATAATCCAGCGCGAGCCAGCAGGTGTTCATCACCCCATCAGGAAACCAACGCTCAATTCCGTTATCGTCAGTTTGTAATATCGTTTTTGGTGGTTCAAACCAATCTATCGCTTGTGATTGTGTTTCCCAAAACGAATTTGGGTCTTCCCTCGCCCATTGATACTCGGTGATGTAATCTGTTTTTCTAGTCATTCGATTCGTAGCAGACATAGTGCCTCCTCCATGATTTATCCATTAGTCCAAGCGACTAGCTTTTAACAGTTTCACTTGGGTGCACTCTTTTCTCAGCGTTGTATTCGTGAACATTTAACCGTTCACGACAATCGCTTTACTTGGGAAAAGGCACACGAATGGCACCTTCCATGATCACTCGGGCACTACGACTCATAATCGCCCTCTCAATTCTCCACCCACTTTCGCCTTGTATCGCTTTAGCACCCACTTTTAAGGTTCCTGATGGATGACCAAAAGTCACAAAATCTCGGGAACCCTCACCGGCTGCCAAGTTCACTAAGGTGCCAGGAACACTTGCCGCTGAAGCAATAGCAACCGCAGCCGTACCCATCATGGCATGGTGCAGTTGCCCCATAGACAAAGCACGCACCAGAAGGTCAGTATCTTCGACAGCAACCGATTTACCACTGGAAGCTTGGTACGCTTGAGGCTTAGCAACAAACGCGACTTTAGGTGTATGTTGACGTGATTCAGCTTGTTCTAAAGAATCAATAAGACCCATTGCTACTGCACCATGTGCTCGTATGGATTCAAACAGAGCCAAGGCTTTGGTATCACTGTTAATATCCGATTGAAGCTCTGTGCCTTGGTAGCCAACCGATTCAGCATCAACAAAAATGGTGGGTATCCCAGCATTAATGTATGTCGCTTTGATGCAACCCAGATCTGGAACATCTAAAAAATCGACAACATTCCCTGTCGGAAACATTGAACCACTCGCATCGGCTGGGTCTAGAAAATCAACTTGGATCTCAGCGGCGGGGAAAGTCACACCGTCGAGTTCAAAATCACCTAACTCTTGAACTTCGCCACCAGCGATAGGTACATAAACAATAATGGTTTTCTCTATGTTCACTTGCCATACTCGCACCTCGACCACACCGTTTTCTGGAATACGATTCGAGTCGACTAGGCCACTATGAATAGCAAATGGGCCCACTGCAGCAGACAGATTGCCGCAGTTACCACTCCAGTCCACAAACGGCTTATCAATGGCAACTTGGCCGAATAGGTAGTCAACATCGTGATCGGCTTTACTACTTTTCGAAACAATCACGGTTTTACTGGTACTGGATGTTGCACCACCCATACCATCGGTTTGTTTGCCATAAGGATCTGGACTACCAATCACGCGCAGAAGTAATGCGTCTCGAGCTTCTCCGGCAACTTGCGCAGCTTCAGGTAAGTCACTTAAGTTGAAAAAAACGCCTTTGCTTGTTCCGCCCCGCATGTAGGTAGCAGGTACTTTTATCTGTTTGATGTTCATAACTAGCTCCTACTGTGAAAGAAAGTCTTTGGCAAAACGCTGCAACACACCACCAGCGCTATACACATTCACTTCATCTGCGGTATCTAATCGACAGGTTACTGGCACATCAAGCTTTTCACCGCTTTTACGAGTGATCACTAAAGCCAAGTCTGAACCTGCTTCAATGTCGCCGTACACGTCGTAAAGCTCGGTACCGTCCAATTCTAAGGTATTGCGATTGGTCCCCGCTTTGAATTGCAGAGGCAACACGCCCATGCCAACCAAGTTGGTTCTGTGAATTCGTTCAAACCCTTCAGCAACAATCACTTCAACACCCGCTAGACGCACACCTTTGGCTGCCCAGTCACGTGATGAACCTTGTCCATAATCGGCACCCGCCACGACAATCAAAGGTTGTTTACGATTCATGTAGGTTTCAATCGCTTCCCACATTCGCGTAACTTGACCTTCAGGTTCAACTCTTGCCAATGAACCTTGCACGACTTCTCCAACGTCCTTCACCATTTCGTTATACAGCTTAGGGTTGGCGAATGTTGCTCGTTGCGCGGTTAAGTGATCACCTCGATGGGTCGCATAAGAGTTAAAGTCCTCTTCCGGCACTTCCATTTTGGTGAGGTATTCCCCCGCCGCGCTCGAAGCGAGAATCGCATTTGAAGGGGATAAGTGATCTGTGGTGATGTTGTCCCCCAGAATCGCTAAAGGTCTCATCCCTGAAAGGCTTCGTTCCCCCGCAAGAGCCCCTTCCCAATAAGGTGGTCTTCGGATATAGGTACTTTGAGGTCGCCAGTCATAAAGCGGTTCAGTAGTCACCTGCTCCTCGTCTGGCTGGAACATTTTTACGTAGATTTGTTGGAATTGCTGAGGCTTAACATGCACACCGACAACAGCATCGATCTCTGCATCACTCGGCCATAAATCGCTTAAGTAGATTGGCTTACCATAGTTGTCAGTGCCTAAGCTGTCTTTCTCGATATCAAAGCGAATCGTACCCGCCAAGGCATAAGCAACCACTAATGGCGGTGAGGCTAAAAACGCTTGTTTTGCATAGGGATGGATTCGACCATCGAAATTTCGATTCCCTGACAACACAGCGGTTGAGTACAGGTCGCGGTCGATGATCTCTTGTTGAATTTTAGGATCCAACGCACCACTCATTCCATTACAGGTTGTGCACGCATAACCGACGATACCGAAACCTAATTGTTCCAGCTCAGGAAGCAAACCCGCCGACTCGAGATAGAGCTTGGCAACTTTAGAACCTGGAGCAAATGACGTTTTCACCCACGGTTTACGAACTAATCCAAGCTGATTGGCTTTCTTAGCCACCAATGCTGCGGCGACCACATTTCTTGGATTACTGGTGTTAGTACAAGAGGTAATCGCTGCGATGATTACGGCACCATCAGGCATCTGATCATCCCTGTACTGCTTAGCATGCTGCTCTTTCCAAGATGTTTGACTGATACCTTGTTCAGCCAGCTCTCTGGTTGGCAAACGGCGATGAGGGTTAGACGGCCCTGCAAGATTGCGCTCAACCTTCGATAAATCAAACTCAAGTACACGCTCATATTGAGCAGAATCGAGATCGTCAGCCCATAGCCCAGTTTGCTTGGCGTAGCGTTCAACTAGTTCAACCTGCTCAGGCTCTCGACCAGTGAGTTTCAGGTATTGAATAGTCTGCTCATCGATATAGAACATACCCGCTGTCGCACCATATTCTGGCGTCATGTTAGATATCGTTGCGCGGTCACCAATAGTCAGAGCACGAGCCCCTTCACCGAAGAATTCCAAATAGCTTGAGACCACTCTCTCATTGCGAAGGAACTCAGTAATCGCAAGCACAATATCCGTTGCGGTGATCCCTTCTTGTCGTTGACCCGTTAGTTTAACGCCGACAATATCAGGCAAACGCATCATTGACGGACGACCGAGCATCACTGTCTCAGCTTCCAAGCCGCCCACACCAATCGCAATAACGCCCAGAGCATCGACATGAGGAGTATGGCTGTCTGTGCCGACACAGGTATCAGGAAACGCGACGCCTTCTTTAGATTGAATAACTGGAGACATTTTCTCCAAGTTAATCTGGTGCATGATCCCGTTACCTGCGGGAATCACACTCACGTTTTTAAACGCGGTTTTACACCATTCGATAAAGTGAAAACGGTCTTCGTTTCTTCGCTCTTCAATCGCTCGGTTTTTATCAAAGGCTTCGCTATCAAAACCTGCATGTTCCACGGCTAAAGAGTGATCAACAATCAGTTGAGTTTCGACCACTGGATTAACCTTGGCAGGGTCTCCACCTTGGTCAGCAATCGCATCTCGTAAGCCAGCTAAATCTACTAAAGCGGTTTGACCCAAAATGTCATGACACACGACACGTGCTGGATACCAAGGAAAATCTAAGTCGCTCTTACGCTCGATGATCTGTTTTAAGCTATCTTCAAGTGCAGCTGGATCACAACGTCTTACCAATTGTTCCGCCAGCACTCTCGACGTATAAGGCAAGGTTTTATAGCTGCTCGGAGATATCGCATCTACCGCTTCACGAGCGTCGAAATATTCTAAATGGGTACCGGGTAAAGGCTTACGGTACTGCTTTGGTTCAAATTTCACATCAGACATACATCCACCATTATCTGTTAAATTCTATTCGTTGGTTCTCGAGGTCTTATCACATGAAGATAAAAGTCACCTCGAGATATAAGTCGGCTCGATATAGAGAACTAACGTAAATGGATTGGCAGCCAGTCTTGATGCTCTGGCCCGGTGTAGTCTGCACTTGGGCGAATGATGCGATTATTTTCTCTTTGCTCGAACACGTGTGCTGTCCAGCCTGTAAGGCGACTCATCACAAAGATTGGCGTGAACAGTTTGGTTGGGATGTCCATGAAGTGATAGGCAGAGGCATGGAAGAAATCCGCATTACAGAACAAGCCTTTCTCACGCTTCATGACTGCTTCAACACGCTCTGAAACGGCGTAAAGCTGTTCATCTCCCACCTCTTGAGCAAGCTCTTTTGACCAACGCTTGATTAAGGCATTTCGAGGATCGCTTTCACGATAAATAGCATGACCGAAGCCCATTATTTTGTCTTTGTTAGCAAGCATCTGCATGATGTTGGTTTCGGCTTCATCGGCGGTTTGCCAATCTTGGATCATTTCCATTGCCGCTTCATTCGCACCACCATGCAGCGGGCCTCTTAGTGTGCCAATTGCTGCTGTAACGCACGAATGAATATCCGACAGTGTTGACGCACAAACACGAGCGGCAAAGGTAGAGGCATTAAACTCATGTTCCGCGTAAAGGGTTAGCGAGCAGTGCATCACCTTCTTATGAAGTTCACTAGGCGTTTTGTCAGTCAACATCTTCAAGAAATAGCCACCCAAACATGCTTCGCTTTGATCTTCCGTATCAATGCGCACGCCATCATGGCTAAAGCGATACCAGTAACAAATAATCGCAGGGAAAAGCGCGAGCATTCGTTCAGTCGCAGGCAATTGTTCTGAAAAATCAGATTCTTGCTCTAGATTACCTAGCATCGAACAACCCGTTCTCATCACATCCATTGGGTGAGCGTCTGCAGGAATAAGCTCCAACAATGCTTTCAAAGGTTGAGGTAAACCACGTAAACCAACCAACAATGTTTTGTAATCGTCTAGCTCTTTTTCATTGGGCAAATGGCCTCTCAATAGCAGATGTGCCACTTCTTCAAACTGAGCGTGGTTAGCAAGATCGGTAATGTCATAGCCACGGTAAGTTAAACCCGTTCCTGATTTTCCTACCGTACATAGCGCAGTCGACCCTGCACTTTGACCACGTAGACCAGCACCACCGATTGCCGGTGCGCTGGCTGAGTTGCTTGCTGTTTTTTCGCTTTGTTGTAGATTTTCTGTTGAAGCCTTATCGACAGCTGCTTTATCACTCAAAGATACAGACATGGTGAACTCCTTTTCTGTGTTAGTCGCCTGCACTCTTTGGTGCTGCCTGTTTATGTATCCGATGATCTTTATCATCGGTACTGGATATGGCGACTAACCATTTCACGTTATTGGATTAAGTTGATTTTTGATTAATTGAAACCGGTTTACCCTTCGCTTGAAAACAACTGATCAAGCTTGTTCTCGTAGTCGTGGTAATTCAGGTGTTCGTAAAGCTCTTTACGGGTTTGCATTGAATCCAACAAAGCTTCTTGATTACCTTCAACTAACAAGTGTTTGTAAACATTCTCCGCCGCTTTGTTCATCGCACGGAACGCACTCAATGGATAAAGCACCATGTCGACACTTGATTGGGCTAACTCGTTACAGCTGTAGAGTGGTGTTTGGCCAAATTCAGTGATGTTCGCAAGAATAGGCACGTGCTTGCCCGTTGCTGATTTCAGCGCTGCCGAGAACTTCACGTATTGATCGAGTTGATTCATCGCCTCAGGGAAGATCATGTCTGCGCCCGCTTCAACACAAGCTATCGCTCGCTCAATTGCGCTATCAATGCCTTCAACCGCCAATGCATCCGTACGTGCCATAATCACAAAGCTTTCATCGGTTCTAGCATCGGTTGCCGCTTTGACTCTATCGACCATCTCTTGCTGACTTACAATCGCTTTATTTGGTCGATGACCACAGCGTTTCTGGGCCACTTGGTCTTCCATATGGATTGCTGCTGCGCCTGCCTTCTCCATAGCGCGAATCGTACGTGCAATATTGAATGCGCCACCAAATCCCGTATCGATATCCACCAGCAATGGCAGATCACACGCGTTGGTAATACGTTCAACATCTACCAACACATCGTTCAATGTGGTGATGCCTAAATCAGGCAACCCATAAGACGCATTGGCGATGCCTCCGCCAGACAAATAGATCGCCTGATGCCCCAAGTTCTTTGCCATCATCGCGCAGTACGGATTGACCGTGCCGACGATCTGCAATGGGTCGTTGTCTTGCACAGCTTGTCGGAACTTAGCTCCTGCTGATAACTTCATAATGACGCTCCCTGTTAATTGTTAATTTCTAATCTTTATGACTACTGATGTTTAGCTCTCGCCAGCGAAGAACCGCTAGCAAATACCAGTCGCCAATTAATCAAGATCTTTGGATTGAATTTGTTGCTCTATAAGTAATCGGCTTCCCGAGATGTGTCTTCGCATTAGCATTTCTGCTAGCTCTTCATCACGGTTGCGAATCGCTTGTAGGATGTATTTGTGTTCATCGAGCGCCTCTTTGGGCCGAGACTGAGCCCTAGGCGATTGATAGCGGTACATGCGTAATAGGTGATAAAGCTCATCACACAGCAGCGAAATCAGTTTGCTGTTACGACTCGCTTTAATAATGCGGTAATGGAAATCGAAATCCCCATGTTGATGAAAGTAAGAAGAACCTTCGACTTCATCGATGTATTTTGAGTGTGTCGACAATAATCCTTCAAGCCCGACAAGCTCTTCTTGTGTGATATGTCTTGCTGCTAAGCGAGCCGCCATGCCTTCCAATGCCTCTCGCACCGCGTACAACTCGAGTAGTTTGTCTGCCGAAAAAGTAATAACTCGAGCCCCTACATGAGGAATGCGTTCAATCAAGCCAAGCCCTTCAACACGCATTATCGCTTCACGTAATGGGCCTCGGCTTACCTCAAAGCGTTTAGCCAGTTCAGGCTCCGAGATCTTACTGCCCGGTGCTAATTCACCGTTAACAATCGCCTCAACGAGATACTCAGTGAGATTTTCTGATTTAGTGTTCTCTTTATCGCTAACACGTGTTTTCGTGTTTGCATTTAAGCTGAGATCTTTTATCGCAGTATTCATATTCACGCTGCTCACTTCTGATTGCTGAACCTTAATTGTCAACAATTTCATAACATGAACATAAAATACACGATTGAATTGTCGACAATCAAGCCAATTGTCGACAATCTAGACTAAGGTAGTATTTTTCATAGACGATTAAAACTAATCCAAAAGGACACTACAAACAACTCAACCATCTGTTATTTATCGATTTAATCAGAGTAAGAGTCACTAACCCCCTATCTACCCTAAAATCATTTGAAATCGATATGTCGACAACTTATAGCCGAAACTTGTCAAAAGCAGCCCCCTTCGTATCTATCCACCAGCTCACCGATAAACAGATATAAAAAAGGCGCACTCATGTGCGCCTTTCATTCATAGACCCCGTTCTAACAAGCCACCTTTACTCAAGCAATCTGACGAGTAACATCTAGGTATTTGCTGATATCAACGAAATCAATTTGTTCCGGCTTCAGATACTCTTCTGCATAACGCAGGTGAGTACCGCTGGTTAAGAACAATCTAAACAGTTCGATATCGAGATGCTCGTCCAATGCCATTTTATACATGATGTCGACAGCAACACTGATTGGCTTAGCCTTCTTATAAGGCCTATCTGCAGCGGTTAATGCCTCAAAAATATCAGAGATCACCAGAATACGTTCTGGGATTGAGAGGTCATCACCAGTCAGCTTCCTTGGATACCCTGTACCTTTAAGTGTTTCATGGTGAGTTGAAGCGTAGCGAGGAACACGACTTAGCTCTTTCGGGAATGGCAGGTTCTCAAGCATCTTAATCGTGCCAAGCATGTGCTCGTTTATCTTAAATCTATCTTCAGCAGTCAATGTACCGCGTGCAATACTCAGATTGTAGACTTCGCCTAGGTTGTATAAGTGCTCAGGCACATCCATTTTAATTTGATGTTTCGGGTCAAATTCTAACGGCCTATCTCTTTTCACTATGTGCTCTGGCTTATCACTCAAAAGTGGTTCTGTGGCTGGTAAACTTGAACTCGGCTCTCGATTCATTGCCTCTATCGGTGATAGACCAAGTTGATCATCAAAGTGACGCGTCCAGGTCGTCTCAGCAATCGAGCGAATACGAGTGACTTTGTCATCACTCATGAACTCACCACCAACGTTCGACGTAGCGATAAAGGCAAAGTCATCTTGTAGCTGCTGCTTCGTTGCCGTAAGTTCATCGGCTATCAGTTGCGTTGATAGCGTACCATCAAGTTGTTTTCTCAAAGCGGTGATTTCCGCATCACGCCAAAGTACTTCAAATCGAGTTCTCACCTCGTGGATTCGGTTGTAGTTCGCTTCTAACTTCGTACCTTTATCGACGATGTGTTCCGGTGTCGTGATCTTGCCACAATCATGAAGCCAAGCCGCAATTCTAAACTCACGGCGTTCGTCATCATTTTTAAACTCAAAGTCTTTGAAGTGCTCAGACTGCGATTGTTCCGCCGCGTCAGCCAGCATCAAGCCGAGTTCTGGTACACGATTACAATGCCCTGCCGTATAAGCGGACTTATCATCGATCGCTTGAGCGATGAGCTTGATAAACGACTCAACAAACGCCTCTTGCATCTGTTCATGTCGTTTAATCTCCATAGCCATCTCTTTTACAGCAACAGATAATTCCCACACTTCTTTGATTCGAGTATCAAGAATTGTCACGTTGTCATAATCACGCAGCTTAACCTTATGAGTCTCTTCCTCTAATTGGCGAATTGGATGCACTATCGGCGCACCAAAAACCCAAGCAATAGGCAACGTCAAACTCATCAGTAACACCGTTACACCAACAGAGGTTGCTAGACGTTTATTGACTGTACTGAAGACTTCAGATTCGGGAATCAATACCGCAAAATACTCAGAGTAGTGTTCGCCCGTGTCTATTTTCTTTAAATAGAGATGCTTGATCTCGCCATTCAACTCTACCCTTACCATACTGCCTTCAACCGTTGCTTCCTTAGTCAAATCATAAAGTTCAGTATAAGGAACCGTCGTATTCGTATTAAAGCCGGTATCATGCAGCCACTTTTTCGCTAAGGCATCAAGTTGTTCACCACTTAACTTACTGATAGCTTGATCAATGATTGGGAGCAATTGTTTATGCTTGCTCTGCAGCACCAAATGGAATTGGTTTGAGTAGTTCTGTTTTAGATCTTCTAGAGTCCCATTGACAACAAGGCCTGGCTGGAAAAACCTATCTAATGCAAACGAGAGTACGGGTTCTGCTTCTAAGAAAGCAAAGTTCTCTTCGCTTTCAATTGAATTAAATGCAGACTCTAGGTTTTCAAATTCAACTAAATCAATGTTCGGAAAATCCTCTCTCAACTTAGGAATAATTGACCACCCAGATAAAATGGCAACTTTTTTACCCTCAAGCTCGGCATAATTAGTGACAACCTTCGCGCCGACCCTTGTCACGATAGAAAATGGCAATTCATAAATTGGAGTCGTGTATAGGCCATCTATGCCATTATTTTTATAATGTTGAACCGATTGCAGGCCATCAATACTTCCTTCTTGAAACTTACTGACAAGCTCGCCCCAAGAGAAACCATTAACAAATTCAAACCTGATCCCTGTCATCTCACCAATCATTTTAAGAAGGTCTATCGCATAGCCGTTTGGTTTTCCCGCCACTGAAAAGTCCATCGGCCCCCAATCATTTTGATTAGACACTAACAGCGGAGGGGTATCGTTAATCAAGGCTTGCTGCTCAGACGATAGCATCAATGTTGATACATCAAACTCTGATTCCTGATTGTTAACCTTGAGGTTAGACGCAATAATATTACCCGATTTCGAATATAAGAAAGACTCAACCTTACTGTCTTCTGCTAAGCCAAGCGCCGTACCTGATAGTTTGCTAGCTAAAGAAGACAACACAATATCAATACCAATCACATGTTGAACTTCAGATTCGATTTTCGAATCAAACGCTAAAGAATAAGTTTGCCCGGTAATTTGTAAATGCTGGAAAAGATATGGCTGAGTTTTTTCGACCGACTGAACATTGGCAGAAACATACCAAGGCCTGGTTGTTGGAAGGTAGTTACTCTGCTCCGTAGTTGAGTTTCTTAGCGTAAACTCTTGGTCAAAATATTTCGTCGTACGGACGCGCTCCTCCCCTATATTATGAATCTCAACCACAACCCAACGGTCTTTTTGTTGTGCACCGATTTTTTCTCTAACGACAGGGGCAGATTCTAGATTAATAATTTGGAAGAAGTTTTCATTAGATGAGCCAATGTAAATACTATAAAAGAGAGGGTTATCTTTAATTGCTTCTGAAAGAATACTACGCGACTCTTCTTTCGATATTTTGTTACTTATAGAACGTTTCACTGAAGAAAGTAAACGCGCCGTATTGGCTGCGTCAGAATCAACCGCGCCGATATAGTTACTCAGCTCTTGGGACACCATCGTCAACTTTGATAGGGTATTCTCAGTCGCCATTTTTTTACTGAAGTAATATTGCAGTGAAACCGCAACAACAGCGGTAAGAAATGTCGCGAGTAAAAACATTCCTCCAACAGTAAATCGTAACGAAATTTTTTTGTCTGTCATTATTCGATCCTTGAATAACCACTAGCTCAGAAATGTAACGTGCCAGCTATAATCATATTATTACAGTAGCACTGCACACCTAGCAACATATTATTCTATATATTAAAGAGCGCCTCTCCATATCACTCTTTGTGTCGCAATAAGTACCCTCTTTAATGATACACAGCAGTATAAAGCGACCAACAGTCAAAAGAATTGTTCACATAAACTCAAGAAAAACCTAGTTATTATTGCTAGAAGAATCCTACAGCCACCTCCCCGCGAACTTTATGAACAATATTAATCCAATGTTCTTTATTCTCAATATCACCGCATTACAGACATTTCGTTAACACACCGTTAACTTTAACGTCATCTACTAAGCAATATCCTACTCATCTGTTTAGTAGCTGGAAATAAAACATAAGTTTCTCTCCATTGAAGAGATCCCCTACATAAGGAACGTGAACCATGTTCAAGGCACTGAAACCTACTCTTGCGGCTTCTATAATCGCAGCAACCTTTTCTTTCAACACTTTTGCTGCTGACGTAGAAAAAATCCACTTCCTAATCCCTGGCGGCGCTGGTGGCGGTTGGGATATGACAGCTCGTGGTACGGGTGATGTATTGGTGAAATCAGACATCGTAGAAAATGTCTCTTTCCAAAACCTATCTGGTGGCGGTGGCGGTAAAGCGATTGCTCACCTAATCGAAACGGCTCAACGCCAAGAAGACACGCTAATGGTGAACTCAACGCCTATCGTTGTTCGTTCACTAACGGGGATCTTCCCACAATCTTTCCGTGACCTAACTCCTGTAGCAGCAACCATTGCCGATTACGGTGCAATTGTCGCGTCTGCAGATTCTAAGTACAACACTTGGGAAGACGTCGTTAAAGAATTCGAAACCAACCCACGTAAAGTGAAGATTGCTGGCGGTTCCGCTCGTGGCAGCATGGACCACCTTGTAGTAGCGGCAGCGTTCAAAGGCGAAGGTTTTGATGCGAAGAAAGTACGTTACATTGCCTACGATGCTGGCGGTAAAGCGATGGCGGCACTGCTTTCTGGCGAAACACAGCTGCTTTCAACGGGCCTTGGTGAAGTACTAGAGATGTCTAAGTCTGGCCAAGTAAAAGTGCTTGCTGTGACGGCTCCAAAGCGTCTTGACGCTGCGCCTAACATCCCAACACTGACTGAATACGGCAACGAGACAGTATTTGCTAACTGGCGTGGTTTCTTTGCGGCACCGGGTACAAGCCAAGCAAAAATCGACGAGTGGAATGTAGCGCTTGGCAAAATGTACAAAACCGATGAGTGGCAAGTGGTTCGTGACCGTAACGGTTGGATCGACAACTACAAAGCTGACAAAGATTTTTACGCCTTCCTAGAAGATCAAGAAAAACAGATGGGCGACCTAATGCGAGAGCTTGGTTTCTTGAAATAACCAACAACCATAGAGGGCCTATGTGCCCTCTTACTCTTTCCTTGTTTCGCCGTGCATGAGTTAACTTCAAACTCCTTTGTTTATTCGTAGACGTATTACTAACGCTTGCCGATTCGTTGTAAACGCAAGTGGCTGATAAACCAGTACCGTAATTCGCTTACCTTTGGTTAGTGATCCCAGACATTTCATTGACTCGCTCATGTACGGCTTTTTTACTTTTTATACCACCCCAAATGGAGTTGGATATGTCGGACTTACCAACCAAATTTCTGAGTAAGGAATCTTTGCTTTCGAAGGATCGCATCGGAGCCATGCTCTTTATGCTTGCATGTTTATGCTATGGCTACCAAACCACGCTGATTCCTTTGTTCCCCGGTGACGAGTACGAACCCTTCACAGCAAGAACCTTACCTATCCTGCTAACGTTTATCGGCATTGGCCTTTCGTTGATCCTGCTAATAACCGGACAGCCGGATAAAAAAGTTACATGCGACACTACGCCGCTGAACTGGAAACTGCTTATTGGCTTCTTGGTGTTAATGGCTCTGTACGGTGTTGGACTGACTTATCTTGGCTTTGTTTTAGCAACCAGCTTCTTCTTACTTGCAGGCTTTTACCTACTGGGTGAGCGCCGCAAAGCTGTCTTATTTGGCGCGTCGTTTCCTTTCGTTATCGCGTTCTTTCTTTTATTAACTCAAGGCTTAGATATCTACCTAGAGCCTGGTTTAATCTTCACTCTTTGGTAGGGATAACATTATGTTAGACGGAATTTTACAAGGACTTTCTACCGCCGTGATGCCAATGAACATCATGATGGTAATTGTTGGCTGTTTTGTTGGTACCTTTATTGGAATGCTACCGGGACTCGGTCCAATTTCAGCAATCGCGTTGATGATCCCGATTACATACGGCCTAGATCCTTCTTCTGGCCTAATCTTGATGGCTGGTGTGTACTACGGCGCTGTATTTGGTGGCTCGACGTCATCCATCTTAATCAATGCTCCGGGTTGTTCTTCAACGGTAGTAACCGCGTTTGACGGCTACCCGATGGCTCAAAAAGGCCAAGCAGGTAAAGCACTTGCTCTCGCGGCTTACTCTTCTTTCACAGGCGGTACGCTTTCAGCAATCATGCTTTTGATTGCCGCACCGGCTCTAGCAAGCGTGTCACTGAGCTTCCAGTCTTCAGACTACTTTGCGTTGATGCTATTAGGTTTGTCCGCTGTAGCGGCGTTTGCAGGCCCAGGTCAGGTAATCAAAGCGTGGATGATGACTATTCTTGGTTTGATGCTATCAACTGTAGGTATCGACAAAGGTGTTGGCGTTGAACGGTTCACTTTTGGCCTTACGGATCTGATGGATGGCTTTAGCTTCCTATTATTAGCGATGGCAACATTCGCACTGGGTGAAACCTTGATGGGTATTCTAAAACCAGAGCAAGACACCAGCGCGGAAGAAAGCCAAAAGATGTCGGATATTGGTAGCATGAAGGTCACCAAAGAAGAGTTCAAAGAAGTGGCACCAGTTTCAATTCGATCTTCTATTCTCGGTTTCTTTACCGGTGTTCTACCGGGCGCAGGTGCCACTATTGCGGCATTCCTAAGCTACGGTATGGAGCGTAGCCTCGCGCCAAAAGACAAGCAGAAAGAGTTCGGTAAAGGCAGTATCCGTGGTCTTGTTGCTCCTGAATCAGCAAACAACGCCGCTTCAAGTGGTTCATTCGTTCCGCTACTAACGCTGGGTATTCCGGGCTCTGGTACAACTGCGATTATGCTTGGTGCATTGATTGCCTACGGTATTCAGCCTGGTCCTCGCTTGTTCGTTGAACACCCAGACGTATTTTGGTCGGTGATTATCTCGATGTACTTTGGCAACATCGTGCTGGTTATCTTAAACCTACCGTTGATCCCATATATCTCTAAACTGCTAGCGGTACCAAGAACGGTACTACTGCCAATGATCATTTTCTTCTCAATCACAGGCGTGTACTTGGTGTCATTCAACACGATGGACGTATTTGTGATGCTACTGGTAGCGATGGCTGCGATAGCATTAAGGCTAGCCAACTTCCCATTGGCACCATTACTGTTAGGCTTCATATTGGGCGGCTTGATGGAAGAGAACTTAAGACGAGCATTGATGATCAGCGATGGTGAGTTGAACTTCTTATGGGAACGCCCTATTACGATGACCTTCACTATTCTGGCGGTATTGGTGCTGTCTAGCCCGATTCTAGTGAAACTATTTAAGAGTTTTAGAGCGAAGCCAGTAGAAGTGTAAAGCTTTATCGAATCAACTAAACCTCAACGAAAGGAGCCATTGGCTCCTTTTTTCATTTAAAGCCTCAATTAAAACCAGCGGTTAAAGATGGTAGCAAACTCACAAACCTATCTTTACAACACACATGGCGCTGATATTCATAACAAATTCAAGTAAGGTAACCAGTTAGTTAACGTATTGGATTCTAAAACTATGGATTGGTTGATTCTATTCTTATCAGGGGTGGTTGGCGGTGTGCTTAACTCCATTGCGGGTGGCGGCAGCTTCATCACTTTCCCTGCTTTGTTATTTGCTGGCGTTCCACCAATAGCAGCCAACGCGACCAACACCTTTGCTTCATGCGCTGGTTACATCAGTGGTGCTTACGCACTGCGCCACGAAATTCAATCTGGTACCAAACAACTCAAGCTCGTTGTTGGGCTATGCGTAATTGGCGGCGGCATTGGTGCATTTTTACTACTACACACGCCAGAAGCGCTATTTACCCAATCCGTACCTTGGTTATTACTGTTCGCCGCTCTGCTTTTTACCTTTGGTGGCACTCTCAACAAATGGCTAAAGAAAGTAACCGCTAAACATAAGCACGCCACCAGCGCAGGGGCGTTCTTTTCCGCTGTATTGCTTTTGATCGTGTGTGTTTATGGTGGTTATTTTAATGCAGGCTTAGGCATTGTGACATTGAGCTACTTGGCGCTGGCTGGTTACACCAACATCAACGTGATGAATGGCATCAAACTGCTCGTGTCCGCGTGTGCTTCCCTCGCAGCGATCGTATTTTTTATCGTCAATGGTTCGATTGATTGGCCGTCTGGCATGGCTGTATTATTGGGTACATTGGTTGGTGGTTATTATTCAGCAAAAATCTCTCGCCGCATCCCTCAACACTATGTTCGAACCACAGTGATCATCGCGAGCTTTTTGATCACCGCTTACTTTTTCTATGCTAATTAGACGTTCGGTTTAATAAGACTTGCAACTGAAAAGATAAAGCCAAAAGACTCCACCCTGCTCATACCGATTTGGCTATTTTATTACTTATAAAATAGCCAAGCCAAAATGTGTGAGACGAGTCCTTCAATTAGTAAATTTGATAACAATTTAGACTGTTTTTTAGCCTTTATTTTGCCAAAGATAGGATAATTCTCCTGTCGAAAGTGAGACTTCATTAGGAGGCGTTATGAACATTAAACTCGGTCATGTCATGTCATCAAGTCGACTCATTTGCTTTGTCGCTTTTCTTGCTGCCACATTCGCGTGGATCCTAAAAATGCCCGCTCTGTTTTCTGTGTCAGCGCTATTCTTACTTATCAGTGCAATCGTTTATGTCACCGATCTTTGGAAGAATCAAAGAAAGAACCGCGAAGCTTAGCCATTTACGGTTTAAATCGAACGAATTAAAAAAGGAGCTCATAGGCTCCTTTTGTGTTTTTCGCTTATCTAATTAGCCGTGCTAATCGCCGACGCCTTATTTAGCGACGGTTCTTTCTAGCGACGTCTTCTTGTTAACGACGGAAATTACGACCGTTACCGCCACGGCGCTCTTTAAATGCAGACGCAGCTTTAGCTTGAGAGGCATGGATAGACTCAACCGTTAGTTCCATCGGCTCACGAGGCTCTAGCCCATGGCGGAATGTACGTGAACGCGGAGGCATCTGGTATTCGATGTCCGATGCTTTAGGCATGCGCTTGAAACGGTAAAGGTAGAAGTTTTCAACCTTCTCACGAGCCCATTCGGTTTTCTTCAGGTATTTAACTGCGCTTGCCACTGTAGGCTTAGTGTTAAAGCAGTTCATACGCATTGCCGCATCTAAAATTTCCCAACCATAATGATCCACTAATTCAGTGATCATGGTTTCAAGCTTTAAGCCGTGTAGCGGGTTATTTTGTTGCAGTTCGATTCTTTCTTCTTCAGTCATAACATTACCTTTTTCAAGGCAACTAAAGGCCTTGAATTTACTCTAGAACACCGTCATCACTGACCGCTTCTAGCTCAATCATTTGGGCATTATTTCCATTGCCCTTGTTTATGTCTTTATGATGGCATAAAGCATGTGCGTTATCCTATTTATCTTTTCATTTAATTTTAAAATGGTTATTTAACGTCCAGATCATCATTAACAGCACTTTAGTTAAGCAATAGCGCATACGCTATTAACTGGCAGACGTATTCGATGCGTTAATGAGTAAAAGAGCCTATAAACACGCTTGGTCACTGAATGAGGTGATGGCCTATATAGAAGCAAACACTGGTTCAATGTTTGACCCAGAGTGGGTTGAAGCGCCTAAACAAAACCTAGACGGCTTTATGGCAATTCGGGAGCAATACAATGACGATGCTCAGCCGCATTTAATGACAGCTTAAACTATGGCACCTTTGTTATTCAGGCCCAAGTAAGAGAACGTGAACCAACAAAAAAGGATGCCAGTTGGCATCCTTTTGTTTTCTAGTTTACAGCTAATAAGAACAACAAGGTTCTTAACTGATTCTAACTAACGATTATACGTCGTAAGTTGTAGAAGCAGTATCGCCGCCTGTACCAGTCCAGTTTGTGTGGAAGAATTCACCACGTGGACGGTCAGTACGCTCGTAAGTGTGAGCACCGAAGTAGTCACGTTGAGCTTGAAGCAGGTTCGCTGGTAGACGTGCAGTTGTGTAACCGTCTAGGAAAGATAGCGCAGAAATCGTACATGGCATTGGGATACCAGACTCTAGAGATTTCGCTGCTACTTTACGCCATGCCACTAGGCTGCCTTGTAGGATGTTTTTGAAGTACTCGTCAGAACCTAGGAACGCGATGTCTGGGTTTGCTTCGTACGCATCACGTATGTTGCCTAGGAATGCAGAACGGATGATACAACCACCACGCCACATTAGCGCTACGTTACCGTAGTTTAGGTCCCAGCCGTTTTCGTTCGACGCTTCACGCATTAGCATGAAACCTTGAGCGTAAGAGATGATCTTAGAAGCCAGTAGAGCTTGACGTAGTGCATCAACCCACTCTTGCTTGTCGCCTTCAACTGGAGTGATTGTCTTCTCAAACAAAGCTTCAGCTTCAACACGTTGGTCTTTAAGAGCAGACAGGCAACGAGAGAATACAGACTCAGAGATCAGTGTTAGTGGGATACCTAGGTCTAGTGCGTTGATACCAGTCCACTTACCCGTACCTTTTTGGCCTGCAGTGTCTAGGATCTTCTCAACTAGCGCTTCACCGTCTTCATCTTTGTAGCCAAGGATGTCAGCAGTGATTTCAACTAGGTAGCTGTCTAGCTCAGTCTTGTTCCAGTCAGCGAATACTGCTTGCATCTCGTCAGCAGACATACCTAGGCCATCTTTCATGAACTGGTATGCTTCAGTGATAAGCTGCATGTCACCGTATTCGATGCCGTTGTGTACCATCTTAACGAAGTGACCAGCACCGTCGTTACCAACCCAGTCACAGCAAGGCTCACCAGCGTCAGTTTTTGCCGAGATACCTTGGAAGATTGGCTTAACCGCTTCCCAAGCTTCAGCCGCACCACCTGGCATGATTGAAGGACCGAAACGAGCACCTTCTTCACCACCAGATACACCAGTACCGATGAAGTGGATGCCTTTCTCACGACAATGCGCTACTCGACGGTTAGTGTCTGGGTAGTTAGTGTTACCACCATCAATGATGATGTCGCCTTCGTCTAGCAGTGGGATTAGATTTTCGATGAACGTGTCTACAACGTCACCAGCACGAACCATAAGCATCACTTTACGTGGCGCTTCTAGCTTCTCAACTAGCTCTTCTAGAGAGTAAGCACCAACAATGTTAGTACCTTTAGCTGGGCCTTCTAGGAACTCGTCTACTTTAGCAGCAGTACGGTTATGAGCCACAACTTTGAAGCCGTGGTCGTTCATGTTTAGGATAAGGTTCTGACCCATTACTGCTAGGCCAATTACACCGATATCACCTTTCATTATTTTATCTCCTTGCGGCTATTCGCACTTATGCGATAGCACTTGCTGCATTTGAATCTAGGAACCACTCTGTTTCGCCAGTTTTAGACTGGATTTTCGCTGCCGGGTAAGGCAGTTCTGAAGCAGGAGTTGTATGAATTTCTTTAACGATCTCAACTTTACCTGCACCCAGTACTAGGTAGCTGATTCGTTTTGCTGCTTCTAAAACTTTCGCTGTTTTAGAAACACGGATTTGACCAGACTCAGGGTGAGAAGCTAATACAGATAGGTTCTCATCTTGGTAGTTGGTTGCACCTGGGAATAGTGAAGCTGTGTGGCCGTCTGCGCCAACACCAAGCAGAATCCAATCGAATACAGGCGTGCCGTTTTCTGTTGGGATTACGTCTGCCATCTCTTTTGCGAAACGCTCTGCTTCTGCTTTTGGTTCATCTTCACCACGGATGCGGTGGATGTTTTCAGCAGGAAGGTTTACTTGAGTAAACTCTTTTAGTTTTGAAAATAAGATCGCGTTTGCTTCACCGAAATTGCTTTCAGCGTCGTCTGGTACAACGCAACGTTCGTCGCCCCACCAGAAGTGAAGGTTATTCCATTGAATACCTTCCGCGTATGGCGCCTGTGCTAAAAGTTTGAAAAGCATTTTTGGCGTGCTGCCACCAGACAGTGAAATGTGAACAGGTTTGCCCTGCTCGCTGTATGCTTTCATTTCATTTGCTAGGTTTTCAACAACCAGTTCAGGCGTTGCAAAGATCTTGTGATTGATCATAGTTCGCAGTAATCCGTGTCTGTTAAGTTTTTGCATGGGAAACGCCATGCGCGGCCATCACGTTGCAGAAGTTCATCTGCTTCCTGTGGGCCCCAAGTACCACAAGCATAGCCAAACAGTGCTTGAGGATCTTGCTTGAAGTCTAAGATTGGTTGAACGTACTTCCAACATGCTTCTACCGCATCGGTACGTGCAAACAGAGTCGCATCACCGTTCAGTGCATCAAGAAGAAGACGCTCATAAGCCGTCAGCATCTGAGTTTCAGGCAAGTCAGAGTAAGAGAAGTTCATTTTCACTTCTTTTGCTTTGAAGCCTGCGCCTGGCTCTTTCAAACCAAAGCTCATCTGAATACCTTCATCCGGTTGGATGCGGATAATCAGCTTGTTCTCTGGTGCATCTTGACCAAATACTGGGTGTGGCGTGTTCTTAAAGTGAATCACGATTTCAGTCACACGTGTTGGTAAGCGTTTACCTGTACGTACGTAGAAAGGAACACCATTCCAACGCCAGTTATTGATGTGAGCTTTCAAGCCGATGTAAGTCTCGGTACGAGAATCATCCGCTACACCATGCTCTTCACGGTAACCTAGTAGGTGCTGACCACGAACATCTGATGCTGTGTACTGACCTAATACTAAGTCTTTACGCAGATCATCTTCTTCTAATGGTTTCAGACACTGAAGCACTTTAACCACTTCATCACGAATAGAATCAGCGTTAATTTGTGCAGGCGGCTCCATACCTACCATCGCTAGCACTTGCAGCAGGTGGTTTTGGAACATGTCGCGAACTGCGCCAGAACCGTCGTAGTATCCGCCACGCTCTTCAACGCCAAGGAACTCAGCACCTGTGATTTCAACGTATTCAATGAAGTTACGGTTCCACAGTGGTTCAAACATCGCGTTTGAGAAACGAAGCACTAGAAGGTTTTGAACCGTCTCTTTACCAAGGTAATGGTCGATACGGTAGATCTGGTGTTCTTGGAAGTGATGATGGATCTCTTCATCCAACGCTTGAGCTGATGCTAAGTCGTAACCAAATGGTTTTTCGATGATCAGACGACGCCAGCCGTTCGATTCATCGTTAAGGTCATGCGCAGCAAGGTTTGCTGGAATCACACCGTATAGGCTTGGCGGGGTTGCCAAGTAGAACAATGTGTTATGGTTTTCGAATTGGTAGTCTTGCTCAAGCTTGTCTAGACGTTGTGCTAAACGAGCATAGTCGTCTACATCTGAAGTATTGATCGCTTGGTAATGCAGATGTTCAATAAATGCATTCAGCGTCTCTGGTTCAGTTTTTTCCATTTCCTGAAGAGACTTCTTCAGCTTCTCACGGTAAGACTCATCGCTGTACTCAGTACGGCTCACTCCAAGAATCGCAAAGGATTCTGGTAGTTGATTGCTAGCATACAGGTGGTATAGAGCAGGAATTAACTTGCGGTAAGTTAGATCTCCCGACGCACCAAAAATAACGATGCTGCTGTTTTCAGGTATTACCATCATCTTTCCTATAAAAACAAGGTTTTTAGTATTCGCCAAAGGTATCAGCGACATACGAAAATAGATAATAGGTCTTAACTATTACATCAATAGTAAGCGCCTATTAAATTTGAGAATGCGTTTGGTAAACGAGGGTGAAAGCTATCACCTCTATTCGGGACAGTATTGTCTATGACTATTTGATTTACATCAACCACTGTGAAAGCAATCGATTAAATATTGACTCATTTCGAACAAATTCTAATCGATAGTTCCGTTCATTTGACCCGAGGGAGAAGCAAATCGGCATTCTCAAACAGTGTAGTCAAGAAAGAACGGTATCTGGTCGGTGGAGTGAGCAATAGGAAAGGGAGAAAAAGGTAAAACCAGCTTATTCAACTGGCTTTATATTTATTTTGATGGTGTCGTGTTTATCTTTGCGCTTTGTTGTAGCAGCGCTCCGGGCGACCTACGGTACCGTAATTTAAGTCTGCGACTAACTCACCAGTGGTAATCAAAAATTCTAAATAGCGTCTGGCGGTAGTTCGGCTAGCACCAATTCGTTCTCCGGCTTCATCGGCGGTAATATTAACGGCATCAGCTTGCTGAAAAATGGCTCTGATCTTATCCAACGTTACGCCATCAATGCCTTTGGGTAAGGTGGATACTTTTCCAGAGTCCGCTTTGGCATTGGCTTGCAGCATCTTATCAACCAAACCTTGATTCAAATCCGACACACTTTCAAACTCTTGCTGTTGAGATTGATACTTTTTCAGTGCCGCTTCCAAACGAGGGAACATTACTGGTTTCAATAGATAATCGACCACCCCACCACGCATTGCTTGCTGCAGCGTATCGACATCCCGAGCAGCAGTAATCAAGATAACGTCGCAGCCTTGATTGCTCCCTCTTACGTGATTAAGAATATCGAGCCCACACCCGTCCGGCAGATACACATCCAATAACACCAAATTCGGTTTTAAGATGTCCAGTTGCATCAGCGCTTCAGACTGTGTAGTGGCAATGCCGACCACGTCAAAGCCACCCATCTGCTCTAAATAACGATGGTGTAGCTCTGCAATCGCAATATCATCTTCAATGACCATGACTCTCGTGATTGCGTTCATTTATGTTCTTCCTTTAACCATGTTTTTTCCGTCACGATGATCTTCACAAGATCGCTTCGTGCTTAATTATTATTGTTCTTCTTTTGGCAAATAAACCGTCATTCGCGTGCCAAAATCTTGGTTGTCGACCATTTCAAGCTGCCCTTGATATCGGTCTGCCAGCTGCTTTATCAGATACAAACCCACACCACGATTTTGCTTCGCTTTGCTCGATACGCCTTTTTCGGTGAGTGCTTTGGTCGCCAACTCTTTCGGCAAACCGCACCCTTTGTCTTCTACTTCTACGATAATTTCATTACCAAAATCACTGATTGAAACTTCAATAACCCGACGCGCTGGCGCAATTTGACCCTCTTGCTTAATCGCCGTCATGGTGGCGTCAAAGGCGTTATCAATCAGGTTGCCAAGAATTGTGACAACGTCATCCGCGTTTAACCAGCTAGGCAGAGCTTCAAGCCTTGATCCCTCTTCCACTTTAAGCTCTAACCCAATCTCTCGAGCTCGCTCTGTTTTGCCTAAAAGCATGCCTGCAATAAGAGGGTCTTTCACCGTCTCTCTTAAGAACTCAATTAAGCTCTGGTAATGAGCGGTTTCTTGACCAATCAATTGTTGAACAGAATCCAACTCGCCCATCTGAATCAAGCCACTAATAGTGTTAAGCTTGTTTTGATGCTCGTGGGTTTGTGAACGCAGTAGATCAGCATATTCTTTGGTTTGTGAGAGCTGGTCTGTTAAATCGTTGATTTCATCTCGTAATCGGAAACTCGATACCGCCCCGACCACCTCACCTGCCACTATAATCGGGCTTCGGTTAGCAATGATTCGCTTATTGTTTAAATACAACTCAACATCGTGGTCGGTGTCGCCGGTTGATAGCAGTTGTTCTAAATCACTGCCTGGCAATACGTCAGAAAGGCGCTGTTGATTGAGTGCTTTATCCCTGTCTATCGATAAAATATCGCAGGCACTTTTATTAATAGAACGCAAAATGCCGTGCTTGTCGATGCTCAGAATGCCCTCTTTCACGGTACTCATGGTTACATCTAGCTCAACATACAACCGGCCTATCTCTTCAGGTTCAAAGCCTAAAATAGCGCGCTGAAAACGACGAGACACATAACTCGAAATCAAAGCGTTGACCGCAACCACCAGCAACGCCATCACAATCAAAAAGGCTAAGTAAGGTTCGATTCGATCTTGCAAAGAATCCAATAAGTAACCAACTGACACCACACCAATAACGGTACCTTGGGTGTCTTTTACCGCGGATTTACCACGAACTGAGAAACCAAGCGACCCTTTGGCCGTCGACACATAAGACTCGCCCAAAACCAATGCTTTTTGGTTATCGCCACCACGCATTGGTTTACCGAGCCTGTCATCATAAGGGTGAATCAGACGGATACCTTTATCATCTCCGACAACGATAAACGCCGCGCCAATGAGCTGAGTAAGGTTACGAAACTTAACTTGGGTTTCTTCAGACAAAACGTAGGGAACGCCATTAGGGTCCAACGTTCCATTTTCTTGAATAATGCTGGTGACAAGTGGCGATTCAGATAGAAATTCAGCAACACCTAACGCTTTCAAACCCATCTCTTGTTCTTGAGATTGTTTGATGTAGTAAAAACCAGCCGCTGCAAGAATCAAAAGTTCAACGAGGCCAGTGACCGTCATGATAATCAGTAACCTTTTACGGAAACTGATACTGCTCCATTTCATATTCCACCGTCCCTAGTGTTAGACGATCAATGTTAACACCAAGTTAATCGCATGACCTTTCTAGGGACGTGAATTTGTGACTGCTACTCAACTAAATAATTGAGCAGATTGTTAATTGATAATCCTTTACGTTGTTCATCTCGATTAATCGTTCATTTTTAGGACTGATTAGCTTAAAAACCAAAATAAACGAATAAATATTGAGCTAGATCACTAAGCTTTTAGGTGTTTTTTAGGTTGTTTAAAATAAATACAATTATAATGGTTGCATATGAAGAAGTTTATTGTTGCTAAGCCATAGGTCATGATTTTCAGACCGCGCTTTGAATCGAAACTTCGATTAACAAAATAGCAACAACCCTTCGCTCGCTGGACGTATCTATAACTAAAAATTGCACGCTCGCCGCTACGGTTGCTGAACAAACAGGTTATCTATCTAACCTCATTCACACATCCTTATTTACACTACTGGCCAGCATGACAATCAAGAGGCGCCTGATCAAATCAGCGCCCAATAATAAAACATTGATGAGCAGGAAGTATCGATCAGTGGCAACGTCCAATAGAAACAGGATAACAAACATAACGTATAAACATTGTTGAAAAGGAAACAAGGCAATGAAACGCGATAACTTTGGAATTTGTCTTACTAAGACTATGCTGTTCAAACACTTACAATCGACTTTTACTCACGTAAGAGCCTATGAGAAAGATGGCACCTCCCCACTCGATCTCAAGGTATTGTTAGCATTCCCGCAAATGTCAGGGAGAGATTTATTACAAACAATGCAAGGTTCAAGACAATTGGTATGGCGCGCCGATCACCATTGTCCTAGCTTTAAATAAGCCACTTCATTTTGTAAAAACACTTCTATACTGAACTTAAAGAGCACGCTTATGCGTGCTTTTTAAGTTTCATTTATCTTTGATATTCACGTCACTCAATCTTATTTACACTTGATTAACGAGTTATGAAAATTTCTATTCATATGAGACAATCTATTCAAGACAAATGACTATCGCCCTGTTAACATTAGAGTTAATACTCTAATTGGTATTTAATGCAGATGACCAAACCAAAATTCCGATACCTTGCGATCGCCAGTATGCTTCTCGGCACTATGGCTTCGCCAGGCTATGCAGCTCCGCTCACTTTTTCTGAAGCGTGGCAAATATTGCAAGAAAACAACAACTCACTTGCGGCTCAACAAGCCAACGTTGAACGTTATCAACACCTTCAGAACTCAACAAGTAGCCTTAATCTACCTTCTATTACCTTAGGGGCTAACTACACGCACCTTGATAGTGATGTGACGATTAATGGTGAACAGTTCGGTGACAGCTTAAGCGGCGTAAATCCAGCATTTGCTCCCTTCTTAGCTCAGTTAGGTGGCATCACCTCTACCATTACCGAACAAGACATCTTTAGCTCTTCCATTCGTGCTGTGTGGCCTATCTTCACTGGTGGTCGAATAACCGCTGCGCAAAATGCCGCTGAAGGTAAAAGCGAAGAAGCGCAAAGCCAACTGTTGATGGAGAAACAAGCTCGCTACGAAGACTTAAGTAAGTATTACTTCTCGGTGATCTTAGCGGAAGACGTGGTGAGAACGCGTCAAGCCGTTGAAGCAGGCTTAACTCAGCATCGTGATTTCGCCATCAAGCTTGAACAGCAAGGACAAATCGCCCGAGTAGAACGCCTACAAGCCGATGCTTCTTTAGATAAAGCGATTGTAGAGCGCACGAAAGCTCAGAACGATCTTAAAATTGCGCAATTGGCGTTGACCCAAATCCTTGGTCAAAATGAAAGTGTAGAACCCTCTGAACAACTGTTTATCAATAAGAACCTGCCTCATATGGACGTGTTCATTGACCAGACACTCATGACCTACCCCGGCCTTAAGATTCTTGATGCAAAAGAGAAACAAGCAAGCAGCTTAATTAAAGCCGAGAAAGGTAAATACTACCCAGAGGTTTACCTTTATGGTGATTACAGCCTGTATGAAGATGACTCTCTAGCCAGTGAAATGAAACCCGATTGGTTGGTTGGCATTGGTGTGAATGTGCCACTGCTTGATACCTCTGGCCGTTCCGACAAAGTCGCTGCGGCTCACAGTGCCGTATCACAGGTTCAATTCCTTAAGTCACAAGCTAAGCAAGACTTAACCGTGTTGGTACAAAAGACTTACCTTGAAGCAAACCAAGCCATTGAAGAGGTTCAAGGCCTAAACTCGAGCTTGTCTTTAGCTCAGGAAAACCTATTACTTCGTAAAAAAGCCTTCACACAAGGGTTATCTAACTCATTAGAAGTGGTTGATGCCGAGCTTTATCTTGCGAGCATTAAAACCCAGCAATCTGCTGCTCGCTTCAAATACCTAATCTCTCTCAACAAGCTGTTAGCGCTAACCAGCGAAATGAATGCTTACTCCAGTTACTTAACCTCCTCTGTTCCGTCTGATTTCGACTCAAAAACAGACACCGTTAGCCAGTCAAAAGGATAATTCATGAAACCTATTAAGCCCCTTCTTCTATCTTTAGTTGGTATCGGCGTTATTGGCTGGGTCGGATACAGTTTCTATCAAGCTTATCAACCTCAGCCGGTTAAGCTTCAAGGTCAAATCGATGTGCAGCAATACAGCATCTCATCGAAAGTACCTGGCAGAATTGATGAAATATTCGTGCGCAAAGGCGATTCGGTTGAAAAAGGCGAATTGATCTTCTCTCTACTAAGCCCTGAGATTGATGCGAAGCTAGAGCAAGCAAAAGCTGGTCAGAAAGCCGCTGGTGCATTAGCACAAGAAGCAGAGAATGGCGCGCGTACTCAACAGATCCAAGCGGCTAAAGACCAATGGTTGAAAGCCAAAGCAGCTGCCGATCTGATGGACAAAACCTACCAACGTGTAAACAACCTTTACAACGATGGTGTGGTTGCCGAGCAGAAGCGTGATGAAGCCAAAACACAGTGGCAAGCGGCGAAGTACACCGAAAGCGCTGCATTCCAAATGTATCAATTAGCGCAAGAAGGTGCGCGTGACGAAACCAAAGTGGCCGCCGCTCAAAAAGCGTTAATGGCAGCGGGTGCGGTAGCGGAAGTTGAAGCTTACGCAAAAGACACACAGATCCACAGCTGGTTTAATGGCGAAGTCTCTCAGGTTCTATTGAGCAGTGGAGAACTTGCACCACAAGGCTTCCCTGTTGTGACTGTTATCGACACCAAGGATGCTTGGGCTGTGCTCAATGTTCGTGAAGACATGCTTAAGCATTTCGAGAAAGGCAGCCAGTTTGAGGCGTACCTACCGGCTCTGGATAAATCATTAACTTTCCAAGTAACTCACATCGCCGTAATGGGTGATTTCGCAACTTGGCGCTCAACAGACGCAGCACAAGGCTTCGATTTACGTACTTTTGAAGTAGAAGCGCACCCTGTCGATACGAGCGAAACACTGCGTATGGGCATGAGCCTAGTGGTTGAGCTTTAGGTGACTTATGTCTGCTAACTCTCAATATACTGGATCGCAATCTAGAGGCTCGCAATCAACTGAGCATCATAGAGCGAAGAATACCTTGCTTCGGCAGTGGGCGATTGTCCGCAAAGACAAATGGTTGTTGTCTTGCCTAACTTGGATTCCTTTGCTGCTTGCTGCCAGTATCTGGCTGATTTTTTCACAAGGGATCGCTCGTGACTTACCGGTCGCAGTTGTCGACCTTGAGCACAGTCAAATCTCGCAACAGTTCACACGCCTTGTTGATGCTTCACCAACACTGCAAGTCACTCAGAAATACAGCTCAGCGAGTGAAGCGGCAAAAGCGATGATCGAACGTGATATCTACGGCTATGTTGTAATACCTAAACACTTTGACCGAGATATTTACCTAGGTTTAAACCCGCAGGTATCCGTGTTCTACAACAGCCAATTTATCTTGATCGGCAAATTAGTGAACTCGGCTCTGCTACAAGCTCAAGGTACGTTTAACGCTCAACTTGAAGTGGTTAAACAACTGTCACTCGGTGATACCACAGTCCAATCAGCATTAGGCCAAGCAGTAACAGTGCAAAGCCAGATCACGCCACTGTTTAACAAGAACAGCAGTTATGCTCAGTTCTTGGTGTCTGCAGTTATTCCTGCACTGTGGCAGATCATGGTTGTGGTCGGCACGATATTAGTTTTAACGGCGAACGTTAGAGCACGTGGCCTTCAAGCTTGGTTATCCAACGCCCCTATGAAGTCGCTAACCTCAACATTAATACCTTATGCTGTCTTATTTTTAATGTTTGGTATCGCGTTTAGCTTTTGGTTCTATGCTCTCTTAGACTGGCCATTTAATGGCAGCTTTGTAGCATTGACCATTGCCCAAATACTGACAGTGATCAGTTGTATCATCATGGGTTGTTTGTTTTTCTTCTTAACACTTGATCCTGCAAGGGCGATGAGTTTCGCAGGTGCCTTTACTGCACCGAGTTTCGCGTTCATGGGCATTACCTTTCCAGTGACAGACATGAACACGGCTGCTCAAATTTGGAGAAGCTTATTGCCCGTGAGTCATTACATCGAAGTACAAACGGCGCAGTCTAGTTATGGTGTGAGCGCAGCACAGTCTTTGATCAGCCTCTCTTCTATGTTGTGGTACGCAGTTCCTGCTTTCGTGGTAATGTTGCTAATTAAGAAACACTTGGCGCAATCAACTCTAACTGCACAAGCAGATCCATCTACAAAAGCAGCTATATCTGCAAAAACAACGCCGTCAACACAGCCAGAAGCATCAGCACAACAAGGAGTAAAACGATGAGCTTTACTCAACTGCTCAAGCAAGAGCTCTTAGCGGTATTGCGCAACCCTGTCGTGCTTCTTACGGTATTTGGTGGTGTGGTCTTCTATTCCTTCTTGTATCCATTGCCTTACGCGAACCAAGTTCCTCAACAACTGAAAGCTTCGGTTGTGAACTTGGATAAGAGTCAAAGCAGCTATCAATTAGAGCGTATGGTGGATGCCACCTCTCAGATCGAATTGGTCCGTCGAGACTCCACCATCGCCGATGCGAAACAAGCCGTGCTTAACCAAGAGATTGGCGGATTCCTTGTCATTCCAGAAGATTTCTATAAAGACTTGTTGCTCGGTAAGAGCCCGACACTTTCTTACGCTGGTGATGCTTCTTACTTTTTGGTCTACGGAACCATTGTTGAAGGGCTTGCCAAGGCCGGTGGTACGTTAGCTGCGCAAGTTAAGGTCAGCCATTTGTTAGTCGAAGGTGTGCCTTTAGAATCGGCAGCCAAGGGCTACAGTGCATTCAGCTTGAACCTGAAACCAACGTTTAATAGTCGCATGGGATACATCGATTACGTAGTTCCAGCCGTCTTTGTGTTAATCCTGCAACAAACCTTAGCCATGGCTTCTGGTTTAGTGGGTGCAACCCAAAACGCTCAATCGACATTTGGCTACTGGAGTAAGACCTCTCCAGCGAAACTGATGCTTGCTCGCTGTTGTACCTTAGTCGGCATTTATTACTTGTTGTCGATGTACTATTTCGGCGCTAGCTTTTCGATGTATGGGATAAACCAGCTCGCCTCAACAACACAGATCTTAACCTTACTTCTGCCCTTCTTACTGGCCAGCTGTTTGATCGGGATTTTTATTGGTGAGTTAGTACCACGAAGAGAGCTAGTCACGGTTGTAGTGTTAATCAGTTCAATGCCACTGATCTTCTCTTCAGGTTTTATCTGGCCAGTTGAAATGATGCCTGAATGGTTAGTTCTGTTATCACAGCTATTCCCAAGCACACCGGCTATCCAAGGTTTCTTAGCACTTAATCAGATGGGTGCATCTTGGCAAGAAGTGGCGTCTCAATGGACATTGCTATGGGGACAAGTTTTGCTGTGGGGTTCATTATTGGCACTTAAGCTCTACCACAAATCCAGTAAAGGCACAGTTGGCAATAGCAATAGTCATCGGGCCGTTTAGTTTTATGTTCTAGCGGAAA
>NZ_JBFRJF010000029.1:44126-71342 GCF_041468745.1 Vibrio sp. 10N.286.52.F8
TTTCCGCTAGAACATAAAAGCTCTGATAAAGGGCTTTTTTAATATCCTCAGATCCAAAGACACCTTCAGCCTTCGAATGTTTATACACCTCGAAAACATATCGAATACTCGAAATCCCCTACGCGCCCTCTATGTCCCTCCAGCCCATCACTCTGAATTCTCCTTCACCCGACTCTATAGCAGCTACTGCATATGCTTTTCTCAGCATAAAAAGCATCGACTTATTCCCAAATGATGACAAAACCCGAACAATTGTAAATTTATTGTAAAAATTTCTTTGTTGGCATTATTTTTATGTATAGGATTGCCAGTAGGACTTGGTAGTCCGAATACCATAGTCTTATTGGTGCACATACCAAAAGGATATCCATATAAAGCAAGATCAGTACTTATATTTATTTCGTTTTTCGACCTAGCTACAGCCGTTTATGTTGCCGTCGAATGAAGTAGATATACCGCTGAAATATACAAATCAAATAGAAAACAAACACAACAGCAACAAACATAATTTATTAAAAAGACAGGGACAACCATGAAAAACATACGTGAATTATTTTTTGGGTTTATATTATTGTTTAGTTCCAGTGCATTTGCAGAAGAAGGATCATTTAACCAAGCTATCAGCAACTTAAGTCAAAGTGTTGATGGTTTTTTCAACGAATACACAGGTTGGTTCGTTGGGCTGATATTTAAAAGTGTACCGATTGGTGAAGCTAACTTCCCAGTGATTGTTGGCTGGCTGTTGCTCGCTGCGATCATCTTCACTGTTTATTTTGGCTTTGTTCAATTTAAACGTGTCGGCATGGCGATAGACATTATCAAAGGTAAGTATACCGATCCTAACTCTAAAGAGGACGGCGAGGTTTCTCACTTTCAAGCGTTAACAACGGCGCTTTCTGGTACTGTCGGGCTTGGTAACATTGCCGGTGTAGGTGCTGCACTTGCGATTGGTGGTCCTGGCGCGACATTCTGGATGATCTTGTGTGGCCTTCTGGGTATGGCTTCTAAGTTCTGTGAGTGTACTTTAGGTGTGAAATACCGAACTATCCTACCTTCAGGTGTTGTTTCGGGCGGTCCAATGTACTACCTAAGCCAAGGCCTGGGTGAAAGAGGTTTAGGTGGACTAGGTAAAGTGCTCGCTATTGGTTTCGCATTAATGTGTATTTTAGGCGCATTGGGCGGCGGTAACATGTTCCAAGCTAACCAAGCACACGCCATGTTAACTTACGCATTTGATGTACCAAGTGAATACGGTGTGATCACTGGCCTTGTACTTGCCTCTTTAGTTTTCTCTGTGATTGTTGGTGGTATGCCTTCTATCGCATCGGTAACAGAAAAAGTTGTTCCTTGGATGGCTGCTCTGTATATCGGTATGGCTCTGATTGTCATCGGTTCTAACCTTGATCAAGTTGGCCCTGCGTTCAGCGCAATCTTTACAGGTGCATTTACTGGTGAAGGTGTTGTTGGTGGATTTATTGGTGCGCTAATTCAAGGCTTGAAACGTGCAACATTCTCGAACGAAGCAGGTGTAGGTTCAGCAGCTATCGCTCACTCAGCGGTTAAAACAAAAGAACCAATCACCGAAGGTCTAGTATCACTATTAGAACCGTTCGTTGATACGGTAATCATTTGTACAATGACCGCATTGGTTATCACTATCGCTGGTTTAAACGTAGGTCCATTCGATGGCTCTGGTTTAACGGGTGTAACGCTGACTGCTGCATCGTTTACTGAAACGGCAGAAGTATTCAAATACACACTCGCTCTCGCAGTAATCATGTTTGCGTTCTCGACGATGATTTCTTGGTCGTACTACGGTCTTAAAGCTTGGACTTACCTATTTGGTGAAGGCAAAACAACGGAGCTGATTTTCAAAGTGATGTTCTGTGTGTTTGTTGTTATTGGTGCCACGATTCAATTTGGTGCGGTAATCGACTTCTCTGATGCGGCTATCTTTGCGATGTCTATCTTCAACATTCTTGGTCTGTACTTCTTGATGCCAGTTGTGAAGAAAGAACTGCAATCGTTTGTTGCTCGTGTGAAATCAGGCGAAATCAAAACGTATGAGAAATAACGTTTAGTGGAATGAGGTTTTGCTCTAGTAGCTAACTGCATTCTAAGAAACGACACAGCTCTAAAAACGAAACTGTTCTAAAAATTTTTGTAAGACCCTTTGCTTGAGAAAGCGAGAACAGGACTGCAACTTATCCAAAATCCCTACCAGCTTGGCTTGTGGGGATTTTTTATGTCTGAACGATTAGGCGAATAACTACCTTCAATGCCCTGCTCACTCTTTTCACCCTTTTCACTCTGTTCATCATCGTGTTCAACATCGACACGACGAACCAACTCTTCTACTTTGATCATCTCTTTTTGCGCTAATGGCGAGCGACAATCATCGAAACAATAAGCTATGGTGCAGTTCTCACAAAGATACTCTGGCATCACTCCATCCCTTGTCGTCAAAGCAGCCAAATGCGAGCTAGCAATCGACTGCGTGTTCATCCTGAACAACACTATTATGCAGCGACTCTGAGCTGAAAATATGTATGCAAAGTCATTTAATAGACAACAAGTAACATATCATTGTGGATATACGTAACTATTCACAAATATCTAAGCAAACAATGAAAACACGCAAATAATCAATAATGAGAAAGCACCGGATCTATGCTCTCGACAAACGCAAAACGCCCACATCACGTGTGTGATGTGGGCGTTTCAATATTTAGTGCAAAACTAACGTTAGGTTGGTAAAGCCTTCGGCTTATAGACCCATCTCTTCAGTGAGAGTTTTGATCTGTTTGAGGTCCATGGTGTGGACTTCAATCATTTGTCTTATATCACTCAGTCGAGAGTTAGCGTTATCTTGCTTCTCACACGCGTCAGATTTCGCATCCCATGATGTGCCATCTAAGTAAACATCACACGCTTTCTTAAGAGAACCAAGATTCTGCTCGAGTTGATCTCTTTCTTTCTCAAGTTTTTCAAGTTCTTGAGAAATCTGTAATTCTTTTCGGAAAACTTCACGCGCACGCTCAAACAAAGTCGATTGCATGTCAGCCTGACGATTAAGTTTCTGGTTGTCTTGCTGAGTTTGCTCTAACGTTTGCTTCTGTTCATTTAGCTGTTGCTCTAACGAGTAGTTCGCCTTCTCTAAAACCGAAGACTGCTTCGCTAATTCCTGGAGCTCTTTTTGATGCTCTTCCGTTTGTTTCACTAGAGCGGCTTCTACTTTCGCATCGATTTCGGTATCAACTTTTGCCACTTTAGTTTCAACGGATGTCATCAACTGTGCTCTGCTGTCATGCAGTTCTTGATAACGAGTTTCGAGTACCTGATAAGTGGACTCCCACTTAGAAGCCGTAACTGTAGAACCAATTAAGCCACCCAGTGCTAAACCTATAACCGCAGCAATGCCGATATAGAGCTGACTGCGCTTATCGCGTTCTTCTATAACAACCACTTCATCTTGTTCGCTTTGTCCAGATTGCTGGTTCACTAGCGGGTACTCCCAAAAATTTATTTAACGTTACGCGGTCACTGACACGAATGCCAATACTGATTGTGAAGGCTCAGTTAAACCTATCGCTCAAGCCAGAAGCACTTAAGCTTTACTAACACATTCATCCCACCTGTTTACAGGCAGGCTTAACGAGTTAACTCCGAAATCATCAAGCTGGCAGTATACAAAAGGAAACTGCTAACGATAACTATCACTACCCATTTTTGCAGTTTTTCGTTTGTCCGGTAACGAAATAGTACAAATGCCAAAGCCAATAAAAAAACAATCGCTATTAGTCGAGTCATAACTCCTCCTTGTTTCTCTATTTTATACCATTTAAATAAGCAAGTTACGTCAGAGACTCGTTGTTTGATCATTTAGTTGAACAACATTTGTGCAAACAGATATTTTGTAGCTGACATCACATTTTATATGATCTAGGATACGCCTACAGATTACCTAATTATTTAGGTAATTGTTCCGATGAAGACTGCAGGAGAGTGGTTTTTAACTAAACATTAACATTTAGTTAGATTGACCCGCCGAAGAAGTAAATCTTTCAGGTGCTTTATGCTGGAGAAATCCAGAAAAGTGAGGACTGTCGTTGGAGGAACCTCTGGAGAGAACCGTTAGATCGGTCGCCGAAGGAGCAAGCTTAGTGCCCGTTACTTATCTATAAGTGATTCGCTAAGTGAAACTCTCAGGCAAAAGGACAGAGGAGTGGAAAGCAACAGCCTTAATTAACACAAGAATTCTATCTAGAAATCCGTATGTATTAAGTAGTGCGCCCGATCCCTGAGATCTGCACTGCCTTCCCTCTTCTCCTTAAATTTTTAATTTATTAAGGGGAATCTATGAACCACCTACAAGCTACACTACAAACCATCAACCAATTCGTTTGGGGACCACCACTGCTTATTCTGCTAGTGGGTACAGGTATCTACTTTACTTTTCGCTTAGGCTTACTCCAGTTTAGACACCTCCCAACTGCACTGAAAATGGTGTTCAGCAAAGACAAATCTGGTACGGGTGACGTATCGAGTTTCGCGGCTTTGTGTACTGCACTTTCAGCAACCATTGGTACAGGTAACATCGTTGGTGTAGCGACCGCAATCAAGATTGGTGGCCCTGGTGCCCTATTCTGGATGTGGCTTGCCGCTGTATTTGGTATGGCGACCAAGTACGCAGAATGTCTACTCGCCGTTAAATACCGCAGAACCGATAGCAATGGCGAAATGGTTGGCGGCCCAATGTACTACCTGCAATACGGTGTCGGCTCACGAATCTTAGCGGTAATGTTCGCTGTCTTCGCGCTCGGCGTTGCTTGCTTCGGTATCGGTACCTTCCCACAAGTCAACGCTATCTTGGACGCAACTCAAATCTCATTTGGCGCTTCGCGTGAGATGTCTGCTGTCGTTCTTACGATATTAGTGGCAGTGGTTACCCTTGGTGGTATCCAATCTATCGCTAAAGTGGCAGGGAAAGTTGTTCCTACTATGGCGGTTATGTACGTCGTCGCGTGTTTAAGCGTTCTGATTTCAAATGCCGACCAACTACTGAATGCCATTACCCTTGTTGTGACTTCTGCGTTTACCAACACAGCAGCAACCGGTGGTTTCTTTGGCGCGAGCATCATGCTTGCTATCCAATCAGGTATCGCTCGTGGTGTGTTCTCGAACGAATCTGGCCTAGGTAGCGCACCAATGGCTGCAGCAGCGGCTAAAACAGACTCATGTGTGAAACAAGGACTTGTCTCTATGACAGGTACCTTCTTCGACACCATCATCATCTGTACGATGACAGGTTTGGCGCTTATCTTAACGGGTGCTTGGCAGACTGATCTTTCAGGCGCTGCGATGACCACTCACGCATTCGCTGTTGGTCTGAATGCAGATACCCTTGGCCCTATGTTGGTTTCTGTTGGCTTAATCTTCTTTGCGTTTACAACAATTTTAGGTTGGAACTACTACGGTGAGCGCTGTGTTGTGTTCTTGCTAGGTACCAAAGCTGTATTGCCTTACAAGATCATCTTCATTGCGTTGGTGGCTTCTGGTGCATTCTTAAAGCTCGACATGATCTGGATAATGGCTGATATCGTGAACGGCCTAATGGCAATTCCGAACCTAATCGGGCTTATCTTGCTGCGCCACGTTGTTATCGAAGAAACCAAGCTATTCTTCAAACCGTTGACGTCTTCAAATGATTGTGAAGCAGTTAAAGCGTAAACTGAAGTGATTGAATACCAAGCCCGCATTCAACTGCGGGCTTTTTTATTTTCATCACATAGCGAAACGTCTTAAATTATTATGCAGCACATATGCCCTTATAAATAGCAAGAATATTAAATCGACCACTATGCGATTTAATAAAGAAGATAGAAGACTACTAAAAAGAACACTAATAAAACCAACACTTAATTAGATATTACTTATATTTAACAGATTGTGCGTAGGTGTCAGGCGTTTTGTAACAAACATATTAAATTTCTTTTCGTTTCAACGACACAAAAAACCAGAAGAATAAAACATGTGACTTTAATTCATATATTAGTCAGTTTATAGTCATCTACATTGTAGAGAGAATTATAATAAAAATAAAACGTTGGCTATATGATCAGATTCGACCCGATTAAAAACCGTATTTATAACGATGAACGTTCTATTAAAGTAGGATACCGTGAAACTCGGGTCCTGGAGTTATTACATAAAAACTCACCCGATATTGTTAACAAACAAGATATTATTAGCTTCGCTTGGGGAAACGAGTTCATAGGGGATACGTCACTAGCGAAAAGTATAAGTTTACTGCGCCAAGGGTTCGTTAGATTAGGCATCAAAGAAACCCCAATCGTCACCGTTCCTAAGGTGGGCTATCGCCTTATCGATGAGTGCGTGGTAATCGACTCCCCCATCAATAATGCAGCCACAACTCCCCTTGCTGATGCGAGCAACCTGATACCCGTCGGCAATAACGGTATTGCTATCGGTGCAGCTGTTGCAGTCGAACCTAAGCCTAACCCTAAACAAAGTTCGTCGGCTTACTTTCCCACTGCTGAAAACCGAAACAAGTTGTGCTACTTCACCACTGGCTGCTTACTGTTGGCATCAGCGTTATTGGCTTTTGCTAAGGTTAATGAGAGAAACCTCAGCGATATCAACCCCGTTAACCGGCTCAGCGAGCAATGGATAGGTCAAATACAAGTTTTCCAAGCCCCTGAAATGGCGATGACGCCAGAGCTAGAAAGCATTCTCTATCAGTATCAATGTGATTGCGTGGCGTACATTAGCGAAGAAGCGGAATATTCTGAGCTCTCTATTCTGAACAAAGCCACACGCCAGTCCGTCAACATCTTTTACACGCCAACCCAACTAGATCAAGCCAGTACCGAACTGGCCCTATTCCTAGAAAGAGGTCAATTATGATGCCAATCGTTGCGCTCATTTCTGCATTCGTTTTATTGGTTGGCATATGGAGTATCCCTTCGCCCCAACCAAAAGAAGAGCATCGCTACCAACATAGCGTGGTGGACCTGATAGTGAATGACAATGTATTACGTACCGACGGATTAACGAAAATAAGTAACAACAAGGTGCTGCACCTGATGTCCGTTCAAGACGACAACATGCCCGACCCACTTGTTCTGCGATTCAGAGGAACAGCCCGTCCTTCTCAATCACTTTTCTTTTCTATTTCTGGCACCATTGACTTAGTCTCTGTGCAAAAAATAAATAAAACAATGAATGACAGCCGATTGGCGCCTTACCTGTTAATCAACAATGACCCATTAACTGTAAAGATTGATATCTTAAGTTCGAATGATTTATTTGCCATCATTAAAACGTGTAATACAGGCCGAACGCAACTTCTGGCCAAACGATAATTAGAGATAGTTTAACCACTAGCAAAAAGTGCCCTATTATCAAGTAGCAAGCTTTTCCGATATTACACATAAAAAACGGATGGTTATTTTCATTATTTTATCAGTAATACAATTATTACAGTCTTCCTTACTTTAAGTGTTTGCATTTTAAAACCGATAGCAAAGCAAAATATTCAAGTTAGATTTTTACTCTTTGTCACTCACTACCTGCCCACCTTAAAACTACGAGTATTGTGAATGGTTATACCTGTTCTTCTAATTAACCATTCATACAAACGCCAAAAATAACGTCAAATAATTTTGACGTCTAAGCCCGAATAATGGGCCTTCATTTTTCTAAAAACGGTTTGAGCCCCATCAAACAATTTACGTTCAGTTGCATACTCTTTCACCGTAAAAACACTAATGACAATACAAGCCATTGAATTAACTGGGTAATTTAATTCAACCCTTTTCAGTATCTATCTATTTATCAACATGAAAAAGTGAACTTGTCTTGTTAACTGCACGGCACACAAAACATTATCAAAATAGAAAAATTACAAATGAGGGAATTGTTAATGATCACAGTAAACAGAAGTCTCTTAGCAACCGCAGTGTTGTCTGTTCTATCAACCGGTGTAAATGCGAAGATTTACCCAGACCAAATAGTGTTTGACCAACTTGGTGAAGATGTCTGTCGCTCTGGTTATCGTCCTATAGACCGTTATGAAGCAGAAGAGCAGAAGAGTACTTTGGTCGCTCGCATGGGCACTTGGCAGATCACCGGGTTAAAAGGAAACTGGGTAATCATGGGGCCGGGTTATCATGGCGAAATTAAGCAATCAAGCAGTGGGTCAACGTTCTGTTACCCAAACAACGACCAATCTGAAATCCCTAACTATTCCGCCAAATCGGTTCAGGAAGGCAGCGAAATCGATGTTCAGTATGAATTAGTGAACAACCGTAACGACTTTGTACGCCCATTAAGCTACTTAGCCCATAACCTAGGTTACGCTTGGGTTGGCGGTAATAACAGTCAGTACGTGGGCGAAGACATGACGATAAAGCGCTCTGGCAACAGTTGGGTAATACAAGGAAATAACAATGGCTCTTGTAGCGGCTATCGCTGTGATGAAAAAACCAAAATCACCGTCGACAATTTTGCCTACACCGTTAACGACGACAACTTTTGGCATGGTGATGTTGTCGAGTCGGATCGTGAACTAGTGAAAACGGTTTACGCGACGGCAAGAAACAACAGCAAGATCGCGCAACAAGTGGTGGTAGACCTAAAAGTAGACGAATCAACAAACTGGTCGAAAACGAACAGCTACGGATTCTCACAGAGCGTTCAAACAGAGAACACCTTCAAGTGGCCTTTGGTTGGCGAAACTAAGCTCACCGTTAAGTTCGAGGCTAACCAAAGCTTCGCTGAAACAAATGGCAACTCCACTAGCGAACAAGTAACACTTCAAGCTCGTCCTATGGTTCCTGCGAATTCGGAGCTACCGATTCGAGTTGAGCTGTATCGTTCAAGCATCTCTTACCCGTACCGATTCAACGCCGATATTAGCTACGATGTTGAATTCAACGGCTTCCTTCGTTGGGGTGGCAACGCGTGGCACTCTCATCCAGATAACCGCCCGTACAAGGCTCATACCTTCACCATGGGCCGTGGCAGCAGTGAATCTGCCGACATTCGCTACCAATGGGATCACCGTTACATCCCAGGTGAAACTAAATGGTGGGATTGGGGCTGGGCGATTAAAGAAGCTGGCTTATCAAGCATGCAATACGCGACTGGCGGAAGCTTACGCCCCTTCCACTCTTACGTGTCTGGAGATTTCTACGCTGAATCTCAATTTGCAGGTACTATCGAAATTGGACAAGCAACACCAATTACTAACAATCTACGCAGCAAAAGAAGTACTGATTCCGTCAACGAATCTACTGAGCGCATTGGCGACATCGAAGTTACCACCAACTTTAACGCCGATGAGTTGAGTGACTTAGGTTTCGAAGGTGCTGAGATGAACATTAGCGTCGTTGAATAACTGCGCTGTAGAATAAGATCGGTACAAAGATCTACCAGTAATAAAGCACAAAGCCCACGACACATCGTGGGCTTTCATATATTCATGTTCAACTGAAAACGGTGAACTACACAGGCTCTTCCATCAGAAGCTTAACACCCAGCCCAACCAGCACCATGCCCGTCACGCCTTCCATCCACTTCATAAAACTCGCGTTTTTGAGCAAATTTTTAGCCGAGTTAAGCGCGCCAGCCAAACCACATTGCCATACCATCGCAATCATAAAGTGTACCGAAGCCATCAACATAGATTGCAATAAAGGCGAACCTTCAGGGTTTACAAATTGAGGTAAAAAGGCCAGATAGAAAACTGCTGTTTTTGGGTTAAGAACGTTAGACAGAAAGCCTTCACGCAAAGAACGCTTTGCACTGTATGCCTGCTGAGCTTGTTCTCCGACCTTTAAACCGCCACCGTTTTTCATTAATGCTCGCAAACTGCTTAAGCCAAGCCAGATGAGGTAAACCGCACCTACCATCTTAACGGCTTGAAAGAGTTCAGCGGATTGGGCGAGGATTGCAGATATACCCACAGCAGAGAAAAACGCGTGTACATACAAGCCGCTACAAATACCAAAGCTCGTCATACAACCGTCAGCTAAGCCAGAGCGGCTAGTATTGCGAATCACCAAAGCCGTATCTAAGCCCGGCGTTAGCGTTAAAATAGTGATGGCAATTAGAAATGCCTCAAAGTTCAAAATATCCATATCATTGTCATTTTTGTTCAGCGATCTATCATCAATACCGTGTATCTGAACAATTCGCAAGCAACAATTGCCACCAGCTATACAACTCACTGATTTTGTGCACAATAGAACAGTTTGATTTGTTAAGAAATAGTAAATTCAAGGCATCGTACCGCCTCATGCTTTTCTCGCTATATCTTCGACTGCGAAGGTCGGCGTCATTAAAAAGCAAAGCCATAATCAAAGTACACGAGATGAACCTTAACGCTGACGCAGCCCTAAGGATCATTTAAAGAAACCAAATTAAGAGTAGTCAAATGAGCGCATTCAAAAAACTAGTCGAACACTCTCAAAAATGTTCACGCTTTCAACACCTAGCTTCTATTTGTGGTTGGGACCAAGCTTCAATGATGCCAGCAGGTGGTAACCAAGCTCGTAGTGAAGCGATGGCCGAGCTTTCTGTTCATATTCACGGCTTAATGACTCAACCACAGCTTGGCGATTGGATTGCAGACGCTGAAAATGAAGCGCTGAACACTGAGCAACAATCGTCACTTCGTGAAATTAAACGCCAATGGCAACAAGCTAACCTACTTCCAGAAAAGCTGGTTGAAGCGAAATCTCTAGCAGGTTCAAAGTGTGAACATGCATGGCGTAGCCAACGTGGTAACAACGACTGGGTTGGATTCGAAAAGAACTGGCGTGAAGTGGTTGAGCTATCTCGTGAAGAAGCTCAGATCCGCGCCGACGCAGCTAATTTAACGCCTTATGATGCGATGCTGGATATCTATGAACCGGGCACTAGCTCTGCTTCGCTTGATATCTTGTTTGCAGACGTTAAAACCTGGCTACCAAGCTTGATTGATGAAGTGATCGAAAAGCAATCGAGCGAGCAATTTAACGCACCATCTGGCATCTATTCGACCGAGAAACAGAAAGCTCTTGGTTTAGAAGTCATGAAGCTGCTTCAGTTCGATTTCGAACATGGCCGATTGGATGAAAGTGTTCACCCATTCTGTGGTGGCGTACCTTCAGACGTACGCATCACAACGCGCTATGACGAAGCAGAATTCGTTCAAAGCTTAATGGGTATTGTGCATGAAACAGGGCACGCGCGTTACGAACAGGGCTTACCAAAACACCTAGCAGGCCAACCAGCGGGCGAAGCTCGTTCTATGGGCATTCATGAATCTCAATCTTTATTCTTCGAGATGCAAGTCGGCCGCAGCGACCCGTTCATTGGACACTTAGCGAACTTGGCTGGTCAGCAATTCTCAGGCTCAGAATTTGAGAAAGAAAACTTCCAGAAGATCTACACGCGCGTGAAGAAAGACTTCATCCGTGTCGATGCTGATGAACTCACCTACCCTGCACACGTTATCCTGCGTTACGAGATTGAGCGTGACTTGATCAACGGCAAGATCAAACACACTGACGTGCCAGAGTTATGGAATACCAAGATGCAGTCTTACCTTGGTTTAAGCACTCAAGGCAACTTCACTAACGGCTGTATGCAAGACATCCACTGGACAGACGGCGCATTTGGTTACTTCCCATCGTACACATTAGGTGCGATGTACGCGGCGCAGTTCATGGCTTCAATGAAGAAAACGGTAGATATAAACTCTGTGATTGAAAGCGGTGACCTATCCCCTATCTTCACTTGGTTAGAATCAAACATTTGGAGCAAAGGCAGCCTGCTGACCACTGATGACTTGGTGAAAGGTGCAACGGGCGAAACCTTGAATGCGCAATACTTCAAAGACCATTTGAGAAGTCGTTATCTGTAGATAAAACGCCCAACTACATTGAAGGTTTCTACTTGCAAAGCTTGCTGTGTAAGTAGAACCAAGCTGAAAAAAGCATAGTACAAGTATTGTAAGTCAAAAGTCACAATTATGGCTGAAGGGTAGCTTTGGTTCTAACTAGAAAAGAGGCACTTCTGAGTTACGAAGTGCCATCTGTGAAGGTTCTGGACATTTCCGAGTTGCGTTTTATCTAATTTAGTAAGTCATGAATTAACAGAAGTAGGGCAACTCGCTTAGTCGAGTGTCGAGTGTCGAGTGTCGAGTGTCCAGTATCACTGGTGCAGATCAGTCGCCCCGTTAGCAAGAATTTGGACAGCCGCAACTACCTTAAAATGCAGGTCACATTCTCCACTGGACGGACGGCGCATTCGGTTACTTCCCACCTTACACATTAGGTGCGATGTACGCGGCTCAGTTCATGGCTTCAATGAAGAAAACAGTGGATGTGAACTCAGTGATTGAAAGCGGTGACCTATCCCCTATCTTCAATTGGTTAGAATCGAACATTTGGAGCAAAGGCAGCCTGCTTACTACTGATGATTTGGTGAAAGGTGCAACAGGTGAAACCTTGAATGCGCAATACTTCAAAGATCATTTGAGAAGTCGTTACCTTTAATGGAATAAATCGATAGAGGCTGATCAGTTTATTGATTCAGCCTTTTTAATCACATTTTCAAAACATACTTAGATTGATTTGAAGGTTTTATCCCTTCATCGAACTTAACAATCACGGAAGATTCTGGTACCTACTAGCACGAAATTGGACAATAACAAGTTAGGAGCAGTCATAAACTGCAGTCTCATTCGAAGCGATTAAAAAAGCACTTCTAAACGAGATGTTAGAAGTGCTAATTATTGAGTAAATTTAATAAACTTCTTATACCCAGACTTGATCAAATACTCGGTACATGTTGCCACCTAAGAACTTGCTGCAGTCTTCTTCTGAGTATCCATTTTCAAGCATGGTATCAATTAGAGCTGCAACAATTTGATATGGTGCTGGGGTAGGAAACCCTTTTGCTCCTACAGCGGCACTATAGCCACCATCAGGGAATACGTTCTGCCCCATTGGTGTTTGAATAATAGACGCTGTAAAATTGATGTTCGGGATATAGTCTGAACCGAAGCCAACGTGGTCTATACCGACTAAGTTGACCATATAATCAATATGTCGAAATAATTGTTCAGTCGTCAATATATCTGGGTTAGATGTATCCATAAAGGCAGCCACCATATTTATTGAGCAAACCCCACCGGTTGCCGCAACACCTTTAATCACAGCGTCAGAAAGGCTTCTCTGATAATCGGCAATGGCTTTCGCACCTGAATGCGAAGAAATGACAGGTTGGCTACTGCGTTCAATCGCATCTAAGGAGGTTCGTTCGCCAGTATGGCTTACATCAACAGGCATACCGTATCGGTTATAAGCGTCGACAAGTTTTTTTCCATATTCAGTTAGACCACGGTTCTCAATTTCGAAGCAGCCATCACCCACATCATTACGTTGATTATATGCCAATAAACAGTAACCATAGCCCATCTCACGCCATAGTCCTACGCGATCAACATCACCACCAAATATTTGAGTACCTTGGTGAGTGAAGTAAATACCCAATTTGTTTTGTTTTACCGCTTCATCAATATCTTTGGTAGTGCGGATCATCATATAGTCGTCTGGGCGTTCTTTCATTTTGCTCAGGTAGAACTGAGCGCCTTTCATAATGCCTTCAACCGAGGCATCTAACGAGTCTGCGGAAGGACATGCTGCTAGTACCTTGAATCCAGCGGCTTTGCACTTGTCCATTTCATCATGGAATTCTGGTGCTTCAGGTGAAGACCATTGAGAGGGCCAAAGACCGGAAAAAAGGCTGTCAATAGCCATAGAATCTCGAACAATTTTTTTTGCACGTTCAGATGCAGGATATTTGTGTGTTCGTTGAGGGATTTTTGAATAATCTTTTATTTCAAATTCTGGTAATTTTGGTGCACCTGACTTTGTCGCTTTATCATTACTTGGTTCGATTTCAGATTTGTTGTCCATATTTGAAATTTTCCTTAACAGTGTTAGCTTCTATAAAATATAAATATGTTGGAAGTTTGGAAGTTTGGAAGTTTGGAAGTTTGGAAGTAAAGATAGGTACGGATTTATATCAAACGGAGTGTTAAGCCCTTTGTACGCACCTTTTTATGCACCTTTTTATAAATAAACTACGCCCAATGACATGATAAAAACGTGATTTATGTCGAATATTTTTGGCAAATCTATCTAAATGTTACCTCAATTAGAAAATTCATTTAAAAGTATTATATGTGACACTTTAAGAAATTATCGAAGAGGTGAGATAAAAAAGCGATACCTGAGTATCGCTTTCTATAGTCTGATTTATCATTGATTAGGTGAATTAACGTCGAATGGCTTCGCCTGCTTTAACGTCTGTATCTAGTTGTGTGTTGTTGACAACGATTTTGCCGTTAACCAATAACCAATGTACGCCTACGGCTGGGTGGTTAGGATCTTGGTAGGTGCCCACATCAGCGATAGTTTCTGGGTCGAATACCACGATATCTGCGTCCATATTAGTTTGGATTCGTCCTTTATTTTTCATTTGAGGGACAAAATCTTCTATTAATTGAGCTGGCATCAGTGTCATTTTACGTAGTGCTTCCGTCATCGTTAACAAGCCGCGCTCACGAACATAGACTCTGAGTACTTTAGCAAAGGTGCCATTTGATCTAGGATGAGAGAATAGATCTTTTGGTAATGGCCACTCGTCACCTGCATAATTTTCAATGTGGCCGTCTTCGTCCATATGCATCCAGAACATTTCGTCAGATTCAATCAACACATTAGGATTTAGAATCGAAGCGTCTAATAGAGCAAGATCTTTAGGGTTTTGCTCGTCTAGGAAGTGCCAGACAATAAAGGTACCAGGTTTATTTTCTTGGTAGTCTTTCAACTGTTCTTCTGTCATACGTTCTTTACCTAGCTGAAAGTTTTCAGCGGTTGAACCCATACGTTCCCGCCAGCCTTCACCAGAAAACATGGCTGCGCCAACGACAGTACTTGCTGCGCCCCAAGGGTAAGCGCCCACAGTAACATTGATTCCTTGTTCTTGAGCCTTATTGACCATAGGTAAGATGGTTTCGATATCTTTTAATGAAGTACTGTTAATATGACAAAAGTGCATATGAGCGCCAGTGATAGCGGCATTGCCCACTAATTCTTTAACGGCTTCAAACGAGCTTTGTGGCTCGGCATTGCTGGCATAGCGAACGTGAGTATAGGTTGCTACGTCTCTTTCTGCGGCTAATTCAGCCAATGCATAATATTCTTTTTGACCATGGCCCGGTGCATAGCCAGCGTTAATCCCGATACCTAGGCCACCTTCATCAAGGCCTTGCTCAATCAGCTTGATGATTTTACTTTCTTGCTCAGGTGTTGCTATATCCATCTTCCAATCATTACGTGATTGAGCTTTTTGGAAATAGCCAACGGTCGCTTCGGGTTCCGTCTCACTAAATGTAGCAATACGAGCGTAAGTCCAACCAGCTGCTGCACCATAGTTTAATGGTAAGCCTTTTTCAGCTTGTCCTGCATACCAGTCACTGATAGGTAGAACACCAGATTCGAGTTCCAGCATAGTGGTAACGCCTTGCATCGCCTGCATTCTGTAGTCACCAATGTTTTGACCATGAGCGTGGACGTCGATGAATCCAGGGGCAACAACTTTACCTGTAGCGTCAATAGTTTTATCCCCAGAAATACTATCGGTCGTTATTGCTGTGATCTTATTATCTTTGATCCCGACATTAGCAACAGAATCGAAATTTGTTTCAGGGTCGATAACTCTGCCGTTCAAAATTACAACATCATAATTAGCGGCGATAACAAGTGGTGACATAAGGCCAAAGCCGACGATCGTAGCCTTTTTAATGAATGATTCTAGTGGTTTCATAATTTTATCCCGTGTGTGTGAGATGAACTATAAGTGTTACGTGTCAAAAATCTTAGACCAATAATTTCACGCTATCTACCTGATCCTCATCTTTGCTCATTGATAAGACAAATCTAACGTGACAAGAGAAAGTGACTCAAAAACAATCACTTTTACGCTCATCTCACCCACAGCTATTGACTTTGCCGCTCCAGAGCTGCCCTTCTCTATAAAGGCAACTTTGACAAAATAATCCTTCATAGCTAAACGTTTATGTACCAACGTTTTCGTCAGGGAAAAAAAATGCCAAACCTTAAATTACGAAGTTTAAGCGCGATATTCTTCTTTGCTGTCACTCTTCCCATCGTAGTGTTAGCCGACGAGGGGCAAGATGTAGAGGAGGTAGCTAAAGAGCTAGCCAACCCAAACACAACGCTTGGCTCGATGTCCTTTAACTTGGATTGGACGAACTATCAAGGCGACTTAAATTCAGCGAACAGTCAGAACGGGTATCGCTTGAGCTTTCAACCTGTTCTCCCTGTGCCAATTGCAGAGCGAACCAACTTATTTATCAGACCAAATATACCTTTAATATTTGACCAACCCTATTACAAGGGCGATAGATTTGAAAATTCAGATGCAGGTCTCGGTGATATCGGCTTTGATGTGGCCGTTGGTCATACCTTTGAGAGCGGCATGATTGTCGTGGGGGGGATAGTGGGTACACTGCCCACCGCAACAAGCGATGAACTGGGTAACGCTCAATTCTTACTCGGTCCAGAGTTTGCCTTAGCCTACGTACAAAGCTGGGGGGTTATCGGGGCGTTAATTACCCATCAATGGAACGCTGGCGGAAGCAATGACGCCGACGCGAGTATTACTGGTGGACAGTACTTCTATACCGCGAATCTAGACGATGGATGGCAAATTCAAGCGCAACCGACTTGGAGCTATAATCACGAAGCGAGCAGTGGAAATAAATTGTCATTCCCTATTGGTATTGGGTTCGCTAAGACGACTCTCATTGGTGGCAAACCCATCAAGTTTGGTCTTCAATACTGGAACTACATTGAAAGCCCTGACGCGTTTGGGATAGAGCATCAACTTCGACTGGTCATCACACCTGTTGTTGCTCTTCCTTGGTGATAACAGGTCGCAGGATAAAATTAGACATAAAAAAACCGCAGCGAACTGCTGCGGTCTTAAATTTGGCGGTGAGTGAGGAATCCGACTTATTTATTTAAGATGCTGATATATATCCATAAAAAAACTCGCAAAGAGAGCGGTAATACTTTTAACCAAGTGTCAAATTCATAAGTTACTGCATAAATTTTTAGGCTAAGGCAACTATACTTTATCCTAACATACTTAACCTGCTTACAACCGCCAGCTAGTAATTCAGTCTATTTCAACATAAGTATAATAGCTTCTTCAACGGCATCAGTTAGGTATTTCCAACGGTGCTGCAATAGCCATGCAGGCTAAGACCCCCGATACACGGTTACTCACTTTAATCCCTTTCCGCACAGAATCTCTGAGCCTTAAGAAGGTTCTGGGCATTTCTGAGTTACGAAATGGTGCGTGAGAAGTTTCTGGACAAAAGTGTGCTACGCGATTTGCTAATTTAGTGAGCAATGGATTAGTTTAAGTAAGTTAAATGAGATTTGTCTTAAAATAGACAAAAAGCACGTCGGGCAGCCAATTACTCAGTATTGTTTGCAGGAGCCGTTTAATTAGTAGTGTCTACTTTGGCCACATCAAGGTTCCAAGCATATGAAAATTAATTGAATGCTCGGGCTATCCTCCCATGCCCTTGATAATCGTATTTCACTGAGTTACTGCTAACGAATACTGATTCACCAGCTCTCAACACAACGTGATTATTTTGACTTGAAATTGCAACTTCACCTTCAATACAAAACAGTATTTCTGCGCTACGAACAAACTGTGCTTGGCTGGTAATCTCGACTGTCATTACTTCAAAGCAGAAGTCATCAACTGGGATCGGGTAGCTCACTTTATTACTCTCTTTATATATTGGTTTTAGCCGAATCTCCGCTGGTTCAATCGGTTCGAATGAGGTGTTATCTATTAACTCAGTTACATCAATGTGTTTTGGTGTGAGCCCTGCGCGCAAAACATTGTCTGAACTTGCCATTATCTCCAGACCAGTCCCCTGCACATATGCATGTGGGGTTTCGGCGTACAAAAACATTGCTTCGCCAGGTGCTAATTCAACAGTATTAAGCATTAGTGGAGAAAATAGGCCGATATCTCCAGGATAATGCCGCTTAAACTCAGCACTGTACTGCAGAGCCTCGCGCCCTATCATGGTTTTAGCCGGACGTCTGTGCGCCTCACCAAGTTCAGCCAGTGCCACCTTTTTACGTTCACCTTCAAGTGACATAATCGCAGCAAAGAACTCTTTTAGCGCTGCACTATCTGCGTGCTTTTCTAGCTCGGAAATTTCTTTCGCCAGACTTGGAATGTCGGCCTCTTTAAACAAAGTAATAATGTCTGCAATTGGGCGAAATCCATTCATCGCTTTATAAAAGGTTAAAGCGTAAACCAATTCAGGCTTATGGTTGGAATCTTTATAGTTTCTGTGCGCGGCATCTAGCGGAATCCCTCGTTGGTTTTCTCGCTCAAACCCTTGCTGCGCTTTATGTTTACTAGGGTGTACCTGAATAGAGAGTGGCATCTCTGCGGCAAGCACTTTGAATAAGAAAGGCAACTCCCCAAAACGTGCAGCGGTGTAGCCACCAAGAATATCTTGCTTGTTGTGCTCAATTACCTCAGCAAGAGGCTCTCCGGTACCATCGAGCCTAGAGCAGCCATTTGGGTGAGCACCCATCCAGATCTCTGCCTGTGGCTTGTGCTCTGGATTATTGATACCAAATAGGTTGTGAATGGAGTCTTTACTACCCCATGCATAGTTTTGGATGACGTTATCAAGCTTAAATAGAGACATACTACTTCTCTCCAAAAATCTGTGCGCCGACTTTCAAAGTAGCGGCAATATTGCGTGCAGTGCGAGTCAGATTATCGCCCGCCTCTGTCAGAACTTGTTCTAGTGGTTGTGGTGAACGAACCGTGCCAAAGGTGCTATCGACAACGTTGTAGAGTTCATCAATCTCTTTACCCAATGAGCCTGCAATTCCAATCACGGGAATACCTTGTAGCGTGGCTCGTTTAGCAATACCAAACGGGGTCTTGCCTTGCAGGGTTTGGTTATCCATCTGGCCTTCGCCAGTAATAACCAGATCCGTGCCCTGCAGCACTTGGTCTGCGTTTAAGGTGTCTAAAACCATCTCAATACCTTGCTTGATTTGGATATCAAATAGCAGTGATAAACCAAGAGATGCGCCACCAGCAGCGCCAAAGCCAAGTGTAGTTCGGTTATCTGTTCCAGTGAGATTGCTGCTGACCTCTCCAAAATGATTCAACGCGTCATCAAGCTGATCAATCAGTTCCGAGGAAGCCCCTTTTTGAGCACCAAAGATATAGCTAGCGCCGTTTTCACCAACTAATGGATTGTTGACATCACAAGCGATCACAAACTCGACCTGTTGGCATCGAGGATGGATATTGCTTAAGTCGATACGAGAAAGGTTAGAAAGAGCAGTACCACCCAAGGCAATCTCATTGCCTTGCTCGTCCAACAACTTGCCACCCAATGCTTGGACGATACCAGCCCCACCATCATTGGTGGCGCTGCCTCCAAGACCAAGCAGGACTTTATTTACACCTTTCTCAAGTGCCTCTTTGATCAACTCACCAGTACCATAGGTAGTTGCAAGGGCAGGATCGCGATCTTGTGGCGAAACTAGGTCTAATCCCGATGCTGAAGCTATCTCTATCAATGCCGTATTACCGTCATCAAGCAGTGCCCAATGTGCATCGACGGTCTCACCTTGTGGGTTCATCACTTGGGTAGTTTGCACAATGCCATCTAACCCTTGCATCAATACATCGACCGTTCCCTCACCGCCGTCGGCCAGCGGTAGATGCACATACTCCGCTTCTGGGAATACTTGTGCAAAACCGGCTTCAACGCTTTGGCATACCTGCTTGGCACTAAGAGACTCTTTAAATGAATCGGGGGCAATTACAATCTTCATCTCGGTTCACCAACTCCGCCCAGTTGGAATCAGAGCGGAGGTTTCTACGGTTAAAAACTAGGATTAAAACTTCACTTGGAATGATTTAGCCTGACACGCATTAAGTGCACCAAAGCTCTGGCTAGCGACTTCGGTATCACGTACTCGCTCATCCAAGCTGGTCTCTTGCCATGAAGTCACTGGTTGAGTGAAGGTAACACCATCTTCAATCTGTCCAGATTCAGCCGGGTTGTAGACACGTAGAATTAAGGCATCTTCATCTTCCGCTTTCTTCAGTACACTAAGAACAGCTCCTTTCTGCTCTTTGGCAAGAAGCGAGTAGGTTAACGGCTTGTCTTGCTCACCGACGTTTAGCTTCATTGCGTTGTACGGGATCTTGTTGTAACACTCGATTGGCGTTACATAGTCTCGTGCTTTAGCCATAACGTTGGCCGCGATATGGTTGCCAGCAAAACCAAGTAAGCTGAATTCACACACCAACTTGCCGCGAGTTTGCGAGTCTGGGGTCGGGATCTTGATACCTGAAGGACGTCCTGGACGCAGCAACAACTCTTCTTTACCTAGAACTCCTACCCCACGCAGTAGAGTTAGAGCAAAGGTATCGCGTTCTTCATTGCCTTGGCTTGATACGAATTCAAACTCACGCAGACCATTGGTCATCAATGCCAGTCCACCTGTCTGGTTTTCAACCGCAGCAAAGTTCATCAGCTGGTACACAGGCACTGGCGCTTCTTTCCAGCTTTCTTGCTCCCATACTTCCATTGCAGGGTCGTTAGTTGGTCGAGTGATAAGGCCAAACTGGTTATCTGCCACCACATTTTCAGAGACAAATGGCGTTGGGATAAGCACACGTACTCGATGATCGTCTGCTTGATTATCTAGCTCCATACGGACTTCAATGCGGCGTGAACCGGCTTTAAGTACCACTTGACAATCGACATCTACATAGCCGTTTTGTCCTGTGCGCTCTTCACGCTCTTGCAGATTAGCTGGTACATCCATTCGCAGTTTGATGCTAGCAACCGATTGGAATCCTTCATGTTTAATATCGGTTTCGACTTTAAACTCATCTGAGTAAAGCAGCCACTCTTTGCGAGATGGCGAATAGTCGTACTCATCGCCATCGTCTGAACCATCTTCAATTTTTAGCACTTGGTCGTATGTCATCTCGGTTTCTTTGTCCAAGATGGTTAGGGTGCCATTGTCGTTCACTTTGATGGTGTAGAACTCATTCTCTAGCAGGTAATCTTTCTGCTCGGCAATCTTCTGAGCACCTTGTTCATTGCCTTGAATATGCAAGGTAGCAAAGCCCATCGCAGGTACAGATTGTTTAATCTGAATATCGTACTCAATAAACGGGTCATAGTTACCGTAGTGGACAATCTGGCGGTCAATCTTGCCTGGGTCGATCACTCGCTGATCTTGGATGAAGTACTCAACTGAGTTGCCGTTATCATCGAAGATGTTGAACTGCTCTGCACGAATAGTGATGGTGGTGTTGATCACCTCTTCACGTTCGTATGGCGATAGGTTAAAGAAAGCTAGCTTGTCGCAGCCTTCACGCGCTGGCATGTGGTCAACAATTTTACGCTTGTAAAAGGTGATCAGATTGCTCGCCATATCGTCGGCTAGGATGTAACGGTTAAGGATCTCCGCATGCACCTTGTCTGAACAGCAGCAGCCAATAGAGTCATGGGCATGGTTCTTCATGCTCTCTTTCCACATTTTCTCAATCAAGCCATGGTGATATTCAAAACCTAGTGACCAAGCGATAGAAGCAAGAGGTTCTAGGATGTTGACGATCTTATTCTCTACCTGAGCGTGGATCAGCTTGATATCCATACGAGTTGACGAAATTGTACGGTGCACACGCATGTATTTGCCGTCGTTAAACTCGCCTTTTACTGTGTCTAATTGATCGCGTTCTTGCTTGATGCGGTCGAACACCTCTTCAAAGCGGCTCATCACAAACTCACGTTCTGGGTAAACCTCACGTAGCTTGTCCATCACCTCAAAGATGTCTTTTTGGATTGGCATCTGATCGTGACCATTCGGCAGCAGGATATCTTTGGTCACTGACGGTTTTTCTAACACCGGGAAGTATTTGTCTAGGCGAGCACGCAGCCCTTCTTCATCTTGAGGTAGGTACTTACCAATCGCATATCCAAGAGGCAGTACTTGTGCAGCTACTTCTGAACCATCATTAGATTGCCATAAGAACTCAGTTTTGTTGGTACCGTGACGCTCAGAGCAACCACGCCAGAACATCGCTGTATCGATATCAAATCCGTTATAGATCATCGGCAACTGTGAGCTCATTGAGAACGAGTCTGGCAAGTAACCAATTTTCATTGGCTCACCTAACTCTAGACAATCGCGTAGGCCGTACAACATGTTACGAACGATTGACTCACCACCAACCTGCATAGTGTCAGTTTGAGAGTACCAAGGGCCAACAATAAGTTTGCCCGCCTGAACTAGGTCACGTACACGCTCTTTATTTTCTGGCTTGATGGCAAAGTAGTCTTCAAGGACAGCGGTCTGACCATCAAGTACATAGTATTTGTATTCTGGATCGCTCTCCAGACGTTGCATGATCTCTTCCATGTTGTTCACCAGAAGAATACGAGACTCTTCAGTGGTGAAGTACCATTCGCGATCCCAGTGCATGTGTGGGGTAATATGAACGCGTGATTTAGTCATTGTTTTGTACCTGTAAAGACTGTGCTGTGCGACTTAAATGAGTAATGGCTTTTGAGTAAACGCTGAGTTATCCAAATAACTTTGAAGCAATAGAACCAAACAACCCTTTCTTCTCTTCAACTACTGGTGCAGATTCTTCGGCTGCCTGTTCAATTTGTTCTTCCTCATCGCTAAGAAGTGCAAAAATTTGTTCTACAGTTGTCGCGCTAAGTACCGCTTCACGAACTTCATCATCAATCAAAGTACTTGTCAGCTCGGTCAGCAGTTGCATGTGTGTAGAGCCCGCTTCAGCATTAGGAATAGCAATTAGAAAGATCAGATTTACATCCTCTTCTTCATCAATGCCCTGCCATTTCAAATCTTGTTTTAGGGTTGCGACTGCAAATGCTGCTTCTTTCACTGCGTCGGTTTTGCCATGTGGAACAGCAAGGCCTTCGCCTAGCGCCGTTGCACCATGCTCTTCACGGGCAAACACAGCTTTTAAATACTCTTCTTTGTCGTGCAGTTTGCCTTGTTGGTCGAGTTGTTCAGCGAGTGCTTCAATTGCAGCGTCACGACTTTCGAACGTCGTTTGTAGATTAATCAGTGATGAGTTGGTAAGCGTTGTAAGGTTCATAGTTTTAGCCCCGTGTTCACGTTCTTTTGGGTTATCTGTTTATGTGACAACAATAATACCAATCAAATACAAATAAACCATGATACAGATCTCACAAATATCACGATATGTATTAAATTGGAGTTAAAGGCCCATATTTGTATTCTTTATCATTATTTAACTGGGTAGAATTCGTATTATTCAAGTCAAAGGTCACACACTAAGACCTGTTAGAGTGGTTCTACAGGTTAATACGCAAGAGGTTAGCTAGGATATGACGACAAGATTACCCATGTACCGACAAATCGCTGATGCCATTAGAGATAAGATTAGCACCGGTATTTACAAGGTTGGTGAAGCACTACCGACAGAAGCACAACTCCGTGAAGAGTTCTCTGTCAGCCGCGTAACTATACGCCAAGCGCTTAAACTTCTAATCGAACAACAAGAGCTAGAAAGTATTCAAGGTAGTGGTACCTATGTAAAAGAGAGCAAAATAAACTACAACATCTACCAACAGAGCAGCTTTGCTGAGAAATGGGCTCATTTGCAGGGAGTAACACACAGCGATGTCTTATCTTTCGAGGTACAAGCCGCCTCATTAACGCTGGCCGAACACTTGGATATCAATGAAGGCGAGCGCATTTTCTACATCAAGAGAGTACGTTTCCTGGACGAGACCGCCATTACGGTTGAAGAGACTTGGATGCCAACGACTATGTTCCCAGACCTCAGTTACCAAGTGATGCAAGGGTCGAAATATGACTACATCGAAAAGCAAAAGAAGATGGTGATAGATAGAAGTGAGCAAGAAATCATGCCTGTCCTTCCACCAAGTGACGTGGCGACATTGCTTGGAGTCAATCCTACAGAACCTGTTATAGAAAAGCGTACTCGCGGATACCTAGAAAATGACACCATCTTCGAATATAGCCGAAACTATTTCACGACCAACAACTATAAATTTACCCTCACCTCTAAGCGCCAAAGGGCGAATACAAGCTATTCTATTTAAATAAGGGTTTTATTACTTAATGTCGCCTCGTAGCTATTTAGTATTATATTTCAATGGCATATAGTCATAGTGCATTTTTTGTATTACTTTGATACTGAGAACAATAAAAACAAATTAAATACAAATAATACAACTTGTGAGAATTATCACAGATGATTAAAACAAATTAAGTAAGAATATAATCATTGAGTGACCTATTTGTCGCTCAAATGACGAGAGACGACGCAAAGGAACATCAGATGAAAATCTTAGCGATTACAGCATGTACAGCCGGTGTAGCGCACACCTACATGGCGGCTAAAAATTTAGAAAAGAAAGCAGCCGCGCGCGGTTGGGAAATAAAGGTCGAGAAGCAAGGTGCGAATGGACTAGATGGAAAACTAACCGCACAAGATATCGCGCAGGCCGATGGCATTATCTACGCTGTTGACGTAGGCGTAATTGAAGCTGAGCGCTTCGAGGGGCTAACGTCTGTGCAAGGTAAGGTTAAAGATGGTATCAAAGCCGCTGATGAAATGCTTGATGCACTCGAAGAGAAGGTCAAAGCGGGTGGCTCAAATGCGAAAGCAGCCACGACGACCAACAAGTTTGCCGAGAAGGAAGAGAGCAACGACAATATGATCGTTAGTTTCTTGAAACTTTGGTACAAGGGCGCTCTTTCAGGCGTATCTCACATCATTCCTCTTGTTATAATCGGTGGTCTTTGTGTAGGTCTTCTAAATCTATTCTTCGGCTACGATTACACCCACCTTTATGATGAAGCGATACTGGTTGAATACACGGGCAAAACATACGCAGACCTTGGCATAATTAACGCCGCTGAAGGGTTAGCAAACAGTGAAATCGGTGCAATTAAGAAAGAAGTTTATGCAGCTATTGCACAGCCAGAAGCCAAAGCGCAGTTTGAGTCTTCGTTTCAAGGCATTATTCATTTCCTATACTACGGCACGTTAAAAGCATTTAACCCACTGTTAATCTGTGTGCTTGCAGCATTTACAGCTTACGGTATGGTCGGTAAACCTGGTCTAGCTCCTGGTTTCGTCGGTGGTTTCGTCGCTGTTGGTGGTGGATTCGGTAAGATCTCTATCATGACCGGCGGCTTCCTAGGTGGCTTAGTAGCCGGTGCAGCAGCAGCGTTATTTGTTATGCTTGTCCGCCAGATCAAAGTACCGAAAGTACTAGAGTCAGTGAAGATGATTATCATCACACCTCTACTAGCGGGTATCGCAACACTAATCTTTATGTATGCGGGCCCTGGTAAGTTCTTCGCGATGCTTAACAGTGGTTTGGTTGACTGGCTAACCTCAATGGGCACAAACAACCTACTGATTCTTGGTTTCATCCTCGGTGCTATGGCTTGTTTCGATATGGGCGGCCCGGTAAACAAAGCGGCTTACCTATTCTGTATCGGTGTTGGTACAAGTGGTGACTTCGCTGGTGATGCATCAATCTTTTACGCTGCCTTTACTGCTGCGAAATGTATCCCTGGTATGTCATTAGGCATTATGTCTGTCGTATTCAAACGTTTCTTCGATGAAGAAGATCGCTTGGCAGGCCCTTCAACCGCTATCTTAGGTTTCTGTGGTATCACTGAAGGTGCTATCCCTTACGCTGTAAAAGATCCAATGCGTATCATCCCTGCTCATATGATTGGTGGTGGTGTAGCGGCTGCATTAATTCTTTCTTCTAAGATTACTATTGGTACCGTAGCTGGCGGCGCAGTGTTCATGCTACCTGTCATCGGTAACCCTGTTGCTTGGCTGACTTACTTCGTCATCGGTATTGCAGTGTCAATGGCACTAACCATCGGATTAAAAGTAATAGGAAACCAAAAAGAAAAGAAGTTAGCTGAAACGAAAGCTTAACTCACCCTCACTTAGTATGCTCCAAAACTCCAAGCCTCCCCCGCTTGGAGTTTTTTTGTATTATCAGCTCACTCACTCAACAACCATTTCTTGTATTCAGTGCTTTAATTCGTATCATTAAGCCTCTAGAGGTGATCACAAGTCGTTGTCACCTATCTCTTTTGTATTGTTTTCGAGGTTTACATGGCAAGACTGCCCCTGTATCGCAAAATAGCTGACGCCATTCGAGAAAAAATCAGCAGTAAGATTTACAAGGTAGGTGAGGCGCTGCCAACAGAAGCTCAACTGTGCGAAGAGTTTTCTGCCAGCCGAGTAACCGTTCGTCAGGCGCTTAAACTTCTGATCGAAAATGAAGAGCTAGAGAGCATTCAGGGTAGTGGCACCTACGTTAAAGAGAATAAGGTTAACTACGATATCTACCAACAAAGTAGCTTTGCGGAAAAATGGGCTCATTTAGGTGGGATAACTCATAGCGATGTAATTGCCTTTGAAATTCAATCTGCCTCGTTAACACTAGCAGAGCACTTAGACATCAACGAAGGCGCTCGAATTTTTTACGTAAAACGCGTTCGTTTTGTCGATGACAACCCAATCACCGTTGAAGAGACATGGATGCCAGTCGACATGTTCCCGGATCTAACCTATCAAGTGATGCAAGGCTCGAAATACGATTATATCGAGAAGCAGAAAAAACTGGTGATAGATAGAAGTGAGCAGGAAATCGTGCCCATCCTCCCGGCTAACGATGTTGCTGAGTTGCTAGGCATCAGTCCTGCCGACCCGATCATTGAGAAGCGCACTCGCAGCTACCTACACGATGACACTGTATTCGAATATAGTCGCAACTACTTTAAATCCAGTGACTATAAGTTCACTCTAGTCGCAAAAAGACGGAAATCTCCCCGTTAACCTGTGGACGTTTTGAGTAAACTTGTAGAATGTTCGAATCGACTATTCAGATTACTATTTATAGGACAAACTTTCTTTAACAAGATAGCTATGAGTAAAAACACTAACGTGATGTATGGAATC
>NZ_JBFRJF010000030.1:0-15393 GCF_041468745.1 Vibrio sp. 10N.286.52.F8
AATACGTGGATTCCATATACGGAATGGGGCATAAATGAGCTATAGCTTCCCCTAAATTAACAATTCAGAGATAACTAAACGTATGGAAAGTCGCTTAACGTAGCATCCAGTATTGACGGTGCAGATCAGTTTAAAACTAGCTCATTTATCGCCAGTGAGCATACCGAAGAAGATCTGTCTCGACTCTGGCGTGTTGTCTCTATGAGTTTCGTATTTTACATGCGCGTTTGCATCAACTGCTTTTGATAGCTTGATGCTCCATAGTGCTTTCATTTGATTTGGTACAATTGAATATCGGACATCGATAATACGCAGCTCGTCTGTTGGGTCCTGAGCGATATAACCATTTGAAAACCAGCGGAAACGTTCTATGTCTTTGGCTTGTTGAGAGTCCGGGTCAAGCCAAGGTAAATCCCTGCTAACATTCAGCTTCGCAATCGACTCTCCGGGATACGTGCTTACCGATGTGCCAACCCGCACTGCGTCTACATGGTAATGAGCCTCTGTTTCGTACACCACTTTCCAAACCAAGATATTCGCAAAGCTTGGTTTTGCCTCTAATCGAAGCGGTGTGTGTTGCCTTTCTTGCGCTAATTGCCACCCAATCGCCTCTGCCCTGTCTCGCTGAATCATCCCTAATGTTGGATAAATCAAAGCCCACAGAAACGCAATACGAGCTAACCAAGGGGCTCGTTTCAACGTTGCAAACACAAGCAATACTAAGACCGGAAGTGTATAAACAGGATCGATGATTGATATGGTGTTCCAAGCAAAGCGTGCGTTGGTTAAAGGCCAAAGTAACTGCGTACCATAAGTGGTACAAGCGTCTAACAGTGCATGAGTGCCATAACCCAGAGCGCAAAACAACCAACTTTGTTTGAAAGAAAGCCCACGCCTTTTTGCAATCAGGTGGTGTAGAACCAAGACACAGATCAAACTACCAATGGGAATAAAGAAGAGTGAATGGGTAAATTGTCGATGAAATTCCAAAGCCAACAAAGGATCAGTCTGTGACTTAATCAGTGCATCCAAATCTGGCGCCAACCCGGAGAGCAACCCTAATACCCCAGCAACAACCAAATGTTGTTTTTTGCTGGTCGATTGTGACAAAGAAGCGCCTAACACGCCCTGCGTTAAAGGATCCATAAATCACTCATTGATAGCATTCCGTTGAATCAAACAAAATACATTTAGCTATAGCGGTGAACTGTTCATAACTAAACGGTTTTATCAATATACTCATGTACATAGTTGTATAAGCATAGACCGATAAACAAAAAAAGAGCAGTTATGAAACTGCCCTTTTCTAATTATTGGTGGTTGATCAATTTATTCGTTTTTGTTCTGTATATTCACACTTGAACGATCTTTTATTAACGAGCAACCATGCTTGCTGCGATAACCACCAGCAGTACTGAGAAGATTTTCTTAATCGTTGGAACCGGTAAATGGTTGGTGGCTTTTGCGCCTAACGGAGCCGTAAACCAAGACGTGCACACAATACCCAACAGCGCAGGCAGATAAACAAAGCCAGCAAAGCCATCTGATAGAGCAAAGTGGCTGCTGCCTGAACTGATGTAACCTATCGAGCCAAACAACGCGATCACAATGCCACAAGCCGAGGCACAACCGATGGCCTTTTTCATATCGACAGAGAAGAACGTTAATAGCGGAACCAGCAATGCTCCGCCACCAATACCTATCATGGCAGATAAGCCACCCGTAATTGTTGTCAGCACAGTGAGCACGCCTTTGTTCGGCAGTTTTCGTTCCTTAGGCGCATCATTTTTGCTGCTTAAGAACATCTTGATCGCAATCAGAACCACACTCACAGCAAACACAATACGAACGACTTTTTCCGGTAACAACGCCGCCATAAAACCACTAACCAATGCACCCAGAGCAACACCGAGCATGATCCAAGGCGCCAGATCCCAAGGCACGTTGCCATTCTTGTGGTGAGCGAGTGCAGAAGATGTGGAAGTGAACAGTATCGATGCCAACGAGGTAGCAATCGCAGCGACAACAACTTGGTCGGAAGGTAGAACTTCTAAATACAGTAAAATGCTGCTTAACACAGGAACAATGATCAGCCCTCCGCCAATACCTAACAAACCGGCTAGAAACCCAACACCACTGCCCAGTAACGCACAGTAGAAAATCAACAACAGCAATTCACTCATTTCGTCCATCTCTTAATTAAATTAATCGTCTTAAATAACACACTATTAATGCGGTTATATTTCCATCAAGCTAATTAATATAACTGACACCGACTAAAATATTCAAACAGAATAGAGCATGAATATTCCTCATGTTGAATGTGAAGTAATACCATTGTTAATGGTCAACCTATCAACGTATAAAAACCTTAAGCGATTAACTTTATACGACATTAATTCTACTAAGCATTAATTTCAGACAGCATAGCCTTCGATTCTTAATCCGGTCACAAGCAAAAAATAAAAGCCGTTTTAATACTAAAGACCGAGAGAATCAGAAAAAAAATTGGGATACCAAATCAGCATGAATAAAGAATTTAATTTTACGATTAAGAGCATTAGCCTCGACGAAAACTACCAGCCTGCAGACAGCACGCGTATCACTACCAACTTTGCTAACCTGGCTCGCGGTGACAGCCGTCAAGCGAACTTACGCAATGCACTACAAATGATCGATAACAGTTTCAACGCGTTAGCGCACTGGGATAACCCTAAGGGCGACCGCTACTCTGTTGAGCTTGAAATCATTTCTGTTGATATGGATATTGAAAGCAACGGCGAAGCATTCCCTTCAATTGAAGTGCTGAAAACCAATATTGTAGACCGTAAAACTAACGAGCGTATTGAAGGCATTATCGGAAATAACTTCTCTTCTTATGTTCGAGATTATGACTTTAGCGTACGTCTATTGGATCATAATAAAGGCCAAGATAAATTCAGCATTCCAGAAGATTTTGGTGACTTACACGGTAAGCTTTTTAAATATTTCGTTAACTCTGACGCTTACAAAAAGAACTTTAATAAACGACCTGTTATTTGCTTAAGCGTGTCAGATAATAAAACCTATTACCGCACTGAAAACCAACACCCAGTATTAGGTTTTGAATACCAACCGAATGAGTCTTCTTTAACTGAGCAATATTTCAAGAAGATGGGCTTACAGGTTCGTTATTTCATGCCGCCAAACAGTGTTGCACCTTTGGCTTTCTATTTCTTTGGTGATCTACTGAACGACTACTCGAACCTAGAGCTTATCAGCACCATCAGCACAATGGGTACGTTCCAGAAAATCTACCGACCTGAGATTTACAACGCGAACGCGGTTGCGGGCAACTGTTACCAACCAAACTTGAAAAACTTGGATCACTCGCTGACTCAAATTGTGTATGACCGTGAAGAGCGAAGCCAGCTAGCGGTTGAACAAGGTAAATTCGCAGAAGAGAAATTCATTAAGCCGTACCAATCAGTTCTAGAGAACTGGTCGGCAAATTACGCACTTTAATCGTCTATTGCGCTCTCAAACCACCCAAGGATAGGCAGTATTATTATGAAAACACTATTACCGACTTCAACAGCGGGCAGCTTGCCGAAACCGTCTTGGCTTGCACAACCAGAGACGCTTTGGTCGCCATGGAAACTTCAAGGCGCTGAACTCACAGATGGCAAACAAGATGCGCTGCGTGTCTCTCTGCACGAGCAGCAGCAAGCAGGCATTGATATTGTGAGTGACGGTGAGCAAACACGTCAGCACTTTGTAACGACCTTCATTGAACACTTGAATGGCGTTGATTTTGAAAAGCGTGAAACCGTTAAAATCCGCGACCGTTACGATGCAAGTGTCCCTACAGTCGTTGGCCCTGTTTCTCGTCAGAAATCCGTGTTTGTCGAAGATGCTAAATTCTTACGTCAACAAACCGATCAACCGATCAAATGGGCTCTGCCGGGGCCTATGACCATGATTGATACACTTTACGATGCGCATTACCAAAGCCGTGAAAAACTGGCGTGGGAATTTGCAAAGATCCTCAACGAAGAAGCCAAAGAACTTGAAGCGGCAGGCGTGGATATTATTCAGTTCGATGAACCTGCGTTTAACGTGTTTTTTGATGAAGTGAACAATTGGGGCATCGCTTGTTTGGAAAGAGCCATTGAAGGGCTTAAGTGCGAAACAGCAGTCCATATTTGTTATGGCTACGGCATTAAAGCGAATACGGATTGGAAAAAGACATTAGGCACCGAGTGGCGCCAATACGAAGAAGTCTTCCCTAAGCTGCAGCAATCGAATATCGACATTATCTCTTTAGAGTGTCACAACTCTCATGTACCTCTTGAGCTGCTTGAGCTCGTACGAGGCAAGAAAGTAATGGTCGGTGCGATTGATGTTGCAACCGATTCGATTGAAACACCGGAAGAAGTGGCTAGCACTCTACGTGAAACACTTAAGTACGTTGATGCCGACAAGCTCTACCCTTGCACCAACTGCGGCATGGCTCCCCTACCTCGCGAGATAGCCTCAGCGAAGCTTAATGCGCTAAGTGCTGGCGCAGAGATCGTTCGTAAAGAGCTTTCAGCGTAACGCTTTCCTAAAGAACAAAAACTATGCCTTTAAGCCTAAGTATCATATTGATGCTTAGGCTTTTTGTTATGTGAGTTAATGAGCTTTACGCGCTGCTTACCAGGTTTTATCTAGGTCTTGAGCATATAAAGAGATCGCTCGTTGGTACTCTTTAATCGCATCGCTATTCGTCGTGGAAACTAAAAGCTCAAGTAACAGCGATGTCGCTTCTTTATGGCGACCTAGTTCGACACGCTAACATACGGCTCCATTCTTCTTTGCTCATTGCGCCTTTAGAAAGGTAAATATTGTGTTTCTGCATTGCACCTTTCGTGTATGAAAGCTTGATGAATGAGCCAATTTCAAACGGAAGAAAGCTACGCTGTAAAGTCACATCACAAGCAACGCCATTTAAACGTACATGACCGTTCGTGATTTCAAACGAGCTATCGCGAAGCTTCCACCACAACATTAGAATTTTTATTAATGGAGGAACACAAATTATCAGCCCTATGGTTAGCAGCGATGAACGATCACCGTCTGATATCCAATAGACAAGACCTAGTGCAATAACAATAAACAGCAACTCTGAAAATAAGTATTTAACAAAATTTAGTTGGATACGGTTATCCATGACACTCTCTCAATGATGACCCTAAAGGCAGCTCCATTTCAACGAGCCCTTTCACTTCAGACAACTGAGTAAAACCTTTTGATTGATAAAGCTTAATGGCGGGGTTCTCACTGAACACGCGCAACACTAACTGAGCCGATGCTTGATTGTTCGCATGTTCAATAGCCAAATCGAGACACTTAGAGCCAAAACCTTGACCTTGACAGTCAGCTAATATCTGCAAGTCCCTAAGAAACGTTGTACCACTAGCGTAACTGAAGCGAACAACACCAATACGGCGATCCCCCACATAAATTTCATAGTTATCCAGCTCATCCCAGCTGCGTAAAAACTGGCTATGACCCCAAGCGATTCCACGAGCTTGATAGTAACTCGCCATATTCGTTTTGGTGATCGATTCAGCGAACTTAGGCTCTGAACCTTTGACCAACCTTACTTCCATATTGTGTCCTTTGTTTTCAAATCACATCTGAATACGGCATAGCAAAATGCCGTATATGTTGAATCATTTTTAGGTACATACTGGTTTCACTTCCTTCCATTGTGTATCCCATTCTTCGCCTAACAAATTAGAAAGTTTTTCACAGTCGTATAGATAGCGAAGACTATCTTTACAGTACGCAGTAAGTATTTCAGTTAACTGACCAGACGCTTTTTCGTTGTCTTTGAGTTTTCCGTACATCATCAAACCAGTCCTAAAGGTGTCTTGATCGAGGTCAGACGCTTGCTTCGATAACATCCCAAAGGAAATAGCGTTAATAGACAGGGCTAATGCAATCGCATCGCCTTCATCTCCCTCTAATTCACAAGCACTATAACGAGCTAACAAGTTCGATGTTTTAATTAATGGGGCAAGGTCTTTTGTATTTGCATATTTATAGGTTTCAAAACCTTGCCGCACCGCAGCTTTATGACTGTCTTCAATGCTCACAACATAGTCTGTCAAAACATGTAAGCTCGCATATGCACCTAGCCCGAAAGCCAAAATGAACACGGCGATTAATCTGATCACTTATCTCTCCTAAAAGAACCTTGTGCTGGTTAATTTTAAACGGCGTCTTGTAGTAACAACCCTACTTGCCATCGACCTTTTCTAGAAACCAACTTCCTTGGCACGGCCCATTGGTTAAGTGCCATCGGCCGTCAAATCTACTGCCACTGCCACGTGCGGAAAAACGATAATCCCATTGGCGATGTTTAGCATATAAACGTAAGTCGCCGTTTTCCGTCACCCAACCCTCTAACGGTGTTCCATTGTAGGTAAGCCTTAGAGTAGCCTTACCCTCACGAATAGTTCCGGTGATGGTTGTGCGTTCACACATATTATTGCCAGTGGTGTTAATACGGCGGCCTAGCCACTCACCGTCGAAATCGATAGAAGGAACAAATTGGGGACTATCAGGAAGTTTAGGAAACGACTCGGAATTACTGGACCCGAACCACTGAAGCTCACGACCAACAAGGAAGAAGACAACAAAGCCGATTGATATCGCTATCACAAATCCCTTTTTCATTAGCCTCTTCCTAATCCGCTGACCTTAAGAAAAGAACCCTAACATAATGAAAAGTAATAACTTACCATCAGTTTAATTAACTTTGATATATTCCACAAATTGCATTCAAATGTTGAATATAGAGAAAGCGGCATCGTACGAAGTTCTGCTGTATGTTCAGGGAATCGTTCCTGAAGAAAACACAATGCATCCGTTGGCGTTGGCGTTGGCGTTGGCGTAGCGTATGAGTTTTAGACTAAAGCCAGCAACCAGTGTGTTAATAACTGAGTACCAAAACCTGAACGACTAAAAGAGGTAGGTAAAATAAGCACCGAAAGATTACGTCTTTCACAGACAACATCCTTCAGAAAGGGTCCTTCGGTGCATGTAATTTCAAGCGACTTATATAAGTGACTAGCGTAAGTCGCTAACATAAATAACTAACGTAAGCGTCTCAACACAACCTGCTGGTCAAGCTCATTCTGATAGTCCGTGTAATCAAGCCCTTGATCAAATATGTACTCAGTGACAAGAGTACGAATGCACTCAACTAATGTGCTTGCTTGCCAAGGCTTTTCAAAGTAACGGTCGATGCCTGCTGCATTAATCGCATTGATGGTATCAGTATGAGTGGCCTGCCCCGTAAGAAGAATTTTCTTTGTATTCGGAAAGCGGCTGTCATGGAACACTTCAGTGAGTAACTCCACACCCGTTTTCCCTGGCATCACATGATCAGACACGATGACGGTAATGTGTTCGCCTTCTGCGTCAAGTTCATCAATGAGATCAAGCACTTCTTGTGCTGATTCACAATCTTCAATATTCAGCCAACTCGCCAGCGGCTCTAAATCTTGTACCACTGCGCTCAGTACTTCTCTCTGGTCATCGACACAGATTAAATTAAGCTTCTCCATGTTCACCCTCTATTGGTAACTTGATTCTAAATACAGTTTTAGAAGCATCACTTTTCACAATGATACTTCCGCCATAACCCGCCACGATCCGCTTAACTATTGATAGACCCAAGCCCAATCCAAACGATAAACCACCTTTTTTAGTGGTGAAGTTGGGCTGAAATACCTTTCTACGAGTCACCTCGTCTATCTCAGGGCCGTTATTAGTGATCGTAACTAATATTCTTTTCTTACTTAATCTGGTTTGAATTTCTATTGCAGCATCGTCTGAATTCGACATTGCATCACAAGCATTCTTTACAATGTTGACCCAAATCTGAACGAGCTCTGTTTTCGATCCTTTAAAAGTCGGCAAATCTGCAGGGCTCAATCGCACAGATACTCTACGTAACTCACTTTGTAACAACGATAAGGCATGGTTAATGGAGTCATTAATATCAACCGCTTCTTCGGTGTCAATATCAACTCTGCCAAGTTGTTTAACCGATTTTACGATGCCAACGGTGTGTCTAGATGCCAAACGTAAATCATGTAAATCACAGCCCATCTGCCAAAAGCGAATCGCTTCTTCTGGGTTTTTCAGCCAATGTTTTGAAATAACGTCTGTTGCATATGAAGTGTCAATTGGAATCGCCTTTGCAAGAGAGCGAGCAATGTTCTTGTCTAAACCATATTTTCTTTCAAATTGTCGCCCACGTGTTCGCGCTTCTGACGACGACGTTTTCTGACCATGCATTAACCCAAAATCGAAAAATTGACTGGCTTCTGGATGCACTTCTTCAAGTAGATCCATGATGACCGTTTCAAGTCGGCCAGATTTACTATTTACTACACCAATAGCGTTGTTAAGCTCATGGGCAATCCCTGCAGCCAATTGACCCAAGGTCGTCATTTGCTCAGCAGTATGTAACTTCTCTAGCGCTTTTTGTTTCGCTATCGCTTCTTGTGTTGCACGGCGTTGACGACGCGACAACTCGTTGACGATCACAGGTGTGAACTGTGCGGTAAGAGGGCCAAAGTTACGTTCATCTTCTGCAGGCGTGTCTTTATCGATCCACGCTAATTCAACATCGGTTTTAGCAACAACCGTTGAAGATGCTGTCCAATTACCTGAAAAGAAGCTATGAACGCCTATAAAAGCCCCACTACCCGCGCTAAATACTCGCACTTGCGGTGTATTCGCTTCGGAATAAAACCCTTCCAGTTCTCCACTAAACACATAATATAAACGAGTGTTTAACGCTGATTGTTCAATAATGGTGTTACCGGCACGGCACGTCACCCGACGTTCTGTCTGATTAAAATAACGATCGATAAGTGCTTCTAGCTTTTGTTGATACACGTATCGTTATCCTATGTGACCAATTGAATGTAGCAGCCACACCATAACAAAACTCAGTAGCACACCAACCACACCTAAAATAATACCGATTCTGGCCATTTGATTACTTTGCACATGACCAGTAGCATGAGCCAACGCATTCGGTGGCGTACTGATTGGCAGCGACATACCTAATGAAGCGGCAAAAGTCACAACCAGAATTAACGTTAACTCACCGCCTAGTGGCGTGAGTGAAGCCATAGACGAGCCTAATGCAGCCATAATTGGCATTAACAAGTTAGCCGTTGCGGTATGAGACATAAAGTTTGCCATTACCAAACACAAGAACGCCGCTCCGAACAACACCACATATGGTGAGTAAGCATCAAACGGAATGCTGTGTACCACGAGCCTTGCTAAGCCAGTTTTATCGAGAGCTAAACCAAGCGCAATACCACCTGATACAAGCCACAATACGTCCCAAGAAATCTTTTTCAGGTCTTCTTTATTGATGATCCCTGTGAGTGAGAACACAGCGACAGGAATCAGAGCGACGGTATAAGAGTTCATGCCATGGCTTGAGCCCATTAACCAAAGAATGATGGTTAGCGCAAAAGTGACGTATACCGCAATGGCTTTGGGCGTTTTAAGGAATTTACCTTTGATGCTTAGTTCAATTTTCTTTTGGTCAGCTTTGTACATAAAGCCTATTAAAAACCACGCTAACGCCATCATAATCACAACAAACGGCACACCAAATGCCATCCATTCACCGAACGTAATGAGGTTATCGCCAACTAAATATTTAAGTGCGATAGCGTTCGGAGGGGTACCGATCGGAGTACCAATGCCACCGATGTTAGCGGCAACCGGGATACAAAGCGCAAACGCTACACGACCGGGGTCTTTCGGACCAAACACAGCCAGTACTGGCGTTAAAATAGAGAGCATCATTGCTGTTGTTGCCGTGTTAGACATAAACATCGAAAAGATACCAGTGATCAACATTAAGCCGAGCATCACAAACTTTGGGTCTTGTCCAAATGGCTTCAATAATACACGGGCTAAGTTTACGTCTAATCGATACTTAGTGGCGGCCATCGCTAAGAAAAAACCGCCCAAAAACAGCATGATGATTGGGCTGGCGAATGTCGCCATGATGTCGCTGTATTTTAACAACTCACCAAAATGTTCCTGCCCATGCTCAAACCTTAAAAAGATCAGCCCTTTATCCGACAACATCAACAATTGCAGAACGATAATAACAACAGACGTCGCGTAGATCGGGATGGGCTCGAACACCCAGCACAATGCCGCTAATAAAAAGATCGCGATAACGCGTTGTTGAATAATCGTAAGGCCTTCAAATGGAAACGCTGATAGCGGCATTACGAGGATAATGAAAGGAATTAAAATAGGGATAATGTATTTAATATAGGGGCGCATAGCACAAAAACTCTTCCTGAGATAACAACTACTTAGAAATTAGATTTAAAGTTCTAATTTAGTCCGACAACGAATTATCGACCTCTTATCACTATCTCACTATCGGCTAGATCAATGATTCCGTAATCGCGATATCCCCTTTTTCGATTCTGTGCGCTACCTCTACGTTTGTATGTGATTTACTGTTGCAATTAAATTCAGGAGAGTGGTTTCTACGTTTCTAGTCATGTCCATAAATTGAGGGCTACCTCTGATAAAAACGCAGAACAAGCTCACTGGGTTAGGTATGCCTGAAACTTGTCGTATCGATTAAGACCCCCACGAAACGGGTGGCTCTATCTCTAAATTTACAGTTCTAACAAACGACACTGATACTCTGCGACACATTTTAGTTCTGCTGCATGTTCAGGGAATCTTTCGTGAAGAAAGCGCAATGCATCCGCTAGCGTTATCTGGTGTAGATTCAATGTATAACCAAAAACCAATCGGTGCACATTGTCATAGAGCTCATCTGAATTATCTGAGCTTTGACACTGCGCCAAAATAGCTTGATCAATCTCATCGTCAGGATCTTCCAAAGGGCTATTGGCCTGTCGATAAAGATTAGAAAGCATCGAGTCATATTGCTCTTTCGACAGCTCTTCCTTGCAACGTAATATCCACGTAAGCGTAATTAGGTTATGCCCAAAGAAACCAAACTGTTTTAGGCATGCTTGTAATACCTTATCGAGATCTACAACTTCACTTGTCTCAGTGCTTCGGTCGCCGTCAGAACGGGTCGATGTGACAAATTCAGTGAAGCGGTTAAGGAATGCTGGAACTTGAGACGGCTCTAACTCACGGTAAACACGATTCAGCGCCAATAAAATAGTCACATTGTGGGAAAGGTATTCGCTTGTTTGAGAAGCCTGCGAAACGTAATGCGCGAAGATGTCTTGAAAGCCCTTGTTTTCATGCCACTGCATTAAAGCAGCATACGCCGCTGGGTATACCCCGTTATCCAATATCCTTTGAATACGAAAATCTGAGAACTTTGGCGCTTGTAGCGTTGCAGAGTACTCGTCTAAAACTTCAATCTCAGTTTGGTCTATCAGCTCACTCGTTTTAAGCCACACATTGTCTGTTGTGCTGAAATAATCATTAAGGTGATTCGCAGCCAAATAGGCTTTTAAAGAATGAGGTTGGTGGATGCTGGCACTGCTATAAAGTGCCTTTTCTAATAGTTGGTCGCTTGACATGTTTCCTCCGTGAAACTGACGTTTGGTGAGAGAATCAAGACTGCTCAACACCGAACGTCCAAATACACATCATATGCTTATCGTAATGCACGGGAAAATGCCATGCATTACGATTCAACCTAAAGCCATTATCTAAGTGGCTTATTTGCTCAGGTTGTTCGGAAATACGTTCGTTTTCACTTCCGTAGCAAACTCATTTGCTGCGTCAAAGATAGTTTGGCTGCAGTGGGCGTACTGTTTTGAAAACGGAGGCCATCGGTTACCAAGTCCAAGCGCATCATTGATGACTAACACTTGCCCATCACAATCGGCACCCGCACCAATCCCAATCGTTGGGATGTTTATTTCTTGAGTGATTGATTCACCAAGTGAAGAAGGTATGTGCTCAAGCACCAACATAAACGCTCCCGCTTCTTGGATCGCTTTTGCTTCTGCGCTCACAGTTTGAGCATCTTCAGCAGACTGCCCCACTTTTTTGAAATTTTTTGCCGTTTGAGGAGTTAAGCCCGTGTGGCCAACAACTGGGATATTGTTTGCGACAAGGTGAGCAATAACATCAAGTTTCGCGCCTTCTAACTTTATGCTGTCGGCACCTGCCTGCATGAGCCTTTTAGCATTAACCAACGCTACTTCAGGAGAACGATCGGTTAAGTATGGGAGGTCACCAATAATATGAGTATTTGGAGCACCGCGACGCACTGCCCCGACATGATATTCCATGTGCTCAATGGTCACATCTCGCGTACTGCTAAAGCCCATTTCAACCATGCCGACAGTATCACCAACGAGAATAATAGGTATCCCGGCAGATTCGATACTTGCAGCCACAGGGAATGTATAAGCGGTCAACATCGGAATACGTTGTTTCCCTTTCATTTCCATAAAAGAACTTGGAGTGTGTTTCATGTTCTTGCTCTCATAAAATCATGCGTTATTAAAGCACTGATACTATTAGTTTTAATTGAGCTATGGAAGTGAAAATGTGGTGTTGACTAACCTCAAGCGTATAACGCTATGCTAACTAGCACGTTTGTAACCTAGTAGCGTACCAGCAATAGAACCACCGACACCAAGTAAGCCTGCCAAAATTGTCGAATCTATCATTCAGACCTTCAATTAGTTCCTAATAGACTAACGCTCAATAAAGGTGTGAGCCACGCTACCACTGTACTTAAAGTACTGTGCCGTAAACACTAAAGTTGAATCAAACTAAAAATGCCAAGCGTTGGCAATCTGTCTTGAGCAATTTATTATATTTTTATTTCTGACACTGCGATCAGTATTTTATAGTTATCCTTCCAATTCCCTTCAACGCATAAATGATTGAAAGGTAAAGATTTGGAGAATAATAGCGTTTCAATAAAATGTGATGGTAACTGGTTAGGCCAAGATTCATACGCATTTATTTTTTCATCATTTTCAGTCCAAACATCTGCGAGCACTATTGAATACCGTCTACGTTGACTATGATTCGAATTGAAATTTTTTTCTAATATCTCAATTGTGTCAGTAGAAAACATTCGTTCGATATCGTGTTCAATAGCACCAACCTGCGATTTTACCGATGTAAGTCTTTTCGCTTCAATTAAAATAGTAATATCTTCATAAAAAACCACGGCATCAATATGCTTGCCATCTTTAAGACATATAGGAGCCTCAAACCAAGATATGCATTTTTCACAAAAAGCATCTTCTAAGGATCTAACTAAGTTATTGGTTAGATTCCGCTCTGTAAAACCTATACTACCGTGAGCTGGGTAATATTGAGACAAAATTTTCGTATAACGAGAACTCATAGAGCCACATGCTAATTTGAGCTTTTCAATCATCGTTTAACCTCAAAAAATATAAACAGTTTATTAGCTATGTACTCAACTTTTTCAATTTAGCCTCTTTAACTAGCCTTTTACTTTCTAGTTTAGCGATCGCCTCTTGATAGTTTTTAAGGTTCTCATATCTTTTCCACCAACGATATGCGACGCCGACAAACGCAGACCAAAGAACAAGTGAAGCAATTTGCGGAATACGTAAAAGGTTACCTAGACCAGCGAGATCAAATGCAAGTGGTATTAAGTTAGCCAAGCCGAAAAGAAAGAACATCGCAAAGATCCCTTTGAAAGAAGAGCGACTCATTTCAACACTAGATTTTCTGATTTTTCCAAGATGCTCGATTTCAAAGTCGATAAGATCAATGTCATCTTTGAGGCTCTTAGATCTCGACTTTTTGTATACCGTAACAGTAAACATCACGATTACTGTCCCTAAAATACCAATAAGCAGACTCTTAACATCCGTTCCATTCATACTATCGTTTTTCCTTAAATAGCTAACGAATGATATGGACTCCCTCTACCTGACACTCTGCGTGCCATACTTACTTAGTACACGCTGAAGAACTGGAGGTTACTATGTCCACCATTCAAACTATTGGCGTTGACCTCGCCAAGAATGTATTCAGTATTCACGGCGTTGATGCATATGGCAAGTGCGTCCTACGCAAAACTGTCAAAAGAAACAAACTCTTAGACACATTCGCGAAGTTACCTCCCTGCCTCATCGGTATGGAGGCGTGCTCTGGTGCACACCACTGGGCGAGAGAGCTACTGAAACTAGGTCATAACCCGAAAATTATGGCGTCCAAATTCGTTATTCCATATCGACAAAATGAGAAGAACGATGCCAATGACGCAGAGGCCATCTGTGAAGCGGTATCTAGACCCAAAACACGATTTGTCTCTATAAAAAGTGAAGAGCAACAAGCTGTGCTTTGCCTGCACCGTATTCGACAGGGGCTAATTAAAACAAGAACGGCGACTATTAACCAGCTCAGAGGTTTGCTTTCCGAATTTGGTATTGTGATGCCTCAGGGGCGCTACTCGGCTCAAAACACTATTGGTAGTGTCCTTGAAGATGCAGAAAATGGTTTGCCTATACTCGCTCGAGAGCTACTTCAAGATCTATCGAACAAGATTCAACACCTTAACCTAGAAGTATTGCACTATGATCGTAGAGTCTCTGCTTTAGTTCGTGAGATGGCTTCAGCCAAAGCCCTCATGGATATTCCAGGTGTCGGTGAACACAGTGCAAGTGCCATTGTCGCGACCGTCAATGACGCCAAACAATTTGGATCTAGCCGCCAATTTGCCGCTTGGATAGGGTTGGTTCCAAGACAATACTCAACAGGTGGTCATGTTCATCTTGGTCGCATCAGCAAAAGAGGCGAAAAACATATTCGCACTCTACTTATTCATGGCGCAAGAGCCGTTATTGCACGATGTAAAGAGAAAACCGATCGCAACAGTATTTGGTTAAATCAACTCGTTGAACGACGAGGTTATAAACGAGCAGCTGTCGCCCTAGCAGCAAAAAACGCTCGTATAATATGGGCATTATTAACAACAGGAAAAGAGTACAAGATTAACTATGTAAACGGTTAACACTCACCGAGTCAAAGCAATAGCAAATGATGACAATACGACCAGACCGAGATGCCTAAACCTGTTTAATTGGGAAGTAATAAATACTGTTTAACGAATGAGGCGGGCATCAAGCGAATATCATCAAGGTGACGGAACGATTCCGATTAAACACCGAATGTAGAGCTGCTGTCCGATCCACTGTTGTCAGCGGGAGCTATTGTTGACAAAAGAGGGAGTCCATGTAGCCCTGTTAAGGTGTGAGCAACGCAATACCGATGCCGCCGCATGCCACCTTAAACACCAAACGCAACGCATAGTAAAAATGCCACGCGTTGCGAATCACTCTTAAACAGTTTGTTGAACGAAGCCGC
>NZ_JBFRJF010000031.1:0-95927 GCF_041468745.1 Vibrio sp. 10N.286.52.F8
CGCGATGAACCTTTTTTATTGGCTCACAGCCTCTCTCTCGCCTTAAACTCAATTTTGTTAGTAACCATAGCAATAAGCTATAAAACGGCTCACCCAGAGCGTTTGAGGCTCTAGAAATAAACATAATCAGTTAGTGTTGCTAAGCTTTTCGCAATTGAGGTTGAATGTAAGACTCGAGCGTAAGCATATAAAAAGAAAAGAAATAACTTCATTTGGCACAAAGCAAGATAGCAGAAGCGATATGAGTTCGAGAGAAAAAGAGAAAGAGAAAGAGAAAGAGAAAGAGAAAGAGAAATTGCAGACACAAAAAAAGCCCCCGTAGGAGCTTCTTTTATCGTGTGTTGATTACTGACTCATGCGAATCAATGATTTACCAATCAACCACTCTAGTTCTTTACCGCTAGTATCGCCAAACTGAGTTTCAGTCAGCTTGTATAGACGATCAATACCGTTTGCAGCGAACTCATGTGCGCTCTCAGCAGTAACGATATGATGGAAAAGTAAACGTAAGATTGCTAGGAACTCAGCGTCTTCAAGTGCTGCAACCCAGCTAGCTGAAAATGCGTCAAGGCCATTTTCGAAGTCAATGTGTTCCATGAACATCTTGAAAATACGACCGTCTAGAGCAGCAGTAAAATCCGTTTTCTTTGGAAAGTGATGACTTATACCTGTACGAGAAACACCCGTTTGTTGACTCAACGTCGTGTATGACATCTTGTCGTAACCCAATCTTAGTAGCTGGTCTACAACGGCATCCATGATTTTCTGGATCGTGATTTCTGTATCTTCTTTACTACGCTTTGGCATATTCAGGCTCTTCTCTTTGTAAATCCATCTAACTCAATCAAATGAAGTCAGAATGAAAATCGTTATCAGCATTATGTGAGCAAGGTATTTTTTCGCAAGTATTTATAACTAAATTCACACAAATACTATGTACGAACAATTTTACAGTGATGCCTCTTTGGACACTTTGTCTAATTATTCTTCGAAAATCACCTTACAATCCTAAGTCGATAAGTTTAAATAACGACTTAGAATATGAAATACCCAACGAAAAATTCATTGTATAAATACCTATCAAGCGATAGATAGTCTTATAAAATCATTTCTGGCGCAACTAAGTGAATGATATTCTGACATATTAATAACATTCCTCTTCAACAAAACGTGAGGTAAATCACATACATATTTGGCGGCGCGAATATAGATATTCATCAAACACCTTAACAAACAACATAGCATACCAGTATAAATTAGTTCAAAGGTTTTAATTTTTGTAGATACAGTTCAAATTGCTCGTTAGAATAACCTCAGACTTTGTAAGAGGATTATTTATGAGCCAAGATATTGGTAACAACGATGTATGTGAGGCTTGCGGCTGTGCAGGCGAAATCGGGTTCATCATTAAAGAAGGCGACGATGTTGCTGAAGTAACGGTTTACGGAAACTCAAAAGCACTGATTGAAGCTGAGTTTGCTAAGTATGTTGAACTTGCTAAACAAGTGTCTAGCAACGTTGAGTTCGAAGCATCAGAGATGACTGAAGAAAGCACAGAGTTGCACGCTCGCTTTAAATTTGAAGTTAGCGCCGAGAAGATTATTTTTGAACTTAAGACTCGCTCTCTAGCGCGTTAATATAAGCATTTATATGCTTATTAAAAGACGAGTGAATTACTCGTCTTTTTTTAATTGAACCCAAGCCAGTGACCCATTTTGCTCAAAATCGTTTTCTGCAGCGCACTGAATCACTACGCCCCCCACCTCTAACACTGCCCCAATGCTATAAGCCTTGTCATCGTAATAACAAACTCGTTGCTGTTGGCCGCCTTGTGTCACCACCACCGCAGCTTTACCGGGCGTTGAAATTACTTTGTTGGCACTCGCAGACATTGAGCCAAACACTGAAGCGGCTATCAGAAAGACCTTAATAATTCGTATATTTACTCTAATCATTAATTTACCTATCATCTTTGCTCCATTCCTCGTTAATCTACCGCCAAATGGGTAAAACACTATGCGAGATTAATTTTTCCATTATAGTGTAAGCGTCTATCGTAATAAGAAGCCTGTTATGCTCAGAATAATTGCACTTATTATTGGTTCCTTAACCATAACAAATGTCAGTGCTGAACCACTCGATCACTATCAAATATTGAACCATCTCGATAATTACGGAAACTTATATCTACGAAATAAGCCTTATACATCACTTCCAACTGGCTTGGTGGTAGATGGTAATCTCAATATAGAGAATACTGCGATCACACGCCTACCCAAAGGGTTAGAAGTGAACGGCAGCCTTAAAGGCTCTAACAGCCAACTCGTTCGAGTCCCGAGCGGGGTTAAGATAAAAGGTTACGTCAACTTGATTGGTAGCCAAATCACCAGCTGGCCAAGAGGTGTAAGAGTGGGCGGCTTTATCAACCTCACCGACACTCCACTGGAAAGGCTACCGAATGGCTTTAGAGTAAAAGGCGATCTGAGCGTGATCCGCACTCCTTTAACCGAGTTACCCAACGGGATCGTGATTGACGGCGACCTTTATATAGGCGGTTCTGGGATTACAACATTCCCCGAGACCATGACAGTCAAAGGCAACATCTATCTGGGCGGCAACACCGTAACCAAATGGCCAACCAATCTAGATCTCGGTGGTGCAGTCGCTCGCTAATTCAGGCTAATGCTCTAATGCTCTAATGCTCTAATGCTCTAATGCTCTAATGCTCTAATGCTCTAATACGTTAATGCTCGATCGCAGCAACAAATGGTGATTCAGAAACAAAAAAGGAGCCCAAGGCTCCTTTTTCAATTCAATCAAGTTGCTAATCAACTAGCAAGCTAACTAACGCTCGTTAACCAATGTTCTTCACTGGGTTGGCGTAGCTATCGATCAAGTACTGACGCGCACCTTGTGGCAGGCTCGACAGTTTAGCTTCAAACTCTTGTTTAACGGCCGCTGTAATCGACTCATCTTCTTTTTCTGCTGCCAGCAAGTTTACTGGGAACAGTTTGTAGTTATCGTGGATCTGACGATCGATCTCTTCAGCAAGCGCTTCAGGCGTATCAAAATCTTGGTCGATAACCTGACCGAAACCAACGTGAACGCGTCCTTTATCACCGATGATGCCTTGAATGATACTTTCGATATCTTCAAACTCACCCTTTTCGTAACTGCCGTTTACGTCTTTTTCGAAAAGCTCTATCGCTTTAGCCGTGTCACATGGGTCGTTCTCGTAAGAAATAGCCACAGGAACAATCTTCAATGACTTCACGTATTCAGGGAAAGCAATTTTTTGCTTACGTCCTTCAACGTGGAACATTTTCAAAATTGCTGGCTCAGTAAAATCGTTACCGTCTTTCGCACGACCTTCCTTTTGAGCGATCCAGATTGAGTTGCCCGTTTCTAGAGAGTGCTTAATGTAAGAAGACAACTGCCCTAGCGCTTTCATCATCTCACGCGGTCCTTTCAAAGAACGCTTTACGATGAAGCTCTTGTTTAAACGCATCAATTCAGTCGCACATGGCTTTTTCAACAGGTTGTCTCCGATAGCGATACGACAAGTCTGATGATTATTTTGATGCAGAGCGTAATTTACTAACGCAGGATCCATAGCAATGTCACGATGGTTTGATACAAACAGATAAGCTTGGTTCGCATCCAGTGACTCGATACCAGTGTACGTCACACCGTTAGTGGTTTTCGCTAACGTGTCGCGTAAGTACTTTTTCACTTCAATCTGAATGGATTCAACGCTAGTCAGCTTGCTCCACTTCATTTTTAAGTACACACGCAAAATCGGGCTCATTAATGCTTTGAACCAAGACGCATGGTTTGAAAAACGGTAGTGCAAGATTGCACTGATAAATTCTTCATCATTAATAAGACGGTTTAGTGCCGCTGGAATTTCATCATCGCCGTAAGGACGAATATCAACATATGGATCGGTTGGAGAGGTCATTTTTTAATTCATATAATAAAAAGCTGGCTCATTCTACGCGTTGTTTTGACTTCTCGCAGCTACAGAGCCCATACTTTTGACAAGGTCAGACCAGAAACATTGAAAATCCCCTGTTATTGTTGGCATTCTTTAAGATTAACGGTAATCTTGACGCCCCAAAATTAAGGTACTATCTATGAACTTCGCTATTGAATATACATCGGCTTACTTTTCACACTTGGTGATCACACCACGCAAGAAAGTACTTAAACATAGCCTTGTATCGGTTCAAAGTGGCTTGGTTTTGATTAAGTTAGGCAAACAAGAGTATGCCGTTGAACCAGGACAAAGCGTCTGGATTCCACACGACTGCCTAACGTCACTGACCTACTTTCCAAACACTCAGGTTAACCGTGTCGATTTTTCTGTTCGTTTGACGGATTCATTCCCAAGACAAGCGGGTTACATTACGCAAACCAACCTCTCTTCGGCACTACTAGAAAAACTAGAGCAAACCAAAGCTCGCGCTTCCAATGCCAATAATACGGAACAAGCGTTTAAAGATATGCTTTCTGTATTGAAGCAAGAAGTGTTGTCGTTTAAACCACTGCTTTGTGAAAGTCCTCTTTCTCAGCGATTCAATCAATGGAACATTGATGATTCAAACCTGCCACAAGAGCACACTCTGGTGATGGTGATGCGAGAAGCGAAGAAGCGCATGCAGTCAGGTCAAAAACGTTCACTTGTGATTGATGATCTGTTCTCAGGTAAAGAAGAAGAGTTCGAGCAACTGTGTATGCTTGTTTTTGGTGAAGATTTATAGCTTGCCGGAAAGTGAGTGCTGGTATTAAACTCGCAAGCCAGATACTAAAAAGCCGCAAAAACTGAGTTTTTGCGGCTTTTTTAATTCTTACTATTTAGACGTAGATAGCAATCTATCTGTGTATCTGCCTGTCTAAAATGGCAACTCAACCTGCATCATTAGGTCGGCGTCACGTGAGTCGTGCCAACGATAATCAAAGCGCATACGCGGCTGCCCTTCGACTTTCTCGCCAAAACCGATGCTGAGTTGAAGACCATGATTCATCAACCACTCTTCAGTCGACATATCATACTGCTCATCTTCAAGGTCTTCTGGAAACCACATACCCAAGCCAACATAGTTTGACTCAATGCTTTGTGTCAGCAATGGCGAGTCTTTGGTTTGAAGAACCCAGTCAGACCAATAGTCCGGTGTGCTTTCCGGTTCATCATCGCTCAGCCCACTGATTTCCATCATACGTTGGCCAAAAGACTCAATGCTCGAAGAAAAGTCCAAACAGTTGTCGTCATCAGAAGTCAGCATGATCGAATCTAAGCTAAAAAAATCACATTCAGCATAAGCAGGCATACTGCATGCTGCCATGATCAACGTCGCTGGTATCGCGCTCTTTAGCATAGTCCTCTGACCTCTTGATTAGTGAACTCACATTATCTGATACAGTCCACTATCTTGCAACATCTTTGTAACTGACTTAGTACTCAATTTTGCAACATCGCTTCCACTTATCAGCGCATTACGTATGTCAGTGCTGCGAATTTTGACTTTCTCAGGGCAAGCCATTACAGACCAACGTTCAGTAATCTCATCGGATTTATAGAAAGACGAGAACTTAAAGAAGTTGTCTGGGCCAATAACAAACGTCAGTTCAGCGTCACGATGTAACTTTTGAAGTTCACTGAGCACTGCATAAGTCGTGACGCTTTCACCTGGGGTAAATAGGCTCTTTTCGATCAAAGAAAGCTCCACTTGATCCAGTGAAAGATCGCTAATAAATGCGTTAACTAACTGACATCTCATATCAAAGTCTAGCATCTCTTTTCCCCAAGCATGGGCAATACTTGGAACGAGTAGAATTTTGTCAAAGTGAGCCAACGAATCAATCACACTTTTGTGCCCTAAGCTCGGTGGATTAAACGCACTACCGAAAATGGCTATTTTTTCCATTGTTTATTACTGCCTTCTCTTTCTAAGCTTGTGCAAAGAGGTTTTTAAATCGGATTATTTAGGTATGATAACACTAGATTTTTAATTTGCTTGCAGGAAAGGAATACGAATGGAACAGTTAATTCGTGACGAAATGCGCGTACTACCTTCAATTGACCCTCACTTCGAAGTGACTCGTCGTGTGGACTTTATTAAAACGAAACTTCAGCAGTCAGGCTGCAAGTCTCTGATCCTTGGTATCAGTGGCGGTGTAGACTCAACGACCTGTGGCCGCTTGGCACAGATGGCCGTGGATAGCCTGAATGAAAACTCTGGCAGCAACGACTACCAATTCATTGCGGTTCGCCTACCTTACGGCGAACAAAAAGATGAAGATGAAGCACAACTTGCTCTCTCTTTCATCCAGCCTTCTCAATCTGTTTCTGTAAACATCAAAGCGGGTGTTGATGGGCTTCACGCAGCATCTCACGTTGCACTTGAAGGTACAGGTTTACTACCAACAGACTCAGCAAAAATCGACTTTGTTAAAGGTAATGTGAAAGCTCGCGCTCGCATGATCGCGCAATACGAAATTGCGGGTTACGTTGGTGGTCTTGTGATTGGTACTGACCACTCAGCAGAAAACATCACTGGCTTCTACACCAAACACGGTGACGGTGCATGTGATTTAGCGCCTTTGTTTGGCCTGAACAAGCGTCAAGTTCGTGAACTTGCAGCAACGCTAGGTGCGCCAGAACTATTGGTTAAGAAAGTGCCTACTGCCGACCTAGAAGAGCTTGATCCACAGAAAGCCGACGAAGCAGCATTGAACCTTTCTTACGACCAAATCGATGATTTCCTTGAAGGTAAAGAAGTCCCTCAAGACGTGTCAGACCGCTTAGTAGGCATCTACAAAGCAACACAGCACAAGCGTCAACCGATCCCAACGATCTACGATTAATTGTTTGAATTAATCTTAGAATCAAAAAGGCCGGAAGTTCATTTCAGTGAACTTCCGGCCTTTTCTATTCAATGTGCTTTTCTTTCTGGCCTTCCGACCTACCGAGTTAGTCTACAACTTCGATATCAGTTTGAGGCACACTGCAACACGCCAGTATTTGCCCCATGTTGCGTTCATGCTCTTGCAACGCCGGTACATCAGGTTGATGAACTTGCCCAGACTCAAGGGTCACTTTACAAGCACCACAGAAACCCGCGCGACAGCTTGATGCGATAGACACACCTGCCGACTCAGCTTGCTCTAGTAGTGTTGATTGGTTGTTGCCTTCGAACAGGCAGCCGTTAACGCTCAACTGCAGTTGCTTCACCGCTTCTTCCGTTGATTGAGCAACACCAAACGCTTCTTGATGATAATGCTGAGGATTCAGCCCCATTTGAATCAGCAATTTCTTGGCATTATCCATAAAGCCGTCAGGGCCACACACGAATGCTTGGCGCTTATGAAGGTCCTCAATTTTGGCGACATGAGACACACTCAAACGACCTGACAAACCATCCCACTCTTTCGTTGGTTGGCTTAGTGAATAAATCACACTTAGACCAGCATGTTCGCGAGCGATCTTATCAATCTCAGCTTGATAAGGGATATCTTCTTCACTGCTGCATTGGTGATAGAACACCACATCATCAATCTGACCATGGTCGGCTAAGTAACGAAGCATCGACAACATAGGGGTGATACCGCTTCCCGCTGATAACAGCAGTAATGGATGTGTTGGGTTATCTTCTAAGTAGAATGCGCCATCTGGATTCTGAGCAACTAGCGTGTCACCGACTTGGAAGTGATCATTGAGCCAGTTTGAGATTTGACCATCGTCCACTCGCTTCACGGAAATCGCCAAACGACCTGCGCGTGAAGGGCTAGAAGATAACGTGTAACGACGAGACACTTTCTCGCCATTAATCACCATTTCAATCGGTAGATGCTGCCCCGGCTGATAGCTTGGTAATAAATTGTTCTCTTTCGCTGGCTCTAGCCAAAAGGTTGTGAAGTCGCGAGCGATCTCTTCACGCTCGACGCAAGTTAAGTGCAGTGACTCGACCCAAGAGTCTTCGTAGTGTTCTTTCTCTTTGGTTTCAAGTACCTCAACAACGTCACCCGCTTTCACCAGACCTTCATTTTTCGCCACAAGGTTCTGACCAAAGAAAACGCCACCACGTTCATTGGCTCTGAACGTAGAAAAGGTATTGAGTGGCTCTTTTGTTGCTCTGAATTCGCCGCTCTCAACATCGACTGTCGTTAGGATACAGCGCTCACAAGGCTTCACCGCTTCGAATTCAACCTCACCAATTCGAATGCGCTTCCAACCATCTTCAGCAAACGCTTCAGTGTTTGAGACGACAAAATTGGTGCGGAACTGATCCATGGAATGCGTTTCAGGACTACGGCGATTCAACTCATCAAGCGAAGCTTGGCTGATGATTAACATCGGGTAACCATCGGCGAAACTGACATTCTGACCAAGCTTTTCTCGAACACGATTAGATTGCTCACCACAGAACAGAAGTTCTACGCGAACACCAAGCACATCGCTAAACCAATCATCCGCCTCGTCGTTGGTGGTATACGCAGTGAAGCTATCTTTCCACACTGTTGCAGGCGCTTCTTGCATCTTGAAGTTTGCATATTTTAGGCGCAGCGGTTCTTTGCCTTCGTAAGTAAAAATCAAACCGTCTGGCTGCAAGCTAGAAGACACCTTGACCATTTTAGGGTACTTACGCGCCGTCACCATTGAGCCGTCAGCCAAGGCCAACATAAAACGTCTGTCGAAGGTAAGGCCCTGTTTTTCGACCCAAGCAGAAGAGAGTGCAATCCCACCTACTGATTTAACCGGAAACACATTAATTTGAGATAAGGAGGGCTGTTGACCTGAAAGCTCTTGCTCCAAAGCCTTTTGATCCAAAGGTGACTGCGACATAACGATTCCAATGTTTTGTTGTTTGTCCCAATGCTAACAAATGGTTATAAATAGATAAACTGGCAGGCATTAAACACTTGATACTAAGTAGGCATGATTAAACTAATAGAATGGCATTATGTTCCGGCAAACCTAAAACTCTTGAAACTAACGATGATGCTTTACACACTAAAAGTAACCCGAATTTATTCACGCTATTTTTAAGTAGATCAGCAATATGCTGCACCTTGTTTCGACAATTGACTCAATGAGCCAGGTTTGCCTAAGTGATAGCCCTGAAAATAATCTATGCCCTGCGATTGTGCAAAACGTAAATCTTCATGGTTTTCTATACCTTCAGATAACAATTCAATCTGATACTTCCGAGCTAAAAATCTAAGACGCTCCCAAAAGGTCGAATTATCACTCCGGTTTCTCATTAACGACCGATCTATTTTCACTATGTTCGGTTTAACAACCCTAATCAGTGCTTCACCAGTGTTATAACCACTGCCATAGTCGTCTATCGCGATTTTAATTCCAAGACCACGACATACTCCAAACTGGGACATCATCCTTTTCTCGTCAATGCCAACCGGGTATTGTTCATTCTCAGTAAGCTCAATCCATAAGGTTATACCCAACTTATTACATGCTTGCCAAATTGGGGAAATATCACGTAGAAAAGTGAAACTTAAAACGTGATCAGGGGAGATATTAATAGTCAGAAAATCAATCATTTTCTTCTGAGACAATAATTCCTCGGACACTCTTAACAAGAATATTTGAGTAAACCATGCAATCTTCTTAGAGTCTAACAGACAGCGAATTGACGATTCAACATCGTGCCCTTTTTCCCAACGTAACAAAACCTCAGCACCGACAGTTCCATTGCCATTAGTTATCGGTTGAAAAACAGGATAAAACAATCCCTGATTAACATCGTCAATAAGTGCTTCGGCTTGTAAATTTTCAGACAACATATTCGTATTCATAAACAAACCTCTTTTTGTGATTAATCCATACTACAGATCAATAACTAGCAAGGATTAGCATGAACAAATCATATGTAGCTTTACATGCCTACTTCTTAACCGTGAAGACAAACTGCATAAGTAGTTAAACGAACTACTGTACAAATACACAATGCCGTTTCAAAACGGTAATCTCGAGTCTGTTACTTTTAGATAGGTTATTAAAAACGCCATAAACTATCATAGATGACTATACTTCAATTAGATCAAATTACGCTTAGGGATAATGTATGTTTGGTGACTATTTAAAGGAATTGAGAGTCTCACTAGGTCTTACTCAGAGTGAGCTTGCTGTTAAGTTAAACCTTGCAAATGAAGAGTTTCGCTCTGTAGACGTGGTAACTCTCAGTCGTTGGGAACGAGGAAAAACCAAACCAACACTTGCAAAATGCCTAAGAATCTTGCGTTGTTTACAGGTTGACCTGAGTGACTTTTATGAATTAATACCGAATCCAAACGAAACAAAGCTACTAGACGAGATTGAACAACTTCGTTTTAATAACAGGGTAACGAAGCTTTCATCATTAAGTTATGAAGAGCCACAAGAGCCACAATCAGCTTTAATTACTGAGATGCCACTTCTTTTGAAAGATGATGACAAGATACTATCTAGCCTTAAAATCTTTTACGAAACAGCCATCCATACACCGAAGGGTTTTTTCGACATTAATCTATATGACTACCAACAAAACAAACGAGCTATTTTAAAAAGATTTATAACAGAAAGCGGGCAGTTGGTAGGTCACTCACTTAGTTTTATATTCGAAAGTGACTATTTTGACAAAGTTACTCATTCAAAAATCATTGATATCGACCTGACAAAATCTGTCAGTTATAAAAATTCGACTAAGTTATCGGTTTGTAATTATAATCGTTACTCTTCTAATTTCCAGATATTTCGATGTATGTTAGTTTCTCAATTTATAAACCTAATTCACTATTCAAATGTTCAACGTTATTATTTCTTTAATGCATGGCCTGAAAGCGGACAAATTTTAGAGCAACTTGGATTTAAGAAAATAGCATTTGATATTGAGTCAGAAAAAGGAGGTTTTAAATTAGGCAACCGCTCATTCGAACATTGCTTATACGAAATTGATACAGCGACACTTCTTTCTCAACCCGAAATAATAACCCTCATAAAAACAACCCAGTGGGATAACCAATACTCAATCAAAAATCATTAGGCATAGCCAAACAGCCTTTAAATTAAGATGCCTACCATCTTAAGTTTCTACACATAATAATACTTCACCTTATGCAAAAGATTGGAGAAAACTACTGTGTTTGGCGAATACTTAAAAAAATATCGAATCGCGAATGAACTAACACAACGTCAAGCAGCTACAAAGCTCAACTTACTCGGAGGAGATCTATCGAACATTGATACCGTTACACTTAGTCGATGGGAAAGAGGAACAACTAAACCAACTCTTAGCCGTAGTATTCGTGTTTTGCGAGAATTTACCAACGATCTTGAGCCTTATCTATCTAAAGTTAGTCATTTACAACATCAAGACCCTAGTTCTAAAAATAGAGTTGATCAATTCAATACTCTGATGGAAGAGAAATACCGTAGTTTAAATAACTTGATCGCCAGAGCAAATTATCAGTCAACATCGATGATCGAACACAATCCTGTTTGTGAATATCCGATTGGAAATTCTAATGATAGTGAGATTGTAAATTCTGTACTTGTTTTTCATGAGAAAACCTCTGATGAGAATATTAAGCATGGACTCTATAAAATCGATTTTTTAAACTATTGCAATGAAAAACGTTTCATTGCCTATAAATATGTCGACAGCGTCACAGGGGAGCTATTAGGACATAACATAGGCACTATATTCACGACTGAAGGTATGATCTCCGAAATTGAAACACTTTCTCAAAAGTCGATTGATGAAATAGATTTAAGAAAAACCGTTCCTTATAATAAAAGCCGAAAATTAGCTTATTTTGCGGTGAGCCAGCATTCGCTGTACGAGCGACCTTTTCGTCTACAATTAAATAGAGAATTCAGGTTTCTAGCAAAACGCGCTAACATTACCGACTACTACACAACAGTTGCTATAAAGAGCTCAGCAGAAGTACTCGAAAAAATGGGATTTTCTGTTGTTTCGTACGAGAAAAAATCAACCAACGGTGCAATCAAAATTGGTAAACACTATTATTCTAAAGCTTTAATGCACATAAAAACAAGCCAGCTATTTACTCAACCCGAGTTCTTGAACTTGCTTACAGGCTGTCAAACCTGTTCAAACCCATGCTCAATTAGCTCTCAGTGTTGCTAAGCGGTCTCTTTCCGCGCACATTAACAGGAGTACCAATCCATCGAAAGATAGTTCTGATGGATGAACTCCTGCTTGCTTCAATCTTTCAAAACACAGCTCTACAGTTTTGACATTCGTATTCGATATTATTGAACCAATATACCTCATTATTTTCCCACTTAAATTATCAGTACAATCTATATACTATGTAATTAAGCGATTGAGTATTAAAGCATATGGTAAAAAGTTAGAATCTAATATGCTATGTTCGCTTGACTACATGTCAACCTCACGAACAATTACATCATCTACTTCATTGTTTAGTAATGTTACATAACTGCTCTGAGTCATGCCTCTTACAGCTTTCGTGTTTTGCATGCCATCCACATTCGTTAGACTTTTGTCAGAATAAATTGCTCGTATATCTCCATCGACTCGGCCTGAAAACGTGACATCATCAGCACTAATAGAAGCAATCGCTGAGGTTGCAAAAAATAAAAACGAACATAAAACGACCTTAATATTGACAAACGACTTCATAAACACCTCAAATGTAATTGGTTACATATGAGAGTTTAGCTTATTCGCAGGAAAAAAGAAGTCTAATGCCTACCAGCCACTCTTGCATCCATGATGTTAGATTTGTAAACATTAATTTGTTCAGAAAAGCCCATTCATAATAATCATGATACAGCATGGATACAGCCACATCAATTCACCAGGCTTATACATATTATGCACTGGTTAGCTATTTGATGGCAGTTAAACCTTAGGGAGAGACCGAAGAGTAAAACGCTAATACATATCTTGCAAGTCTTCATAGTAGTTTAATGGTTTTACATTAAGAGAATTAAATTTTATCTAACTTCGTAATATTTAATACCTGAACCTAAGATCTGGAATGTAAACCATGATTCTTGGCAACACTTGATTATTCACATCAACGTAAGCTATGTAAGATCATAGATGAATAGTTAGACAGATTTAATCGAGTGCAAAAAAAAAAGCATCACCATACCTTATAAGAAATAGGTCTAGTAATACTTTAATATTGATCAGGTTACCGGTAAGAGCTTATTCTAAGACTTGGCCGGGATAGATTAAGTCCGGATTTTCAATATCATTACTCTCAATGATCTCTTCTAAATCGAAGCCGAACTTTCTACGCAGTTCATATAACCAATCACCTTCTTGTACGACATAAGGTAATGTCGGCTTAACAGCAACTTCGGATATACTGTTAGACATAGTATCGAAATCACAGTCCATATCATCTGGGTCAGATGTGCAATCCGGAGCTTTTGTAATTTCAAGCGAAGAAGGGCGAGGTTCAACTTGATCAGACTCAATCTTACGCTTGCTGTCATTGAAATAATAAGATAATCCAACCACGGCTTCTCGTTGGTTTTTCCCAAAATCATCATTCAACGTTTGATTAAGTGCGATACTCGCACCGAAATATTCATTCAAAGCATACTCGACAAGGTACTCTATTGTTGGGTATTTGTCTTCGATTCCAACTCCTACCTTTAAATCAAGAGTATCACCATCATGTATACTATAGAGCAAATCAAGGTCAGGTATGTACTCTGAATCACCCAATAACTTGTAGTGCTTTATACCTAGATTCAATTGAAGTCGGTTATATTGGTAGAGAAAATAAAAAGATTGAGAATTTTCATACATATCTCCATCAAAATTATAGCCATAGTTTGCCCCTACCCCCAAAATATGAGCAGTTGGCTTCTCAGCAACCGCTGCACCGCTGGTTAGTACTAGAAACATAAAACAAATATTATTAATTAGTCGGTTCACAGGTTCACCTCATAAACAACATTAAACGACCCTTGGTAATTACCTGAACTAAGTGCATTTCCATCGACATCAAAACTAACATCGTATGCTACATCAACTTTGTTACTACCTTCTCCATTCACTGTAATCACTTCTGAATCAGGAAAAGATGCGGTATTAAGTACTCCGTCTTGGACAATCACCTTGTCAGGGCTTTCGCAGCCAATGGCACACGTGATTGTGTAGGGTATCTTTTCTAGCGAGTTATCAATATTTGTAAGCTCATAGTCACCTGACGTAGGGCTAAATGTCATAATAACGCCTGTAGGTAAAGTCCCTAACAAGCTAACATCATACCTCGTTGTACCAGAGATCCTTTTTGTTGCAGTATCATACTGGGGTTCAATATTCCCGTCTCCAAGTACCGTTAATGATTCAAGGATCGCAGCTTGATAATCAATCGTGATAATTAACGTCTCCGGCACTCTGGTATAAGTCATCGTACCGGTTTGACTTGTAAAAAAGTAAGTGGGTGAAAGGTTAATTGATGCCGTAAAAGTTCCAGATCCAACAGGGGCTGCGAACACATCATTACTGATATTAGGCAAAGCGAAAGCAGGTCGATAAAACTTAAAAGGCTCTATTCGGCTTGTTGCTGTGTAACCCATTCGCGACACACACAAAGTCGACTCTTGCCCCACTTTCGCACTCGAACCACTTATATTTGTAGCTGCACACTCATTGGCAACTCCCATTCCCACATTTGACCCGTAGTCTTTTGATGTGAAATAACTAGCCGAGCTACCCAAATTGTACTCAACGCCTAACAACTCCAGGCTGGTGTTAAAACTTTCGCCTGTAGAATGATTAACAAAGCTAACGTTATTAACGGGTTGGTTATCCATCGTTGCGGGATACCACTCTGCCGTTGGTTGCTCTTGCGCTATCGTCCATGCAGATGGAGATATAGCTTCACTACCGAAATAACTATTTGGCGCCGCATTGTTCCAAACCACAGAGTTGTTTGCTGTAATCGTTCCGTATACATCTGCAGCATGGCTACTATCTAAAGCCGTGAATAATAGCGCTATACTAATTAGGCTATTTCTTTTTAATAGTGATATTTTTGTTATAACTGTAATCATGGTTGGCTACCTTAACGGATAACGAATCGACATTTTGCAGGCCTTCTGCTAATTTTATGGTTTTCTTTCGACCAGATAGTATTGTATTAGTTTGTTTACATTTGTTACTAACAGAATTCGGTTTACAGTTATCAAACTGCATGTAGAAAAATGTGTTACCATTATTTTCCACATAAACTTCTGAACCGTTATATTTAACTTTGTAGTCAACATTAGTATTTTTTGCAGGTACAATATAATAAGGAGCATAACCATAATTAATACCAATTATACTTTCTTTTTTATCTCCATCGATAACGCTAGGCATGAAAGTCACTTGATAAACTTTGTCCTTCTCTAAATCATCACAATTAACCTGACATAAATTCTTTACTGATACACGACGTCTTTCCCCCGGATTTAATATCAGTTTATTGGGTAATAGCGCAAGATCCCATAAAGGTAAATTATCTTTTGTTAGCTCTACCTTTTCTAACTCTCCGTTTTCAACCTTTACTTGGCTAACGTTACCTTTTATATATTCAGGTTCAGTTTTCGAACTAGTCAGAGTAAAAACTCCATTACCATCTTCTCCAGCTATAAGAAGCATTTTATCTATGCTAAATGCATGGCTAAAAGAGGTCGTCATTAATAGTATCGAAGTAAATATTACACGTTGCATAATTTTCTCTATGTTAGTTATAAGCATATGGCGTCATCTCCATATGAACTGCATAATTAATGAGTTCATCAACATACAGTTTGTTTGCCGTAGTTAGTTGCTCAGGAGACTTAGCGAATATATACAAATAACCGCCAAGCTTTTTGTTTATAATTTCAACACCTGAGTTGTTCAGTTTGTTCTGATAGTTCAATACAATATTACTATCCTTGTATTGCCCTAAGTAGTAATAATAAACACCATCAACTAGGGCTATCTGATAACCTTCACTATTTTCTTCGAATGATGGCATACAGAAGTTATTACCTAAATTCAAATTATTAACCGATGATAACTCCGGTATTACACATTGATTTGCCTTAGATATAATTTTGTAAGGTTGTTTATCTTTCACCTTAAATTGATACACACCTTCAACAAGCTTGTCAGTAGAAACACAACCTCCACCGATACATTCAACTCCGTCTATTGGATTTCCATTTATATCACTAAACGTCGATATAAATGATTTCAACTCAGACAACGACGTATCCAAACGGATAACAGTTCCTGGATAACTAGTAGCCGACGTATAAGACTCACCATTGTTGTAAAAATCAGAGGCTTCCGTATCAAGCTTGAATTCATATTCATAGAACTCTTTTAATGGATATACCGTCAAAGCATCTCCACTAACATAAGCATTGCTTTGTTTTCCATTCTGCTCGGAGTTAACTACCGCCAAGAATTTTCCATCCGAAGACAGTTCCCCTGTATCATTATTCGAAATAAAATAAGAAGATGACTTTTCACTCGTAAACTCTATTCCTTGAGAAGTTATGATATTACTTGTACCAATATATGCAGAAACACTTGTATTACTACTTGAATTGATATAGGCATAAGAGTTTGAGTCAATATGTTTATTCTTATAATTTGCAGACAATGATAAATCGGCACTGCTTTGGTCTTCAGTAGAATCTTGATAATAAAGTCCCGCAGAGCTTGATACATTTAGATTGTTTCTGTTAATTAGACTACTTGAGACTGTATCTCTATGCGATAGCGCAACATCACCACTATCATCTATTTGTGCTTGTGTACTATGTGTGTATGTGTTTTCCTGGCCTATTGGAATAATTATTGAGGCCATAACACCATAATTTATATCGCTCGATTCACTTGCTGATAACTCTAAGTTCACCTTTGAGTCAAGTGGTAATGATGATATCTGCACGCCACTTCTTGCAGACCAACTTTCTGATTCATTATTATAACGATTACTAAAATCTTTATATTGGTTTTTTGTTAATATACCCGATATATATGATGATATATTTCTCGTTAAGTACTTGTTGTAATTTACTGATAATGATGTATAGTTCGAGTTACTGAATAAAAGTTGAGACAAACTAATATCTCCAATACTATTATCATTTTCACTATCAAATTTTGTGTAAGATACACTTAAGTTATAAATCCCCACATCAAAATTATAAAAACTAGATCCATCGTCAAATAATCCTGTTACTGCCGATATTCTGGACACTTCCCCTAAAGATAAGTGACCACCAACATAATTATAATTATCTTCCCCTGTAATAAACGAACCTGCACCCAGTGCAAAAAAATCCGTAACTTGATAGCTCAATTTCCCATTGGTGAACATTGGACTTTCATAATTATCATAAGCAAAGTTGATGGATTTCTGGTCAAAATCGTCCTCTAGTCCCGTATTCGTCAGGTCTCTTGATAAATAACCGGCTGTAATATGATAATCTAGTTCGCCGGTTTTAATCGACGAAGAGCTTGTATTGACTATCAACCTATCTTCTGTGTAAAACTCTTCACTGCCATCAAATATTCGAATTGTCGCAGTATAAGTACCAGATGGTAGCTCGTTATAGTCAAAGTATTCTTGCCCTGCATCCACATTACGACTTAATAGAACACGGCCTCTATCATCATTAATTTCTAGTCGACCAGCTCTTGAAATGTTCAAATATACTCGTCTAGAATTAGGAGATGATTTTTTTACTAGCTCTCTCGTCGATCCAATCGACAACATGTAACCAGAAGTTTTGCTGCCATTTTCTAAAAACTGAGTACTATTCCAAGGGCGTTCTTGGTATTTATACCCGACAGAGAAACGAGTATTACCACCAACATAGTTATACGATGAGTCATCCGAACTGAAACCATTGACATCACTAAAGTTTAGATCATTATGCAAATAGCCATACTTGCCAAAACCTGCATAATTTTCATGTTGATAAGAATAAGACGATGTATAATCAGTGTTGTCGCTATAAGAACCAGATAGATTCAAACCATGTGACATAATGATCGCGTTTTGATCGATCTCTTCTTTTACAAATTTTATTTCTGACTCTTCTATTATCTCAGTTAAGAATTGTGAGTTAACATGAATAATCAATGATTGGCTATCTGGCACATAAACAAAATCATATAAATCAGGTAGTAGACCACATTCACTTCGATAACCTTTACAATCTAGGCTCGATTCAACCCCATTTACCAGTGTTGTTGCCATCGCATCGCTAACATCTTTCTCAATACCAAGTTCATTCGCCAATGCTTGTGCTACAAGTTGTTTTTGTGAAGTGGGAATTCTTACTTCATCACCCGAGATGAAAGCTTCCGAATAGAATAATTTGTTGTTATCAGCCGAGAGAATTAGTGGCATTCTTATCAACTTCTCTTCAAACATATCTTCAAATCCATCTGGAATATTTGCGACGGATTTTGAACTATATATTATGGCCAAGAAAAATATGATAATTAAGTTTAAACCAAACCAAAGTCTAATAAACATTATAGTTGAAGCTCCACATTGAACGTAATACGACCATTGCAATCTAATGGCTCATCACTCGGTATATTTTTATTTGTCACTAATTCAAATTCATTGGTAGAGTTTTCATATTCAGTATTTTTAATATTATTAAATTCAAAGTTTGGTATATCTGAAATATCAGAGTAATGTTTTCTATCGATATAGAGATCGACAAAATCATCATACATAGTCTCACCGCTATCGTTGAAAACACATTTAGAAGTGAACTCTGATATGTTATAACTGTATTCAAACGAATCCCCAGAGCTTGTTGGTATATTCGTTCTAATATAAGAATAAAAACGCCCATTTAGAAAGGTTTCGTTCTCACTATCATACTTCAGTGCAATAAACTCATCAGATAAATCTACATTTATAGAATAGTCATACAAATTCGCTCTATTTATTTGTGTATTTACTGGAAATGAATAGCTTTCATAGCCAAAGCTATTGAAACTAAAAATAACAAGCAATAATAGAAAGAAATAATTTATATAGATATTCATTTTCATCAGCCTAACAAAACAAGGCACTTAATTAAGTGCCTATCAAATAATGAGATTTTTTCTTATGGCAAAGTTGCAATCATATCAACGTTAACGATAACTTCTGTACCAGCAATATCATCTGGATTTGAGTGTGCTGTATCGTTAGCAACATACAGTTGAATCGTATCGCCTGTTGAAAGTTGAGTTGAAGCTAAGTATTCAGCTGCAGTAAGTTCCGTCGCTGAAAGGTTATCGCCGACGACAATGTTAGGCTGTACTTCACCCATTAAAGCTGGAAGCACATTTACTTGTGATACCGTCCAGTTAGCTGGAGTTAAAGCCCCAAGCACAGCCCCCGTGTAGTCATGCGCTTCCAAAATAACAGGTTTAGTTGTTTCGAACGTACCGTCAGCGTTCACCTGTAACGTACCAACAAAAGAAGCAGAGTCTTCACTACCGCCCGCACCAGTAACAAGGATGTCACCGTTGGTTACAAAACCAGGAACAAAGCCGCTGAATACTGCAGAACCAGTAGAGGTATCGCCAGGTGCAGAAAAAGCTGGAACAGATGTAATTGCAGATAGCAGTGTAATAAGTGTTAGTTTTTTCACTTTTATTTCCTTCGATATATTCATAATATGATTAGTTAGCCCCTTGCTAACTTCGGGTGTATGATATGCAATGAATAAACGTTTTGGTTAGCAAGTAAAGAAAAGTGACCTTCCGATATGCCTAGTGGATATTTGAGCAAGAAAACCATTCACCTAAAAAATAACCTAGGCATTTAATTCCTTAGGTTACTCATTCGCTAATTTAGTAACTGGTATTAGATCCCACCTTCGGTCTTATCTTATAAAAGTAGTTATTCACATGAACAACCCCACTTCAATATAAATACTAGAGACGTATAACAGTTTGAGTTTTAACTTATATCATTGCTAATAGCGCCAGCTGTCAACTAGGCACTCACCAGTGCCAGATACTAGCTCGTGCTAATTTAAAGTGATTTAGCCTTGTTAGAATACGCAAATAAATAATGGGCTGTGCTCTCTTTGCTTAATTCCCATAACATTCACTAATGAGTATTAAATACATGATGAGAATAAGTACATACGCACCTTTTCATAAATTATCCCTGTCAGTAGCGATATCATTGGCGCTGTTTGGGTGTGGTGCATCTAGCGACGAAGCGACTACTAACTCCAAACCCGAATCTCCAACATCAGGAGATACCCTTTACTATGCTCAGGATGTAATTCGTCAAAGCACTCCCACAAATACCTTTTTTGTTGATTTGTCGAATAATATGGAGTCATCTGATGATTCGTCAGTTACATTAACGACAGTTACGTCTTTGAATAATAGCTATGATTGTAATGTTGTATCCCAAAATGCCAATGGCTTCACCATTAGCGCTCAAAGTGCAAAAGTGTGCGACTACCGCTATCGAGTTGGCGCTGCGCTACCTTCTGACATCGCTATGAGCTCCCATAGTAACTATGGAGAGGCGCGTATTAGCGCTACTTCAGCAACATCAGGAGATGGTTTTGCTGAAGCGACAGTTCGTGCGGCTGTCGGTGAGTCAACTGAGCAACTTACACCGATTTCAGGACTAACCTCCTCTTTCACATCTGTACAAATAGATATCGCTAAAGAGCTTGGGAACGCGGGGTACTCTCTAGACACAAGCACATATGCATTAGCAACCACGGTTACATTGCCTAATGGTGATGCGACAAATTCAACTGCTATTGCAAACACATCAACTAATACGATTGATTACACCCCAGGAGATGGCATACCAAGCGGCGTAGAACGCATCCTATATAGCTATAGTGATGGTTCAAGTGTGTTAGCTGGTAGTATTGATATCGCGATCTCAACAGACACAAACAGTGCACCAACAGCAGAATCTCTCAGGAAAATCAGTTATATAGATCCAGACTCTGGTGACGAGGTAGCTAAAATTCCTTATGGTAAACAATTAAGGTTCAATGTTGCGGATCTTATAAGTGACCCTGACGGTGATACTCTTCATCTCGTTGACATTTACAGCTTTGGTGCAACCATCTTAATTCCAAACGATGCCAACAACGATGGTAATCTTTTCAATGATACTGAGTTTGATTTCACTAGTACCCAACCTGGAGAAACATCTGTGTCCTATGTTGTGTCTGATGGAAAAGGGGGCTATGCCACAGGAATTTTGCAAGGTTACGTCGGTAACCCATATGAGCCAATCGTCTCAGTGAATATCTACCTACCACCGTTGATGTACGCAGATACTAAAGATGCTGAAATCATCGCCACACCTCAAGTTGGTAACGGTACTACCGCTTTAAATGGTATCACCACGGCTTCTCACGATTGGCACACTGCTAATTACTTGTGCCAAGCTAGAGGAGCACGATTGCCAACGGCGATGGAACTTCAAAGCCTATATGATGATGGCAATACTAGTGGCCGTTTGTTTACTAATCACAACTGGCCAATTGACGTTAACTACTGGGCTAGTGACCAAGGAACAAGTGGAACTAGCTATCATCGTTCCGTAAACATGGCAGATAGAGTTGTTAGTACAAATGATGTCAATTCGAGTGTTCGATTTACTGCTTGCGTCGATGAAACACCTCCAGGGTATCCAATTAAATTCCTTGGTGATGACATTGGTAATGATTATCTATTTGATACTCGTATCAATGCTCAAGTGACGTTTGGCTGTGGGTTTATTGTAGATTCTATCTCGCAGGTAGGAGGTGCTCGTATTGGAGGCACTGGCGGATCCCAACATACAATAAACGTTGCTGACATAGGTAGAGTTAGAGCTCTCTGGGGACCCACAGAGTTTGGGTCTGGAAACGATATGTCTCGACTCTTTCTATATAATAAATCTGGTGGCTTACTGTTAACCTGTGGTAACAAATCTTACTCAGGTCACTATAGCGATGAATATACTCTAACCGCAGATGAGCAGTTAACAGGCTTTAGGGCCACAGGAGACAGCTACCTAAATGGATTAGAGCTTTGGGTTGATACCGAATAATCCTAAGACGCTAGCGTTAAACTAGTTATTCGTAACTAGTTTAACGCTAGACTGCACACTATTTATGTTTCAATTTAAACAATTTCAACTCAAACCTCACTATTACATCCAATCTAACTTTAGTCGAACTGGCAGGCATTAAACACTTGATACTAGGCTAGTATCTTGAGATGTTTAGCTTTCTATCTTGATACATTAAGGCAGCAATGCAGTAACACTCTCGAGACGGTCTATAATATGAACACGTTTACCGCATTGAACTTTCATTGAATAAAAAGGATTTATCATGAACAAACTCGTCATTATCATCTTATGTGTACTGCTTCCGCCTGTTGGCGTGTTCTTCGCTCGCGGCGCCGGGAAAGATTTGGTGATTAATATCATTCTTACTTTCTTCTTCTGGGTTCCAGGAATGATCCATGGTCTGTGGGTAGCCACCCGCTAACCCTTATTAACAAATAGATACCGAATAAAATATCCATAAAAACAAGCTCCTAGCCATGAAGAGTTAAAAATAGGATGAAATGAAAGTACTTTTCCACTATCATCCTGTCGCCTAAACGTAAGCGATTGCTTTCACAGATTTCGCTGAGTTTAGGCTCCAACTACATAACACTTCAAATGGTGGGAGCCTTCAATGACACAACTTACGATTACTCGTCCTGACGACTGGCACGTTCATCTACGCGATGGCGAAGTATTAAAAGATACAGTTCGCGATATCAGCCGTTACAATGGTCGAGCGTTAATCATGCCAAATACCATCCCACCGGTAACCGATACCGAAATGGCTCTTGCTTACCGTGAACGCATCATGGCAGAGCAGCCAAGTGAACAATTCCAGCCTCTAATGGCACTTTACCTGACAGACAACACAACACCTGATGAAATTCGTAAAGCGAAAGAATCTGGCGCTGTTGTAGCAGCGAAGCTATACCCTGCTGGCGCGACGACTAACTCTGATTCAGGTGTAACTTCAGCTCAAAAGATTTACCACGTACTCGAAGCAATGCAAGAAGTGGGTATGTTGCTGCTGGTACACGGTGAAGTAACGGCTCACGATGTTGATATCTTTGACCGTGAAAAAGAGTTCCTAGACACAGTTCTAGCACCGATTGTTAACGACTACCCTAACCTGAAGATCGTTCTAGAGCACATCACGACGGCAGATGCTGCGACTTTCGTTAAGAACGCTAACGAGAACGTAGCGGCAACCATTACTGCTCACCACTTGCTTTATAACCGCAACCACATGTTGGTTGGCGGCATTAAGCCACATTTCTACTGCCTACCTATCCTTAAGCGCAACACACACCAGTTAGCACTTATTGAAGCAGCAACAAGCGGTAGCAAGAAGTTCTTCTTGGGTACAGACTCTGCACCACACGCTAAAGGTGCAAAAGAGTCAGCGTGTGGTTGTGCAGGTTCTTACACAGCGCACGCTGCGGTTGAACTGTACGCTGAAGTATTCGATTTAGAAGGCAAGATTGAGAACCTAGAAGCATTCGCGAGCCACAATGGCCCAGACTTCTACGGCATGCCACGTAACTCAGATACAATTACGCTCGTTAAAGAAGAGTGGAATGTTGCTGAAACGATGCCTTTCGGTTCAGACATCGTTGTGCCAATCCGTGGCGGCGAGGCGATTGCTTGGTCTGTAAAATAAGCACTTGGGCTGTTAAATAAACACCCTCCATTTAGCGAAAAGGGTCACCATAGTAATTATGGTGACCCTTTTTTGTTTCGATAAAAGACTGTCTTATTCCCAGCAGTAATTTAACGATTACTTACCGCGAATTTTTCCGATAGCAGTCCAAATAGCAACGACAATCAATCCAGATAAAACCCCAATCACACCATTTAATAGCGTTGGTACCACCGCAGTCGCAATCGTATGTCCACTGAAGTCCATAATAATCGGTTCAATTAAGTGATGAATTGCTGGAACGTTGTGTACCACAATACCGCCGCCAACCAAGAACATCGCAGCCGTGCCGACAACCGCAAGCATCTTCATTAGCTTTGGTGCAAATGCGACTAACCCATTACCCAATCGGGTTTTAATGGCACTCCCATTTGATGTGCGTTGGAGATAGAAACCTAAATCATCCAGCTTAACGATCCCTGCCACTAAGCCATAAACACCAATCGTCATCACAACCGCTATCAAACTCACCACAAGAATCTGAGTCACGATACTTGTACCCGTTACGGTACCCAGCGCAATTACAATGATTTCCGCAGATAAGATAAAGTCAGTCCGAATCGCGCCTGCTACCTTTCTCTTCTCATACTCTTCAACAGATTCACCCGAGCTGCTTTCCTCATCTTTCTCTTCGTGTTGATGAGCATGAGGAAAAAGCTTTTCTAAGATTTTCTCTGCCCCTTCAAAACAAAGAAGCAGACCACCAATCACCAGTAGTGGCATGATCAACCAAGGAATGAATGCACTGATCAATAGTGCTGCCGGAACCAAAATCAGCTTGTTTTTAAATGAGCCTTTGGCGACCGCCCATACCACTGGGATTTCTCTTTCAGCAGAAACACCGGATACCTGCTGGGCGTTAAGGGCTAAATCGTCACCTAATACGCCTGCGGTTTTTTTAGCGGCTACCTTAGACATCAATGCGACATCATCCAACACGGTTGCAATGTCATCTAGCAGTGTTAGTAAACTTGCTCCAGCCATTTTGTTGTCTCTTTATAAAGAATTGAACCATCAATAAAATGTAACACCATCAATTCACTCATCAAAGTTATGAGTCTGTAAAAAATAAAGTCACAAGTTGTGTTTTCTATTGCTGTCTCTGTTAGACAGGAATAATCTGTCTTAATCTTTCACGAACATAAAAGAAAAAGTATTGATGAAAAGTGAATCTACCTACCCGATTGGTAAGCCAGGGCAAAAATGGCAACAAGCAGAACGTGAAGCATGGTTAGCTCAACGAACGGTTAAGCGTGAATACCAGCAAGAAGTTGTACCAAAGATTAAAGCACTGGCAGACCGCTTTGACATCGAACAATACGGCGCACTGAGCTACGACGAAGCTCGCTTCCCACTCTTCGCTATCAAGAGCAAAAACTGGGACGAGTCAAAGCCGACGATTCTGGTAACAGGTGGTGTTCACGGTTACGAAACCAGTGGCGTGCATGGCGCGATCAAATTCGCTGCGACTCAAGCAGAAAAATACACGGCGCACTTCAACATTGTTGTCGCACCTTGTGTGAGCCCTTGGGGCTACGAAGTGATCAACCGCTGGAATCCAAATGCTGTTGATCCAAACCGCTCTTTCTACGACGGTACGCCAGCAGAAGAATCAGCAAACCTACGAGCTCTAGTAGCGTCTCTGCCAGAAGTATTGGTTCACGTTGACCTGCATGAGACGACTGACTCTGATGAAACTGAATTCCGACCTGCACTCGCAGCTCGTGATGGCATTGAGTACATCGAAGGTATGATCCCAGACGGTTTCTACACTGTTGGCGATACTGAAAACCCACAACCTGAATTCCAAGCTGCTGTCATCGCTTCAGTTGAAAAAGTAACCCACATTGCGCCTGCGGATGACGAAGGCAAGATCATTGGTTCAGACGTCACTCAACACGGCGTGATCAACTACCCAATGAAGAAGCTTGGCTTATGTGGCGGCGTGACTGACTGTAAGTACGGTACAACCACAGAGGTTTACCCAGACAGTGACAAAGTAACAGACGAAGAGTGTAATGATGCTCAAGTTGCTGCTGTTGTTGGTGCTTTAGATTACGTTATTCAGCACGAATTGAACGCATAAGCTCATACCCGCTAATAACTAGAACCGAGCACCTAGAACTAAGAACGAAAAGAGCCACAAGTGATGATTCACTTGCGGCTCTTTTTTATCTGGTCTCTGATTTCTTCCTAGGCATAAAAAACTCTCTTGCACCAAGTACAAGAGAGCTTTGAATCATGCTGAGTAAAGTAAATCTCTATCTAGCGACTTACTTAATTCACGATTTATTTTGTAGTTTGAGTTACGGTTTCTTGCCCTTTACCGACTTCTGTCAGTAGGCCTTTCAACAAGCTCACACAACCAATCAAAAGAATGATCGTAAACGGCAGTGCTGCAATAATCGTAATAGATTGCAGAGCTTGGATTGATTGAGTACCACCAATCCACAGCATTACCATTGCGATAGCGCCTGAGATAACCGCCCAAACCACTTTCTGTTTCACTGGCACTTCTAGTTTACCACCCGCTGTCATGCCATCGATAACGATAGAGCCTGAGTCCAACGTTGTAACGAAGAACACAATGATCAGTGCGACTGCGAGAACTGACAGAATGCTACCGAACGAGTAAGCATCTAGCATGTAGAACAAGCTTAGAGATACGTCTGTAATGCCTTGGTCGAGGCCAAGTTGTCCCACATGGTTAATTACTTGCTCGATAGCTACGCCACCGAAGATCGACATCCAAGCCGACGTTACCAATGTTGGGATAATCAGTACGCAAAGTAGGAACTCACGAACCGTACGGCCCTTAGAAATACGCGCTACAAACATACCGAAGAATGGTGCATACGCAACCCACCATGCCCAGTAGAACACAGTCCAACCATGCAGCCATGTTGTGTCTTCACGACCCGCACTTTGGCTCAAAGCTACGATATTTTTCACATAGCCCGTTGCCGCCGTTGCCATTGAATCAAGCACAGTTGTGAAATTCAATACAGCGATAAGACCAAGGAATATGAATGCAATAACCATGTTCAGGTTACTTAGGAACTTAACACCACCGTCCATACCACGTAGTACAGAGATGATCGCCAAGCCCATGATCAGAACGATGATAGATTGCTGAAGGAAGATGTTGTTTTCCAAGCCGAACACGTGGCTAATACCACTTGCTGCTTGTGTACCACCTAAGCCCAATGAAGTCGCAAGGCCAAACAGAGTAACCAGTACGGTTAGTACATCGATTACATCACCAGTTTTGCCCCACACACGCTCACCCAGAATTGGGTAAAACACAGAACGCATTGATAGCGGTAAGCCTTTGTTATAAACAAAGTACGCCAGACAAAGCGCCGTCATGCCATAGATAGCCCATGCATGAAAACCCCAGTGGAATACGGTTGCGCCTAGCGCCAGTTCACGACCAGCGGCTGTGAAAGGTTCTGCGTCTAATGGCGTTCCGAACCAGTTAGTGAAGAACGCAGTTGGCTCTGCAACACCCCAGAAGATAAGTCCAATACCCATACCTGCTGCGAATAACATCGCAATCCAAGATGACATTGAATAGTCCGCCGTCGCGTCTTCGCCACCTAAACGGATTTTACCCAACGGTGAAAAAGCAAGAACAACAGCAAACGCTAGCATGATGTTAGCTCCCCACATAAACAGGAAGTCAAACTTTGATAGAACAGCACCCTTAATAGAATCAATTGCAGCTTTAGCATCTGCAGGAGGAAGAGCAAGAAGAGTGATGATGAAGAGAAGAGATAAGCCAACTGAGGCTACGAAAACTGTGTTATGGACATCCATGCCCCATTTACTGACGTTGTCTTGACCAACTTGATAGTCAGTAGAATCAATACTGTACTTTTTTGATTTAAAACTCATAAATTATGATGTTCGCATATCCGAATCAACGAATATAAGGACGCTCTCCGTATCCAATTACTACTTGATTGGCTCGCCGAACCGCCTAAATAAAAGGCAATAAAAATCACAATAGTTAGTGACAAATGGACTTATTGGCTCAATCCCAAGGCGCACATTATAGCACAGCTCAAAGCATTTTGACTGAGTTTTAGCTCAATAGTCGCCCAAACCACCGTTGACAATGATAGTTAACCTAATAAAAACAGAATAAAACAAAAGAACAAAATTATTTAAATACAACAACTTAAATCAAAACCACACACTGTAACGTCACATCCAAAATTTCTGCATATAATTTTGATAATCGCCCAATTTACTTATAGCTCTAATAAAAAAGCCCCGCTATAGGGGCGGGGAAAGTTACCAAAGGTAAAAGAGAAATCAGTGCTCAAATGTCAGTGCTGCGTCTCACAGATCAGCACTGCACATTTCAAAGACAGTTCGTTAGATTGCGAAGCAAAAACCTAGGTTATAGTCTTCACCATTTTTCGCCGTGAACTCTTTGTCTTCACTTGATGCATTCGGGCGGCCACTTTCATCGCCTTTCACTAAGCTCACCCAGTGACGGATGCCAGAAGAACGGCTCGCCTCAGTTTGGCCAAACGTGGTGCATGTCTCTAACTGGATATCTTGAATATCAACCAATTCTAAGTAGCCAGTGCCTTTACGAGCACCGATTGTCACTTCAACGTGTGTACCGCTTTCATCACGAAATAGGATTGCTGAAGGCTTAGACTTATCGCCGGTGAAAGCAACAAAGTGCTTCGCTCGTTTTAGGCCAGTATGTTCGCCATTTTTGAAGTAAACCTGAACATGTCGGTAGTCAATCTCATAGCTCACTGCGTCTTCGTGTGAACCAGCCTCAAGAGGAAATAGAGTATCAAGCAACTGTTTCGCCATTTTTTGTTTTTCGAGCTGCTTGTCTGCTTTCACCATTTCTACGGCAAAGACAGCTTCAGCAATAAATGTTGAATGGTTTCTGTGAAGTTCTGTTCTGTCTAGTGTCAGCATATTCATAGTCTTTCCCTCTTACGGCTTTGAATTTCATGTAGGTCAAAAATCCTGATTGACCCTTTTCAAAATTGTTCTTTACTGTGTTGCTTCCATGTATTTCATACTACTTGTATTTTCAAAACAATTTCACAACAAAAATTTCACAGTGTTAATTTTACTAAATTGCTTTTTTACACAAACCGGTATTTTGAGCCCCTAGCCCTTTATCTAACTGGGTTGAGGGCTCAGTAGAAACACTTTTACGTGTTGTTTGAATTTGTGTAATAACCAACACCAACCAACTTATTGTCGATCACTCGATAATAAGTGTGCTTGGTTTCCACTTTGCTCGACAGCGGGTTTAACCATTGATAGGTATAAACGCCTCGGCCATTTTCTTTGGCTAGGTTTAACATCTCAGTGAGAATTGGCTTATCGTCAGGGCTTAGGATTTCGTTGTGTGAACGCCCGACAAGCTCAGGGGATACACCGTGCGCGAGCAACTTTCCAGAGCTCATATCCATCACGAACACATACAAGTCTCCCTCAACAAAGCTGCCTTCGGTATCATTGAACTCCGCGAGACTGTCCTGCTCTGATTCCACTATCGCGGCCATCGCTCTCGCCAATAATCGCTTAGCTTCTGTTGCACTAGAGCGTTCTGGGTAATACCCCACGGCAACAATCACATCACCCACACGTTCAAAGAAAGTGGTTTTAGGCTCGCCCATGCGGTCAGTCGGATTAGTCCAATGGTACTGAACTTCGCCAAACCCGTTGTGCACAGCCTTAGTGATCATTTCACGGAAAAAGGGATTACCGTAAACGTCTTGAGTATCCAAAACACTGTCGCCCACCAACACCATTGAAGAGCCGCCACTGGCAAGGAATTGGCCATCAATACCAAGAGCAAACACATAGAGCTCACCGTCTATATATTCGGCATCACTCATGAAGTCTTGAACGCTTTCATCGCCTTCTTTTTGAACGTGCACTACTGCTTTCGCAAGCAAGGTTTTGGCTCTTCTTTCAGCATCGCTGACCACATGTGGCTCTGAAATATCGAGCACATTAACTGGCTCGTTTTCTTTTGCTGTTTCTGAATGTTCGGCACGTAGTCCAATGCCACTGATCACTGCAAATACGGCACAACCAATAAGGATAATTCTTGATATATTCATAGTGACTTCTCCTAATAGCCCACTAAGGACGGTAGCCAGAGCGTAATTTGCGGGAAGAAAGCGATAACGAAAACGCCAATAACGGATGCAAGCACAAAGGGATGGATCTTCGCGGTAATCTGCTCGACCGTGGCTCCGCCTATCCCTGAGGCGACAAAGATATTTTCACCGAGCGGCGGTGTAGCAAAACCTATCGATAACGTACACACCACCACAATACCTACGTGGGTTGGATCTGCGCCTAGCATGTACATGATTGGCAGCAAGACCGGTACGATAATCATGATCGCGGCTAACGTTTCCATGAACATGCCAACGAAAAGCAATAGCACAATAGTCAGTGCCCACACCATGTACATGTTGTCAGTGAAACCTAGCAATGACTCCGCCACCACTACTGGAATTTTTTGTTCGATTAACAAGCGACCAAATACCGTTGCCGCGAATAGAATCAGCAACACACGTCCAGTGATCCATGTCGTTGTCGACAATGATTTAATCGTGCTTTTGAACGATAACTCTCGGTGAATAAACACCCCGACAAACAGTGAATAGAAGATAGCCACAACCGCCGACTCTGTTGGTGTGAACATGCCGCTGTAGATGCCTCCGAGAATCAAAAACGGAGCCAGTATCGACCAGATACCACGACGCAAAGAGTGTCTTACTTCGCCAAATGACCAGTTTTCAGTCAGCCCTTTGTAACCTTCACGTTTAGCAATAAAGTAGTTAGTGACCACTAGCGTCGACGCCATAATGAAACCCGGCACAACCCCAGCAACAAACAGTTTTGGAATAGATAAAGAGGCAAACTGTCCGTGTTGAGCAATGGCCTCTGGCGGTGCCATTAATCCCATAGCGGAGATGCCGAAAATAACTAACGGGATGGATGGCGGAATGATAATCCCCAAGCCCCCTGAGGCGGCCGTTACTGCGGAGGCGTAGCTCTTATCGTAATCTCGCTTAACCATTGCTGGTACCATCAACATACCAACCGCAGCGGTCGTGGCTGGGCCTGAACCTGATATAGCTCCAAAGAAAAGACACGCCATTACCGTTGCAGCGCCAAGGCCACCCGTCACAGGGCCGGCTAAACTCTCGGCTATATCCACCAACCGTTTGGAGATACCCGCCGCCTCCATTAGTGCGCCAGCAAGAACAAAGGCTGGTAGTGCCATTAACGGGAAGTTACCCACCGAAGTAAACGCGATTTGTACTAAAGCGATAGGATTTTTGTCGAGCAACATATAGGCCGCCATTGAAGCGCCGGCCAGTGATACTGTGATTGGTGCACCCAGAATTAACAGGGTTAAGAAGCCACCAAATAAAATTAGAGTTAAATAGGATTCCATTATTACATCTCTCTATTACGGCTATTCTCTGTGACGACTACTGTGATGACTTTTGTGCCGTCATTTTTCGCAGTTCTTTGACTTCTGGATCTTCGTTCTTAGCGCCTTTAAACAAACGCTCGTAGTTGTTCCAGATAATGCGCAGCATCATCAACGAAAACGCGATAGGCAAAATCATATAGAAGTACTTCATTGGGATGCCTGTAGTTTGAGATTTCCAGAACAGGTTCATTTTGTTGAACACGAAATCGTAACTGAGATAGACAAAGTAACCGTTGAACAGCAACCATAAAAAGTCAGCGATGGTTTCACAGACGGTCTGAACAATCGGAGGGAAGAACTTGAAGTGAAAACTGACTCGGTTATGCGCCGACATTTTGGCCGCCACAACGGCGCCTAGATAGGCAAACCAAACGAACATGTAAGTCGCGACTTCATCACCCCAAGGTATGGAGTAATCGAAAAGCTGACGAGTAAGGATTTGTGTGAACAGTAATAAGACAAAGCTTGCTAGCAACAGACAACAGGTATATTCCTCGATGTTGTTAAGATGCTTTTTTATAGTTTTAGCGACTGACATATAACCTCCAATGTTGATTTCCACATGACAACCAGTCGCTCGCGGTACTGAGCAGATCAGGTACTAAACAGATCAACGAGTAAAGCCATGTAAATGCCCTATCTCACTGTTCTATCGCTAGGTGATTAAGTAGCGGAGAACAGCAGATAGGGCGTATCTAATCGTTACTTTCTACCTAGTAACTCAAGAACGTCGTCTAGCTTGTCTTTGCCACCAATGCTTGAATAGAACTTAGGCCAAACTGATTTCGTTACCTTGCTGATCCACTCTTTCTCATTGTCTGCTGGGTCTGTGAATACCATGCCTTTTGCTTGTAGCTCTTCACGGATCTTGTTTTCAGTATTCTCTAGATAAGCAAAGCTGTGTTCTGTTGCTTCCTGACCCGCTTCAAGAATGATCTTTTGCATCTCAGGTGTCTGTTGTTGGAAGACCGTTTCACTGACGATTAACGGCTCAAGTGAGAAGATGTAACGCAGGTTTGTTACGTACTTTTGTACTTCATTGAACTTCATCGCATGAACAGTGATGTATGGGTTGTCTTGACCATCAACCACACCTTGCTGCAGGCCAGTAAATGTCTCTGACCATGCCATTGGTGTTGGGTTTACACCCCATGCTTGGTACGAAGCAATCATAATTTCGTTACGAGGAACACGAATCACTAACCCTTTTAGATCCGCTGGTGAAGCGACTGATTTTTTCGAGTTAGTCAGAACCCTAAAACCAGAATAAGCCCAACCTACGATGCGAACACCTGCATCACGAATCGTGTTATCGACAAGGTCTTGACCTACTTGGCCTTGAGTTAATAGCACCGCTTCTTCTGCACTTTGAATGACGTAAGGCATGGTCAATAGACCAACCGTAGGAGAGAAAGGCGTCACGTTGTTGATCGCCAATACAGAGAAGTCGAGAAGGCCGATTGCCGCGTCGTTCACGGTATCTTGCTCATTGCCCAATTGACCATTCGGGAACAGGTCGATTTTGACTTTACCGTCTGTTTTTTGCTCCATCAATTCAGAAAATGATGTCGCTAATTCCCATTGAGTACCACCAGCAGCATCGCCGATAGCCATTTTAAAATTTGCTGCTGCCGCGGCATGAGATAGCATCGCTGTTGCTACAATTGTGACGCCAGCAATAATTTTATTTTTAATCAATTTCATAGTCTTAACCTTTCATATCATACAGACTTCCTGCCTGTACTTTGCTCACAAGGTGACCTGGTACAACTTTCCTGGTCGTAGTTCTATTTCCCTATTTTGGAAACAATGTTCGAGTAGCTAAAGCACTTCATCCTTTAACGAATACCACTGATAAAGGAACTGTTGCCCTACTCTTCGAAATGGTGCAAACATCTCAGATTCCACCACTTCCCTCACGTTGGGGAACGGAAGTTTTGATTCAAATATTGGCAAGTCAAGCTTATGACCTTCACCTGCGATCCACTGGGCAAGGCGCTTGCCTGCTTGAGCGGAGTACATCACACCATTGCCGCCATACCCTAGTGCGTAGAATATGGATTGCTTTGGATTCGGCTGATAGATTCTTGGCATCATGTCGTGGCTAACATCCACCCAACCCCACCATGAATAATCGATTTTGATCTGATCGAGAGAAGGGAATTTCCGGGTTAAATCCGCTCTCAACATATCTTCGTATTTCTTTTCAGGTGCATTCTTGCCACTGATGGCACTGCGTGTACCTATCTGCACTCGGTTATCGGGTAACAAACGGTAGTAATGACGCAGGATTCTGGTATCAGTAATCACCTGGTTGGTTTTGAAGTTACACGCGGCGATTTCGTCTTGAGTTAACGGACGAGTCACCATCGAATTAGAAAGTACGGGTAATAGGCGATTCTTAAGCTCTGAATGCAAACCTTGGCTGGTATACCCGCCGGTACAAACACCGACAGAGCGAGCCTTAACCACACCACCTGGTGTTTTCAGGTAGTGCACACCGTTGCGCGTTTCCCACCCCATAACAGGGCTTGCTGGGTGAACTTTTACGCCGAGTGCTCTCGCCTTTCTTAGATAACCAAACGCCAGTTTCCCTGCATGGATGCCAATACCTTCTGGTTCGTGCATTGCGCCTGCCGCTTCTTGATCACCAACGTAATCACGTTTTACGGTTTCCGCATCTAAGATCTGCGCATCGTAATCGAACGTGTCACGCAGCAACTTGGCTTCTTTCTCGAGTGTTGCCATCACTTTTGGACGGTGAGCAACGTATAAGTGGCCACCCGGCTGCGGGTCACAATCAATGTCTTTGATTAGAGACTTAAACGTGTTCATGCCATCGATGCATTCACGGTGCATTTTTAGCGCGGTTTCGAGTCCCCAGCGTTCAATCCACTGAGAACGCTTCAAACGTCCTGACGCACACTGAGCCTGGCCACCATTCCGGGTACTGCAGCCCCAACTCATACGGTTAGCTTCAATCACAGTCGCTTTAATACCGTACATTTCAGCAAGGTGTATCGCGGTGCTTAAGCCTGTGTAGCCTGAACCGATTATCGCTACATCGACATCCATATCCGATGTAATTGGGCCATCATCTTCAGGTGGCGCGCCTGCGGTATCTACCCAATAAGTCGGGGCGTATTCCTTGCCGTGACCTGGGCTCTTGTCTTTAAGTGGATCGTATTTTGGGTCGTATCTTTCTTTTGCTTGGGTACTTTCTTGTGCTTGGGTGCTTGTCACCTTTGGCGGCACATTGGCTGCCGGTTGTTCCATTACTAAACTCATAATTCGACTCTCCTAGTCATAACACGTGGACTGATTTTGGTTTCGTGTCTAGCTCTTGGGAGTGTTGTTAGGAGTCAAAAGAGGTCGTGTTTTACGGAAGGCATTTTTTACGCTGATTTTTCCATCTTTCAGGGTAAACACATCAACCATACGAGCTTCGATGACGGTGCCATCAGGGTTAGTCGCAGAGAACGTTGATTCGCTTACTGCGCGGTCACCACACACAAAGTGGACAGGGTCACTCCAGGCTGCATCTGGAAAGTTCTGCCAAACCAATTCAAAGCTATTGCGAACGGCTTCGTACCCTTCGATAGTGTTTCCAAGTACGCCTTCTCCTGCCACGGTGTGGAAGACACAGTCTTCGGTCATAAACGACATTAGCGCTTCAATATCATGGTTATTCCATGCATCACTAAAAGACTGTAAAAAGGCGGTGTCGACTTGGTTTTCCAGCACGAATGTCGCTGCATTGGTTTGCATATTCATATTCCAGAATCCTTTATGTTTTCGTTATTGGTTTAAATTTCAGTAGCTTTGCGCCACTTTTTTATTAGAGTGTTTAAACTAGATCTGTGAAATTTAACAACTTGATAACAAGCTTCGCCACTCTAACTTCGAGTTACTTTATAAACAATCTTTAAGCTCACAGATTTCATCTTTTTATAAATTAATTAGTGTTCTAATTTTATTTACACAGTCACTCACTAGATTTATACGAGGTCTAAATAAAATAATTAGAAATATTAGACTTTAGTCGAAGTCAAAATCTTGATGGTACTTTCGGCCATACTGCTCAAGCTGACGATCATGAGTATTAACTTGTAATTCGATATTACCCTCACCTTTATTAATTTCTTGATTACCATCTACATGGGCTTCATTTTTCAAATCAGCCAGTTTCTCTTCAATATATTTTGTCGGTTCATTTAAAACATTCATGGAGGTTAATTCCTTTATCAGGTTTACTTTCGCTGATGGAAGAATATGAACGGACACTAGACCGTTTGAATATTCTTTCTCATCGTACAAAGGCTGAATGGCATCATTGCCACCTTCCTTAAATGGGTGAATGGAATACCACTTATCCTTTCGTTGCTCTTGCTGATCACAATCAGCCACATTGAATATCTGAGTTCTATTCAGGTCACATGGTGAGTTAAAAACACTAACCTTATGATAATCAATGGCTTTAATAATATTGATACAGTCTTTGCTTTGGCTATGACACACAGACCACAACGCATTGACCAGGTTATCTGTCCACTCAAGTAAACGGGTTGGAAACCCCTGTTTCTTGGCTAAACACATCAATAACCAATCGTTTATCTCGTGTGCACTCAACGAATGCCCGCCATAAACTCTCACGGTCGAAAGAAGCTCTTGTTCGACACGGCGAATATTCTTTCGATTTGAGCGACCTAAACTTGGCATCAGGTTATGATTTTCATAATCACATACGTTATAAATCAAACCACGATGCCCACTACACTCTGTAATAAGTGAATCGATTATTTTATACAGCTCTTCGAGTGAGCTTATATAATATTTATTTTCCACAACATGCATACTACGATTCACTTAATTTAAATCCGGTAAATCTAAATATCAACAACCCTATCAATCGATGATAAAAATCAACTAATAATAACGATTGACCAATAGTCAACGAGTGTCGTTATTGTATTTTCTAAAATAATAATAAGTATATATCTTCATAAACAAGTATCAGTATTAGAGCCATTCACTAAGTAGCTATGAGTTAATGGTCGATTAATAATAACGAGTAACAAAGTTTATATAGCTATAACCACTTATTTCCCTAATGAACATTTAATTAGTGTTCTAATGTTTAACTGGAAATTATTGAACTAAGCGTTTACGTTCTTCACCTAAGTACTTGCCAATACCCGTTGGTATTGCCCGACCACATTCTCGATAGCACTTTCTCTAACACTCTCGAGATATCTGCGGCCGGACAAACTTCCTACGACTTATACGTAATCTTTATATTTATCTAAGAAACGAACCGGTGTTGATAGTGCATCTCGGCGGAACGGGTCGCCCAATTCCTGAGTACACATGATTTCAATGATGGTTGTTTTGCCTTCATTCATCTGCATGTCGATGGCTTTTTGCAAAGTTGGACCTACATCTTCTAGCTTATCAACCGTGATACCTTCAGCGCCCATAGCTCGTGCAATCTCTGCAAAGCTTTGGTTTTCAAGTTCACCGGCAACAAAGCGTCGGTTGTAGAAGTCGACTTGGTTCTTCTTCTCTGCACCCCATTGACGGTTGTGGAATACCACGGCTGTCACTGGAATGTTATGACGAACACATGTCATGGTTTCCATCAGGCTCATGCCCCACGCACCGTCGCCTGCATAAGAGATAGCTGGGCGATGAGGTGCTGCTGCTTTCGCGCCAATGATGGTCGGGAACGCGTAACCACAGTTACCAAAACTCATTGCCGCAAAGAAACTACGTGGTTTTTCAAAGCGTAAGTAGCTGTTTGCCACCGAGTTGATGTTACCGATATCGGTTGAGACCATTACGTCTTCTGGCATCGCTTTTTCTAGCTCACGCAATACTTGGCGCGGGTGAAGGTATTCACCACCAGAGAACGGAGTCTCGTGTGAGTTTTCTTCAATCATATCCAAGCTGAACGAGTCACGTTCGTGTGTCCACTCATCAAGCTCTTTTTCCCAAAGTGCTTTCTCTGTTGCGACCGTGTCTTGACGAGCGCCTTTATTGTCATCACACAACAATGCACGGCCTTCCAATCTTTCAGATAGAGCAACCGCAGCTGCTTTCGCATCACCACAGATACCAACTGAAATCTTCTTAACCAGACCTAGCATCTTGTTGTCGGCATCAATCTGAATGATTTTCGCGTTCTTCGGCCAGTAGTCCATACCATGTTGAGGCAAGGTACCGAATGGACCAAGACGTGTACCCAAAGCGATAACCACATCCGCTTGAGCCATCAACTTCATTGCTGCTTTCGAACCTTGGTAGCCTAAAGGACCACACCATAATGGGTGACTAGCAGGGAACGAGTCATTGTGCAGGTAGCTGTTCACAACAGGAGCACCCAGTCTTTCTGCTAATGCCGCACACTCTTGAACGGCATCAGCCATTACCACGCCGCCACCAGAAATGATGACTGGGAATTTCGCGTCAGCAATCAGGTCTGCTGCTTCATTTAGAGATTTTTCACCACCTGGACCACGGTCTAAACGCGCGGGTTTAGGGATCTCGGTTTGAGTTTCACCGTAGAAATAGTCACGTGGAATGTTCAGTTGAGTTGGACCCATTTCACTAATCGCACGGTCGAAGCATCGACCTGTGTATTCCGCCATACGATCTGGGTGCGTTACGTGTCCTTGATACTTAGTAAACTCTTGGAACATTGGAAGCTGGTTACATTCTTGGAAACCACCTAAGCCCATTGTTTTAGTGCCTGTCTCTGGCGTCACAATGACGACCGGGCTATGTGCCCAGAACGCAGCTGCAATTGCTGTTACACAGTTACTGATACCTGGGCCATTCTGCCCGATAACCACACCGTGGCGACCAGATACACGAGAGTAACCATCTGCCATGTGGGCAGCGCCTTGCTCGTGTACTACTGGGACCAATCGAATGCCAGCAGGAGCAAAGATATCCATTGCGTCCATAAATGCTGACCCCATGATGCCGAACATGTCGGTAACATCATTAGCAACCATAGTTTCAACGAACGCTTCTGATGGTGTCATTGTTACTGTGCCGGAAACAACCGTACGTTTTTCTTGCTCGCTCATTCTTCCATTCTCCTTGAGTTGATCAAAATTTCATTTTTCGGAATGAATTGTCTCTTTTTCGAATTCAATTTCACCTTAGTAGTAGAATTTTTGCGCGTCAACTTTTTATATTAAATTGGAACAATTCATTCCAATTAATAAAACTAGATCACATTATTGGTAGTTTTTCGTACAAAAAGTGCCGTTAACTTAGGTTGAGCTGTTAATAATCGACGACATAGCGCAATAGCTGCGACAAGTAATGGGTTATATAGAGGGAAGAATGATGAAAGAGTCGGAATTGATACCAACGCGACAAGTAAGTGTAAGAGAGTGCTTTGGCATCGACAGCAACCTAACGGTGATGGCGTTTGAACATGCGGGAGAGTATGTGCCAAAAATCGATCCTAACTACTGTTTTGATCCTGAAGTGACGCTGGCCATATTGGCGGGGTTCACTTCAAATCGTCGCACCTTGATACAAGGTACGCACGGGACGGGCAAGTCTTCTCACATTGAACAAATTGCCGCGAGATTGAACTGGCCATGCTTGAGGATCAACCTAGATGGGCACTTAAGCCGATTGGATTTCATTGGCAAAGATAGCATCGTCATTAAAGATGGAATGCAAGTGACAGAGTTTAAGGAAGGCATTCTTCCACAAAGTATCCAGCAACCCATCGCATTGGTATTGGACGAATACGACGCGGGTCGACCTGATGTGATGTTTGTGATTCAGCAACTCTTAGAGCAAGACGGCAAATACACTTCTCTCGAGCAAAACCGCGTGATCACTCCCCACCCTTCTTTCCGCCTGTTTGCTACGTGCAACACGCTTGGCTTGGGTAATTTTTCAGGTTTGTATTCGGGTACTCAAGTGCTTAACCACAGTCAGTTAGATAGATGGAACATCATCGCTACGCTCAACTATTTAGACCCACAACATGAAACCAAGATCGTGTTATCTAAGCTTCCAGAGCTGAATAATGAAAGTGGCCGACAACTGGTCGAGAAAATGATCGCTACCGCAGGATTAACGCGTAACGGGTTTCGGGCTGGCGACCTTTCGACTGTGATGTCTCCGCGAACGGTGCTCACTTGGGCTGAAAACATCCAAATATTCGACGATGTAGCGACCGCATTTAGGCTTTCATTTTTAAATCGCTGTGAAGACGAAGAAAAAGAACTGGTTAGCGAATACTATTTCCGTTGCTTTGGTGAAGCCTTGGAAACGCATACTCAAAACTATTCGCACTCGGAGTCGTAAACCATGGCCAATGTTTCTTCCCAGCAGAAAAAGATCCTCGATATTGGTGTGTCTGTCGCCAGAGCAATCAGTGGTGAACTCAATCTGAACTATCGGGGAGAACGTCTCTATAAAGGCAATAAGCCCTGTTATTACCAGTCAGCACATACTAACGATCTCACCTTTGTGTCTCGCCACGAGCTAAAAAGCAGCAAGCTATCGATGCAAGGTAAGATCGATTCATCGGCACTGCGACTATTGCTTTCAGACGCTGACCTCCATTATTCATTGCGCCCTCAAAACGAAATAGAACGTCTGCTTTACGACTTCTGCGAACAGGTTCGAGTTGAATCTCAAGTTCCGCCTTATCTAAAAGGCGTGACCACCAGCATCCAATTCAACTTTGCGTATTGGAGCGACCAATATCATCAAAATGGCTTTACCGAATCACGAATAGGCATGTTGCTGTTTACACTGATGCAGGTCATCCACACCCGTTTAACCGGTGTTCCCGTTTCTGAGCCTATCGCTGAAACCATTGAATCGACTCGCGCCGGCATCGTGCCTACTTTTGGGCACAGCCTGAAGCACTTAAAGCAACATAGAACCGACCAAGAGTCATTTGCACACAGCGCCAATGAGCTTGCAGCGCTTGCACAAGAGTTAATAACCCAGGAACAAGAAAGTGATAACTCGCCCACGCCAACGGTTGAAGAAGACATCAAGATCCTTGCGCAGCTTGCCTTGATTGTTGATGGAGACATTCAAGATGAAGACGTCGATACCGACATCACAGGCAGTAGCAAGGTATTCGAGCTGTCGGGTGCAAATTATCAGGTCTTTAATTCAGAATTGGATCAAGTCATCGCGGCAGACAAACTCGTCAGGCGCGCCCTATTACTCGAACTGAGACAAAAGCTCACCGATGACATCATGGCGAGACAAGTCAACACTCGCCGTTTAGCCGCGATGCTCACTCGCTTTGTTGCCACTCCACAAACGAACCGACGTCAGGACCATTTAGAAGAAGGCATTGTTAACGCCACCACCATAACCAAGCTCATCACTTCGCCATTGGATCGCACTGTCTTTTATCAACCTGATATCGGTGCATCTCATCAATGTGCTATCACGTTTTTGATGGATTGTTCAGGTTCAATGCAAAAGCACAGTCACAAACTAAGTCTGCTGATGGACACCATTCTCAAATCCGTAGGATTGGCTGATATCCCATTTGAGATCATTGGCTTCACTACCAACAACTGGAACGGTGGTAAGGTCTATCGACAGTGGCTTAAACAAGGCCAACCAAAGCACCCAGGCCGCTTGAACGAAGTTCGGCACATCGTGTTTAAGGATTTTGATACGCATTGGAGACGATCTCGCCTTGGTATTGCGAGTCTTCGTAAAGCAGACGTCTTTAAAGAAGGGATTGATGGCGAAGCGGTACAGTTCGCGAGCCAGCGGTTGCAACAGCACGCTGCTCAACGAAAGGTTTTGATCGTGTTCTCAGACGGCTGCCCAATGGATACCGCCACCAGCACTGCCAACGATCAGTTCTATTTGGATAACCACCTCAAACAAGTGATTGAACGTGAGTCGACCAAAAACGGAATTGAGATTCATGGCGTGGGGATGGGAGTGGATTTGAGCCCATATTACCGCAACAACATTACCTTGGACGTACAAGAGAGCTGCTTGTTCGGGTTATCTAGGAACATCTTTGAGATGCTAAAGCGCTGACGTGTCATTGAGGAGGGTGTCATCAAGCATTAAACGAGAATCAAGCCCTCCTCCTTCAAAGGTAATTTTGATAAAGAAAACGTTCTAAGCCAAAAACAACGACCATACAGAGACCGCCATCAAGTACCCACCAATCAACATCAACACAATAAACACTAACTTTCTGAGTTGATCATTAGACAACGGCGGTGGGAAACGTCGAGCAAACATCGTGACAAGCGCTACCAAGGGAACAGCAATAGCAGATAACCACAGTATCCTCTGTTCCATGTCGCCTGCAGCGTAGACATTGACAGTACGCGACATCGACGTACAAGCGAAAACCATCAGCAGTGTGCTTCGCACCAGATCGAGCGTAAAAGGCTGCCGATAAAGATGATAAACAATCGGTGGACCTGCCATCCCAAACAACCCACCCGCTAACCCAGAGCTAAAGCCTGAGACAAGGAAAGATACGGTTGCCGAGCGATCCTTTCTGGTTTTAGGTTTGAACATAAAACTCAAACCTGCGAATAGCACCATCGCACCTAATAGTCCTCGAAGAATATGCGTTGCCGAATCGCTTAACTCGTCCAGCAAGTACACCCCCATCGAAACGCCGGGAATAATACCGATGACCAACACCACCAGAATCTTGAGTTCCCCAAGCAGTGGCTTACCCATCAATGCGACCAAGCAATTGAACAAGGTCACAATACTGACCACAGCGGCTATAACGGGTAAGGAAACCAGATTGAGGCTAACCGTTAAACCAATCACGATGATACCGAGGCCAAATCCAGTGACAGTTTGAAAATAGGTACCTACCGCAATAGTGGTAAGAATGGCGAGTAAAACAGGTAACTCCATTAGCTATCCTAATTAGGTTGTTTGGGGGTTGATTTAAATGTGAGTATCAGCTTCAGGAGCTAGATTTTAGTATCTAAAATCAAATGTCGATTCATCTCTTTTTTCAGAATCAGCCGCCACGTCAGTCTTTGAATTTGCTGTTTTTCCTTGCTGCGCTTGTACCGCGGTCACCGCGATCACATTAAAGATGTCTTGTGCGTTACACCCTCTTGATAAGTCATTCGCAGGTTGATTCAACCCTTGTAACAGTGGACCAATCGCAACTGCCCCGCCTAATCTTTCCGCAAGCTTATAACCAATATTACCGGCTTCTAAATTGGGGAATATCAACACGTTCGATTGACCTTTCACCTCTGAATCTGGCAGCTTCTTCGCGGCAATCTCAGTGACAATCGCGGCATCGAGTTGAACATCCTGATCGACGGCGATTCCGGGACAACGCTGTTTCACGAGTTGAGCCGCGTTACGAACCTTATCGACCGATTCGTGCTTGGCACTGCCGTTGGTCGAAAACGACAGCATTGCGACTTTAGGTTCTTCCATCAGTAGCGTTTGAGCGCTGTTTGATGCGGCCACTGCAATCGATGCTAGCTCGGTTTCATTGGGGTTAATCACCAAACCACAGTCACTGAAAATCATGCCGCCTTTAAGATTATGGAAAGGCTCACACAACATCATCAGAAAGAAACTGGACACCAATTCACTGTCTGGCGCAGGGCCGATAATCTGAAGCGCAGCTCGCACCACATCAGACGTGGTATAAACCGCACCATTAACGGTGCCATCCACCAGCCCTTCTCTGACCATCAAATTGGCAAAAACGAGTGGGTCTAGAACCAGCTCTATCGCATCATCGTAAGTCATACCTTTCGCTTTTCTTAATGTATACAACCGCTCAGCGAGGACTTCTTTGAGTGATGACGCCTGTGGGGAAATAATATGAATGCCCACAAGATCAATGTGATGCACTTCTGCAGCAGCGATGATCGCTGGTTCATCCCCGACTAGGGTGATGTAAGCGAGCTGTTTGTCTATCGCCATTCTTGCGGCTGCTAGCACTCGCGGGTCCTCAGCTTCACTCAAAACCACTCGCTTACGATCTAAGTGAGCCTTGTCAATAATCCGTTCAATCGCCTTCATCTTAAATTCCATTTATTGAGATTAATTGTTCCATAATTTATATTTATATTATTGAAATAATAAAAAAGGTCAAATTTTATTCAGATAATTGAAGAATAATGATTTGGTATGTACACTCTTAAGCATAGACATATCGCAAGGATGGATCATTATATGCAAACAGAAACACCACCAGTTCAAGGGGATACACCGACTCTCCGACTTTTTGCACTATTAGAGGTGATAGCGCAAAAAGACGAGTTTATTTCTCTTCAAGGATTAGTCGAAGAAACTGGACTGCCAAAACCTACGCTGCACCGAATGCTTCAGCAGTTAGAAGCGGCAGGCATTATTCAAAGAGACGGCGATGAGAAGCACTACAGCTCAGGTATTCGACTCAGAAAACTTGCCGAAAACCTATTGTTGAATAGCACCATGCACAGTGCCCGACGCACTATTCTTGAAAACCTGAGAGCAGAAGTTGGTGAAAGCTGTAACCTAACGGCGCTATCAAGTGGCGAGATCATCTATCTTGATCGCGCAGAAACTGAAGCACCCCTTCGTTTTCATCTACACCCAGGCTCTCGCGTCCCAGTACATTGCTCAGCAAGCGGAAAACTGTTTTTGGCGCACATGTCTAAGTCACAGCGCAGACGATTAATTGAAAATGTGCCACTGACTCAATACACAGTGAACACCATTACAGACTATTCGATGTTAGAGAAAGACATCGAAGAAGCTAAAATCCAAGGCTTTGCGATTGATGACGAAGAGTTTTTGCCGGGCTTAGTCTGTATCGCCGTGCTGATACCCTCACCAACAGGTCAATCAAACCTCGGCCTAGCGATACAAGCGCCTGTAATTCGAGTGAAACCGGACGAAGCAATAAAATTCTTGCCCGCACTTCAAAAAGCAGCAAAAGCATTAGCGAAGATAGAAGCAGACAACTGGGCGCAAGAGTAACCTTGGCAGGCTAAAGCGAATCATCAGCACTGCATAGACATCAACTCAATAACATCAGCAACACGTCTAAAGTAATCACGACAAAGGAATCACGATGCTAAACATTGATAACCAGCGCTTACTCTCTTTTATGGTGACAGAAGCGAACAACGCGGTTGCCGTGACCAATCCAGCAACGGGTGAACTCATCGGGCACGCACCGGTATCATCAAAAACAGAGTTAGCGAGCGCGATTGAACGAGCTCATGTAGCACAGAAAGAGTGGGCAAAAATTCCTGCTAAATCTCGTGCTGCACTGCTTCATCGCTGGCACCAGCTGATCCTTGAAAACAAAGATGACCTTGCTCGAATCATGACAATGGAACAGGGTAAGCCGTTAGCCGAAGCGACAGGCGAAGTGGTGTATGGCGCGAGCTTCATTGAGTGGTTTGCAGAAGAAGCGAAGCGCACTTATGGTGATTCCATTCCTAGCACAGTCGCAGGCAAACGTTTGGTGACCATCAAGCAACCGATCGGAGTGGCGTGCGCGATTACGCCATGGAACTTCCCTATTGCAATGATCACTCGTAAAGCGGCTCCTGCCTTAGCTGCGGGTTGTAGCTTTGTCGTGAAACCTTCGGATGAGACACCGCTTTCCGCGTTTGCTGTGGTTGAACTGGCTTATCAAGCGGGTATCCCTAAAGATCTACTTCAAGTGGTGCTTGGTGAAAGCCCTGAACAAGTGGGCAACCTATTCACTTCGCATCCGCTTATCAAAAAAATCTCTTTCACTGGCTCTACTCGAGTGGGCAGTATCTTGATGGCTCAAGCGGCAAAAGGCATCAAACGCACCTCTATGGAGCTTGGTGGCAATGCACCTTTTATTGTGTTTGACGATGCTGACATCGACGCGGCCGTTCAAGGCGCAATGGCGTCGAAGTTCCGTAATGCAGGTCAAACATGTGTCTGTGCGAACCGATTCTACGTTCACAGTAAAGTGTACGATGAGTTTGTGGCTAAATTCGATCAAGCGGTTCAGCAGCTTAAGATTGGTAACGGTTTAGATGAGGGTGTCACGATTGGACCTGTTGTCAGCCTGAATGCGAAGAACAACATCCAAGCTTTGATAAACCGAGCGATTGAACAAGGTGCTGCGCCTGTCACGCCAACTCAGGAGCTTAATGGGCTTTTCATTCAGCCTGTTGTTCTTAAAGATGTAAAACACAGCATGGACATCGTTCAACAAGAGATCTTTGGCCCAGTCGCGCCTGTGATGAAATTCGACACGGACGAAGAGCTTATCGAGATGGCCAACGATACCATTTATGGATTAGCGTCGTACTTCTACAGTCAGAACATTCATCGAGTATGGAACATCGCAGAGGCACTTGAGTACGGTATGGTGGGTATTAATGATGGCCTGATCTCAACCGAAGTCGCGCCTTTCGGTGGCGTGAAACAATCAGGTATTGGCCGTGAAGGTGCGAAAGAAGGCATCGATGAGTACATGGACATTAAGTATCTTTGCTTTGGCGGAAAATAAGGTTGGTAGTAACTAAGTTCTGGCAGTGATTAGGGCTCGGAAATAATTAAGTCTTAGTGATCACTAACCTGACCCACTTTCCACCTTTCCCTTCACAAAAATGAATCAAAAAAAAGCCGCGCTATAAAAGCGCGGCACCTTGGGCTCGGTTAAAGGGGGTTTCTTTTTTTTAGTATTTTACATTCTCTGTTTTTGTTATTGGGTTGCTTCTCTATCCCTGCGCTTTCAGCTTTAGACGCATAGCATGCAGCACTGGCTCGGTGTAACCGCTCGGCTGAGCACACCCTTCGAATACCAACTGGCACGCCGCTGAAAATGCAATGCTGTTTTCAAAATTAGGCGCCATATTCTGGTAGCTTGGATCCCCAGCGTTTTGATCATCAACAACAGCAGCCATGCGCTTCATTGTTTTCATAACTTGGTCTTCATCGCAAATGCCATGGCGTAACCAGTTTGCAATGTGCTGGCTTGAAATACGCAGCGTCGCTCGGTCTTCCATCAAGCCGACATCGTTAATATCAGGTACCTTCGAACAACCAACGCCTTGATCAATCCAACGAACCACGTACCCCAGAATACCTTGTGTGTTGTTATCCAGTTCACTTTGAATATCTTGCGCAGTCAGCTTTTGGTTGCCCAGTAGCGGGATAGTAAGAATATCATCAACATTGGCTCTCACTCGCTCACGAAGCTCTTTCTGACGGCTTAGTACACTCACCTTGTGATAGTGCAGCGCGTGCAAAGTCGCGGCGGTTGGAGAAGGAACCCAAGCAGTATTAGCACCCGCTTGTGGATGTCCGATTTTCGCATCCATCATCTTCGCCATGTTGTCTGGCTCTGGCCACATACCTTTACCAATCTGGGCTTTACCTTGCAGGCCACAAGCTAAGCCAAGATCAACGTTTTGATCTTCGTATGCGCCAATCCAAGTCATGGTTTTCAGCTGTGTTTTAGGAGCGAATGGTCCCGCTTCCATACTGGTGTGAATCTCATCACCCGTTCGGTCTAAGAAACCTGTGTTGATGAACACAACACGATCTTTAGCCGCTCGAATACATTCTTTAAGGTTAACCGAAGTACGACGCTCTTCGTCCATGATGCCAACTTTGATCGTGAATCGATCTAGCCCTAATGCATCTTCAATGCGACCAAACAGCTCATTGGTGAACGCGACTTCTTCAGGACCATGCATCTTAGGTTTTACAATATTGATGCTGTTCGCGGTCGAGTTTTGGTAAGCACTGTTGCCTTTTAAATCATGCATCGCGATTAGCGAAGTGATCATGCCATCCATAATGCCTTCAGGCACTTCATTGCCTTCGGCATCAATAATCGCAGGGTTGGTCATCAGGTGGCCAACATTACGGATGAACAACATGCTGCGGCCTTTTAGTGAAATCTCACCACCCGTCACGCTGGTGTATTGGCGATCTGGGTTAAGGTTACGAACAATGGTTTTGCCGTTTTTCTCTAGTGATTCTTGTAGATCACCTTTCATCAAGCCTAACCAGTTACGGTAAGCCAATGCTTTGTCTTCACCATCAACTGCAGCAACCGAGTCTTCGCAATCCATAATGGTTGTTAGAGCGGCTTCGACTAATACATCTTTAATTCCCGCCACATCGACGCTACCAATCGGTGCGCTCGGGTCAATTTGAATTTCGATGTGCAGATTATTGTGTTTAAGAAGAATGCACGAAGGGGAACTTGCGTCACCTTGATAGCCAATGAACTGGTCGCTATCAATGAGAGTGACTTCTTCGCCGTTATCGAGTGTCGCTATTAATTTATTGCCGATGCTAGCGTTACTGATGCTGTATTTGGTGACGTCTTTATGGGAGACGCCGTTTAATGGCGCTGCGTCATCAAGGAACTCGCGAGCATAAGTCACTACTTTAGCGCCACGGGCTGGGTTAAAGCTTCCGCCCTTTTCCGCGCCATCACTTTCACTGATCACGTCCGTTCCGTAGAGCGCATCATATAGGCTGCCCCAACGCGCATTGGCTGCGTTAAGTGCAAAACGTGCGTTCATGATTGGCACCACAAGCTGCGGCCCTGCTTGTGTTGCGATCTCAGGCTCTACGCTCGCTGTCGTCACTTGAAAGTCATCGCCTTCAGGAACCAAATAACCGATCTGCTGTAAGAACTGTTTGTACTCCACAGCATCTAGCGTTTGCCCAGCACGCTCTTGGTGCCAAACGTCAATTTGATGTTGAAGATCTTCACGCTTGATAAGCAATGCGCGATTTTTTGGAGCCAAATCTTCAAGGATGGTTGCAAATGATTGCCAAAAGTCTTCAGCGACAATGCCTGTTCCAGGAATCACCTGCTCATTAATTAATTGGTAGAGGGTGCTATCAATGTTCAAGCTTCCCTGTTGAATACGACTGCTCATAAAATCTCTCTCAAACTAATTTATGGCTACTCAATAAATTTTCGTGACTAGCTCAAATTTACTTTACTGACTTAAACTTACTTAACGGACATGAATTTAGCTAATTTATGCCGGTTATATTGGATATTCATATAAAAAATACCCTGAAAACTGTGTTATTCCGTTACTCCACTCTCGATTTCGTTAGCGACACTTTTAATCAAACGACGCATCCACTGGTGGTCTGGATTGGTTTGTAACAATGGACTCCACGCCATCTTCACCTCAAAGGGTTCAATCGCAAATGGCGCTGGTTTGATTAACAATCTAGGGTTATTGCGCTGCAGTTGAGCGGCTTTGGTAGGAATAGTCAGGATCAGGTTCTTCTGTTGTGCGAAGAGAATCGCCGACAAGTAGTGTCGCGTAAACACCGTGATGTTACGGGTTTTACCAATGCGCATTAGTGCTTCATCTATCCAACCAAGCTTTTGTGCTTCGCTTGGGTTTATCCCGACTCCCGTTCCCATACCAGTCTTACTTACCCAAATATGTTGCGCCTTTAAATAAGACAAAATATCGAAATTGTCGGCTATCGGGTTGTCACAACTAAAGAGGCAAGAAAACCCGTCGTGCCAAAGGCTCATCTGGTGAAACGACTGAGGAATATCGTCAAATCGGTTGATAATTATATCAACGGTACCTTGCTCTACATCCTGATAGCTCACATCACTTGGCGTCATTATATCCAGTCGTATTTTCGGTGCTATCTCGCTCAGTTTTTTCAATAGCGGCTGAATAATGGTCGACTCTGCATAGTCACTCGCCATGATACGAAACACGCGTTCACTGTCTTCTGCATTAAACTCTGTGGTCGGCTGCAGTGTCTTCTCTACATTCGCCAAGATGTTTCGAATCAGTGGCTGCAACTTGTGCGCGCGTTCGGTCGGTATCATCCCTTCACTTGTTCTCACTAATAGCGGGTCTTCAAACAGATCACGCAATCGGCGAAGGCCATTACTCATGGCTGGTTGAGTAATACCCAATTGATTTGCTGCTCGTGTAACGTTTCTTTCACGTAGCAACATGTCTAAATACACAAGCAAATTAAGGTCTATACGAGCAATATTCATAAGAAAAATACCGAATATAATAACTATAAATTAACAAAATTATCACATGAGTGGTTATTCTTTGTCCATAGCAAAGTTTTAATCCAAGCCAATTTGGCAACCATACCCCACGTGAAACTAAGGAATAGTTATGTCGCAAATTACACAAGATATCGAAATGATAGAAGTTGCAAAAAGCGCTGCAGGTGCTCCATGGGATGCAATCAATGCTGAATCTGCTGCTCGTATGCGAGCTCAAAACAAATTCAAAACAGGTCTAGATATCGCGCAATACACGGCAGATATCATGCGTGCGGATATGGAGGCTTACGACGAAGACAGTTCTCAATACACTCAGTCTTTAGGCTGCTGGCATGGTTTTATCGGCCAACAAAAGTTGATTTCTATTAAGAAGCACTTTGATGGCAAGACAGACCGACGCTACCTATACCTATCAGGCTGGATGGTTGCAGCACTTCGCTCAGACTTTGGTCCACTTCCAGACCAATCTATGCATGAGAAAACATCGGTTGCAGGCCTAGTAGAAGAACTATACACATTCCTGCGCCAAGCTGATGCACGTGAACTGGGTGGTTTATTCCGTGAGCTAGACGCTGCACGTGAAGCGGGCGACGTTAACCAACAAGACCTTATCCAAGACAAAATCGACAATCACGTAACACACGTGGTGCCAATCATCGCCGATATCGATGCAGGTTTTGGTAACGCAGAAGCGACCTACCTAATGGCTAAGCAGATGATTGAAGCAGGCGCATGTTGTCTACAAATTGAAAACCAAGTTGCCGATGAGAAGCAATGTGGTCACCAAGACGGCAAAGTAACGGTTCCACACGCTGACTTCCACGCAAAACTTCGCGCACTTCGTTACGCTTTCCTTGAACTAGGCATCGACAACGGCGTTATTGTTGCTCGTACCGATTCTCAAGGTGCTGGCCTAACAAAAGAAATCGCAGTAGTGAAAGAGCCGGGCGACCAAGGTGATATCTACAACTCATACCTAGATGTTGAAGAGATCGATGTTGCAGATATGGCAGAAGGCGACGTTTGCTTTAACCGTGACGGCAAGCTAGTTCGACCTAAGCGTCTACCTTCAGGCTTATACCAATTCCGCCAAGGTACTGGTGAAGACCGTTGTGTATTCGACTGTATTGAAGCAATCAACGCGGGTGCTGACCTACTATGGATTGAGACTGAGAAGCCACACATCGGTCAAATCAAAGAGATGATGGACGGCGTACGTGAAGTTCACCCTAATGCGAAGCTGGTTTACAACAACTCTCCATCATTCAACTGGACGCTAAACTTCCGCCAACAAGCATACGATGCGATGGTAGCAGAAGGTAAAGATGTTTCAGCTTACGACCGTGCTAGCCTAATGAGTGCTGAATATGACGAAACTGAATTGTCTAAACGAGCTGATGACAAGATTCGCACATTCCAAGCGGATGCATCTCGTGAAGCGGGTATCTTCCATCACTTGATTACTCTACCGACTTACCACACTGCAGCGCTGTCAACCGACAACCTTGCAAAAGAATACTTCGGTGACCAAGGCATGCTGGGCTATGTTGCAAATGTTCAGCGCAAAGAGATACGCCAAGGCATCGCTTGTGTTAAACACCAAAACATGTCTGGTTCAGACATCGGTGATGATCACAAAGAGTACTTTGCTGGTGAGAACGCACTAAAAGCTGCAGGTGAAGCGAATACATCGAACCAATTTGATTAATCGCTAACGCTAAAGCCTCCCCCGTCCTTCTCTCTTACTTAGGTAAGATCCGGGGGAAGGCTTTGAGATAAAGCTTGTACTGCCAGCTTTATCTCAAAGCCTCAGATTTGTGTTCCACACCACGGTTAACCGAACAACTTCTGTTTAAGCTAACTGTATACATATTTGTTCAGATTCCTATTTGTTGAGAGTGCCTATGACTTCAATACCTACACACCTACAAGATGCAAAAACACTGTTATCAGAGAATGGTTTCGCGACGGGTGATACTTGGTATCACGGCACATCTTCAGCTTTATTGGCTTCGATTCAAGGCCAAGGTTTAAAACGTTCTGGAGACAAAGCGCTCAACGAAGCAGCTTCAAAAACTATGGCAACCATCGGCAACAACTATACCGAATCGGTTGAGCCAGTGTTTCTCACTCAGAGTAAAGAACTGGCGTACTACTGGGCTCAACAAACCATTCGTGAGCGAGGCGTTCGATTCGAAGGTGAAGAACAACCTATCGTACTAGCGGTAAACCTATCTGAAAAGCAACGCACCAAAGTAAGACCGGACGTAGGCGCAATGAGTCTATTGATGATGAGTGTGGGCGAGCAATTCATGTCTCATCTCACTGAAATTTATCAAGCCAACAACATTGCAGGCCCCGACATCGAGCTTCGCACTGCCGATCGCATGGACTACCTCAATAAACTCGGTATGGCCTACATTGATGAAGACATCAGCCGAGCTTGTGTTCAGGAGTTAGCCGAGCCCGAGCTGGCCGACTGAAATCGTTCAGTGAATCAGTCTTCTTAAAAACAAAAATGGCTCCCAATACGGAGCCATTTTTATTTGCTATCAGCCTATCTCACAAGATACAGACGCATCTAGATTATGAGCACAGAAGACCTTTCTGTGCAGGTTGCGTCATTTCGATGTCACCTTGTAGAGAACGGTAAACGATGGTGTTCCACACTTCACCATTATCCATTTCAAACTCAATAGCGTAATTCAAACCCGCGACAACCTGAGTTCGAACACTCAAGATCTGCTTGAGCTCAGCTGAAGTGTTCATTTGGCTAAGAACTGCGTTTAAAGCTTGCTTGGCTTCTGGTGTTATCTCACTTTTCGACCAACCACCCGTCAGGTTTTTAGTGCTGCAGATGGGGTTCGCATTCTCTTGCGGTTGAGTTGGTACCTCTGATTTCTGACTACACCCAGCTAACGCCACGACACTAAACAAGGTTGCTGTTCCAAGTAATGATGTTAATCGTACGTTCTTCATAAATTCTCTCTACCTCAATCATTTACGAGGGATTACTCGCAATAATGTTTCATATGCAGGCAAGCTTAAACCTCGAATGTCATCAATTCATCAGAGATTATGGTGTAACTACTCTATAAACACAGAAGATGGTCAGGAAAACAAAGTCGAGCACTGGAGCACTGCTTTTATCCACCTGATATTTAAATCAATAGAATGGGTAGCGAAGGAATAAGCGAGTATAAGACAGATATAATGCATCAGCTAATTACATATCTCACACCAAATACATTCACGCTGTAATTAATAAGATGAGCTCATGTTGATTTGGATTGTGATATTGGTTCAAAAAATAGATATTTGAGATTATTTTATAAATTCAAAAGTTTATGCTCGGCTTAATCATGTCTGATTTTAAAACTGTGATCCAACCCTACAAGTTGTTGATAATAATGTATTTTGTTCATCTTTGAATTCATTCAAATATGGAAAATCTTTATTGTTGAGGGTGAGTGCAAGTAGTAAAATCTCGCCCGATTATGCAACTTACTTCTCACACCATGGACACAAGTAAAGTTACGATTGGCTCTCTCAAAGTAACGTAACTTCAAACACATACCTAAAATCAGTGTCCTATAGATAGTGCAGATCAAATAAAAATAATTATATAAACCTAGGCTAGGTTAAACATGAAATTAACGTCGTCTTTAGGCTCACTGTTGGCTAGCAGTCTGTCTATCGAAATAAAACAGCGAGCGCTGATAGAGCTCGTCATCAGCACTTATCAGCCACATGAGCGCACTGAGCTTTTTCAAAGCGTGACTGAATATCGTAGAAGCCAATTAGAATTGCTTTTCCCAGAGCATCAAAACAAAAGCTACTCTGTATTGTTTGAGGTGATGGACTACCGCGATCTGATTCTGCGCTATCCAAATACACTATCTGCAGAGATTGCTCTTCTAGAGCAGGCTGTAGGGCAGTGCTATATGCATTGGCTAGATTTCTGGTGTGAGTGTGAAATTGCTGCGATCAAAGCAAAATCTCCATTAAATCCAAGCTCCATTTCTCATGTCGACCTCCCTATCAATGACAGTGCTTATTACGGTGCGATCATCGAACAGATAGAACATGAGCCACTTTTGGTACAAACACCGAGTCACCCACAAGGAATGCCAATCAGCGATGCCATTGCTTTAAGCAATCTCGAGGTGTTCATCAAGGGCGAGAAATGGTTTGAGATGCTGCCTTTATTACACCTTTCTCAGGCAGGTAAGCATTTTATTCTGCTCAAGCATCCAGTCGATGAAGCCTTTCCAACACTGGTTTCCTCTGCGCTGATTCAAGACTGGTCTAAGAATGACACTTGGCTAAGTTACGCACCGCCGTTCAGCAATGAGCAATGGCAATACTGTTTACCCAATTACGGCAACGATGAACTCGCAGGGTTACAACTTTTCACACCGCCTACACTGTCAAAATGTTACTCTCTCCCAGAATTTGACCAACAATTCCAGTTACAATTGTCCGACAAAGATGCCCTGTGTGAGGTGTTACGTCTGACAGTCAGTGGCAATACCCAACAAAAGCTCTATTTCCTCTACCTTTCTCAAAAAGAGCTGATGAGTGTGTTACACCAAATAGGCTATAAGATTGGCTTCACTATTATCGAGCAACCTTTCATGCTTCAGTTTTATCAAACCATTGATTCCAATGCATACTTCCATTCTGGATATTGCGAATTAAATGACGATGGCACGACAATTTATCGTGGATTCTGGAATTTTGAGATGATGGTAAAAGCGTTCAATAATGTCGATTTTCGAAGCTACAAACGCGCAGTGCGAGAAAGCAGAAAGTCATTAGAAAAGTCGCGCTCGGCAGGAAAAACTAGCTCGGTGAAAAAGGATGAACATGTTTGATTTCGGCCTAGAGGCGATCATCTATGCAAAAGCAATCACACTGCTTGCAACCGTGGCTGTGGTTGTCATGTGGTTGTTCTATTACTGCTATCGCCTGAAACAGAAGAACGAAGTGATCGCAGGGACACACCATGCCCCTTACATCGCGTATTCGATCTGCATTGTTGCGTGGATCAGCAGTAACGCTTATTTCCATACCGACTTATTACCGGAACTTGGGGCCTCGGCCGCCGTGTTCGCCGCAAAGTTTGCCAACCTCGCCTCGTTCTTTGCGTTTGCCTTTGCCTATTACTTCTCGTGCAAACTCGCCGCTGAACAACGTAATGGTAAGGTTCATGTGTGGCAGCAAGCCATTTTCGTCACCCTGACCGTCTACTCCTTCTTTATCAATTTAAGTCCGGGGTTAACCGTTGAACACGTCACCATTGCAGGCCCAAGCCAGTTCGTGATTGAGTTTGGCCCGCATACGCCGTACTTCTTTATTGGGATGATTAGCTTTGTAGTGCTAACACTACTCAACCTGGTGGCCATGCGCGCCAACAGCAGCAAGCTAACTTTAGCCAAAACCAACTATATGATCGCCGGCATTTTAGTCTTCATGCTGTCTACTGCGACGATCCACCTAGGCATGACCTACTTCTTGCGTGATTTCTCGCTCACTTGGCTGCCACCAGCTTTGTCGATAAGTGAAATGTTGTTCGTTGGCTATGCCCTGCTGACCTCGCGCTTCTACAGCGTGAAATACCTGGCGTACATGAGCCTAAATGCGATGTTGGTTTGTGCTATTTTGGTGATCCCTTTTGGCGCGATATTTATCCCGCTGACAGACGACAGTCAATGGCTTGTTGCTATCCCAATCTGCGCGATTATCGGCATCACGTGGCATGTTCTCTACAAGCGCGTAAGCCACTACGCCTCGTTCTTTGTCTACGGAAACAAGAAAACGCCAGTACAACAGATCCTCTCACTAGAAGACGATTTCAAGCTGTCGATTGATGATGCAATGCGTCGATTAGGTAGCCTATTGCAGATTCCCGAAGACAAGTTGCGTCTGGTGAACAGCAACTACAACGAAACCTTCTACGAAGATTACCTGTCTACCAACAAGTCCGTTTTAGTGTTCGATGAGCTGTCTCAGGAGCTTGATTACACCGCACCAGCCAAGCGCTCGATAAAAGCCCTATATGACAAGATGAGCTCAAACGACACCGCTTTGGTGATGCCTTTATTTGGTCAGGGGAAATCGGTCACGCACTTATTGGTCTCATCACATAAGAGCAACGATAAGATGTTCTCTAACGAAGAGATCTCTGCACTGCAAACCTTGTTAACTCGTGTACAAAGCACCATTGAAGCCGATAGACGCATTCGCCAAAGTCGCGCGCTTGCTAATTCTATCGCACACGAAATGCGTAACCCGCTGGCTCAAGTGCAGCTGCATTTTGAGGTGTTAAAACAGCACATTGATAACCAAGCCCCAGCTAAACAAATCCTAAAGGATATTGAGAATGGCCAAGCGGCGATTCAACGCGGGCGACAACTGATTGATATCATCCTGCGCGAAGTCAGTGACAGTACGCCTGAACACGGCCCTGTGGCCATGACCTCTATCCACAAAGCCGTAGATCAAGCCGTAAGCCACTATGGTTTTGAGAATGAAAAGATCATTGAACGCATTCGTTTACCACAACACGCTGATTTTGTAGCAAAGCTCAATGAAACCTTATTCAATTTCGTTATTTTCAACCTGATACGTAATGCAATCTATTACTTTGATTCTTATCCAGAAAGCCAAATTGAGATCAGCACCAACACAGGGCCTTACGAGAACGTTCTGATATTCCGAGATACCGGCCCTGGCATTGACGAAGCCATTGCACATAAGATCTTTGATGACTTCTTCTCTTACCAAAAAAGCGGTGGTAGCGGCCTAGGGCTTGGCTATTGCCAACGTGTGATGCGTTCATTTGGCGGCCGAGTTGAGTGCCACTCTAAACTTGGGGAGTTTACTGAGTTCCACCTGTACTTCCCGGTAGTACCCAATGCACCCAAAGCAGACGCACTTCGTACGCCTTACTTCAATGATTGGAAAAGTAATCAAACCACAACTGAAAACAAACCCAACGCAGAAGTTAAGCCAGATAACCAAGCGGAAACGCAAAGTTCAGAGCCAACAAGTACGCTAACCCCAGAGAACCATTTGGCTCCAACCGTGCTTATCGTCGATGATAAAGAAGTGCAACGCACGCTTGTTCAGATGTACCTGAGTCGACTTGGCGTAAATAGCTTACAAGCTAAAAACGGCGAGAATGCCGTCGAGCTGTTCAAAACACACAAGGTCGATTTGATCTTAATGGACGTACAAATGCCGATAATGAATGGTTTTGACGCAAGCCAAATCATCAAGGCACGCTCTCCTCAAACGCCAATCATTGCTTTGTCTGGCGAATCAGGACAGCACGAGTTAGATATGATCAGCAAGTTGATGGATGGTCGCCTAGAGAAACCAACCTCCTTGAACGTACTGCAACACGTGCTCGATAACTGGCTTGAAAAAGACTGGGCGTCGAATGCTCCCAAAGAAACCGAAGATGAAGAGTAAATTCAGGAAAACACGAATCGCAATTTAGCCAGCTGATTACTGTTTGTCTCATTACATTGCTTTAATTATTCATCAAAAAGCCAGCCGAACAAGGCTGGCTCTATCAGAACTAAACGCTCTAATTAATCTAAAAGTGAACGAACATAATCAGCGATTTCTTGGTTTTGGCAATGCTCAAAGAAGCATTGTTGGAAACGCTCGCTGCCAACCGCTGTTTTCACTAGATCTTGGTCGATAGCTCTCAGAGAATCAATAAAGTTATCTTTTACCACCGCCGCTTTCACTTCATTCAAAATTGCTGCATTACGTTGCTGTGGTTCTGCACGTTCTAGTGGATACCCATTACCACGCTCGCCTGTGAACGCTTTTTCAAAGATATAACGAATGTTGAGTTCACCTGCCCAGCCAAAGCCTTTAGCAAAAGCGAGAGCGAGAGCATTGCCGTTGTTGATTTGGTTAAACAAGAAAGCATCTGATGGCTCTAGGCAGTAACCACAAACCACACCCGGGTGCAGGTTCAGTGACATCAAAGCACCTTGCCCTGTTCCACATCCCGTCACAACAAAGTCCACAGCCTTTGAGTTGATCAGAATACTGGCCATGATACCTAAGTGGATATACGTTAAGTGGTGATCATTCTCGTCGGTCATACCTAAGTTGAAAACATCGTGACCAATGCCACCCGCCACTGACTCTAGCTCAGCTGCAACCATGGCATTTTTACCTGCCTGACTGTTTTCCATCATTAAAGCGATTTTCATTTATCTTCTCCTGCAAGATTGCTGCAAACTCAAAATTTAGAATAAAAAACCAACTAGCGTGCTAACCAACCACCGTCAACAGCAATGGTATAGCCATTAATGTAATCCGATGCTGATGATGCTAAGAACACACAAGGACCTGCGATATCTTGCGGTTTACCCCAACGTTCAGCCGGAATACGCTCAAGAATCGCTTGATTACGCTCAGCATCTTCACGCAGAGCTTGAGTATTGTTCGTTTCCATATAACCGGGGGCTATCGCATTCACGTTGATATTATCGCGCGCCCATTCGTTCGCCATCGCACGTGTCACGCCCATCACAGCACTTTTTGAAGCCGTATAGGAAGGAACTCGAATGCCACCTTGGAATGAGAGCATCGATGCAATGTTAATGATCTTTCCGCCAGTACCTTGAGCCTTAAATTGCTTTGCAACAGCCTGAGACATAAAGAACACCGTCTTGGTGTTCACGTTCATTACGTCATCCCAATCTTGCTCTGAGAACTCAATAGCATCTTGGCGGCGAATAATTCCTGCATTGTTCACGAGAATGTCGACTTGGCCAAACTCAGCCAAAGTGCGCTCTATAACCCCTGGAATGCACGCTTGCTCGAGAAGATCAGCACTCACGTTTAGGAACGAATGACCTGCTGCACTCATTTTCTCAATAGTCTCTTCAGGCTCTGTTCGGTTAACACCGACAACCTTACAACCGGCTTCCGCTAGGCCTAATGCAATACCTTGCCCAAGCCCCGTGTTACAGCCCGTCACTATCGCTACTTTACCTTCCAGACTGAATGACTCTAAGATCATGCTCGCTTCCTCAATTACATTGGATTCATTGCGTATCGTTATTACCAATAATTAAATCATACAATAAGATGTAAATACGAGAGCGACGTTGTAGAAGTTCGATCTTGCACCAAAATCAGTCGAACAAGTGAAACGGCACCACAAACTAAATGAATAGGGGAAAGTGATTTGAAGACGAGAAACCTATAACCCACTATGAACAATGAGTTCGAAGATCACCCAAACCAGATATTTTAGGGATTTGGCAACAATTCCATGATTTAAAAGAGTAAAAGGGTTATACATAATAATGTGTTATCTAAATTACTGAAATTATCATGACGCTCAAAGAGATCCTTAAAATTCCCAATGTCCGCTACTTCTTGATGTTTAGAAGCAGCTACTTTGCGCGTTTTTACTACCCTATATTCACACTACTTTATTTAGATTACGGGTTAACCCTGTCTCAATTCGCGATGCTCAATGTAGTTTGGGCGGCCACCATTGTGCTTGCTGAAGTACCGTCGGGTGCATTCGCCGATACCTTAGGCCGCAAGAAACTGGTGGTGCTGTCTTCGATTGTGATGTTTGTTGAGATCGCAATGATCGCCTTAGTGCCAACCGGAAACCCCGACTTGGTGTTCATAGTCTTTCTGATTAACCGGATTCTCAGTGGCTTAGCGATGGCACTGGCCAGCGGCGCCGACGAGGCATTGGCTTACGACACCTTAAAAGAACAAGGTAATGAAGAGTTGTGGCCTCGAGTGCTGCAAATCCAGCTTCGTGTCGCCTCAACGGTCGGTATCTTTGTCACACTAATTGGTGCGGCGATGTACGACGTGAATTTTATGACGAACATCTTTCATTTCCTTGGACTAGCCGAACCAGAAAGCACCAAAGATCTGATGCGTATTCCTGTGTTCGCCACCCTATTTGTAGCGATGATCGCCATCTATGCCGCGATTAATATGCGCGAAGAGAAAAAGGTGATGCCAAGCGACCAAACCAAATTGGCAACCACCATCTCAAGTCTTAAATTGACGATCGATGCGGGTAAATGGGTATTCGCTACACCTTACGTGCTGTTCATCTTGCTCTACTACAGCCTATTCGAACACACCTCACGCATGTTCCTAACCATGAACAGCCAATACTATCTGGCGATTGATATTCCAATTATCTACTTTGGTTTTATTGGTGCGGGTATAAGTTTGCTTAAGATTATATTGGCAGGACAAAGCCGAAGATTAGCAGAGAGTATTGAGCCTAAAACCTTCATTGTGGTCATGGGTTTAGCAAGCATGGCGACTTATTACTGGATCAGTTTAGGTTGGTCGATTTACGGGGTCATTCCGGCGTTGGTGTTAATCTTTATCATCATGACGATGAACATTTTCATCAGCTACCACCTGAATAAAAAGACCGAATCGCACAACCGAGCCACCGTTCTTAGTTTCAAAGGTTTAATGTTTAACCTCGGATACGGGCTGATCGGGATCTTGTACGCTTACTACTATAAGTTGGTGTCTCAGGGCTTCACCGAACAAGAAATAGAACAGAACCTTGCCTTCTTGGCCTCACTGTCTTCGTTTTTCTATTACTTCACCTTACTGTTCATTTCGATCAGCGCGCTGTTCTATTTCAAAAACAAGAAACAGCCGATCTTCTGAAGAAAGCATCGAACTGTTGAAGATATCTCTACTGCCGAATAGAGAATAAAGTTGAGCCTGTGGCTATAAACAGATAATGACACTTCTTATCAAGTGATTTTTTGTTAGTATCACCACCAAATTACATAACACATGGACGCGTCATGTCTTTTAGTTGGATAGCCTTTACTCTCCTTGCCGCCTTTAGCCAATCTTGGCGCAATGCCTTTCAAAGTAAATTAAGTGGCACCATGAGCGTGGCTGGCGTAACGTTAGCGCGATTTATTTGGGCTAGCCCTATCGCCCTTATTTACCTCTGCGCCCTCTATCAATGGCAGCCCGTATCCGCACCGGATTTTTCGGGTGAGTTTGTTTTCTATATTGTTGCTGCCGCCATCATGCAGATCCTCGCGACCGGCTTAATGGTGATGCTGTTCAAGCTCGAAAACTATGCGATAGGCGCAGGCTTAGCCAAGTGTGAAGCCCCCGTATCTGCTGTGCTATCCGTATTGTTTTTTGGTACTGCTTTGACACTAACAGGTTGGGTCGGCGTACTTATTGGTACTTTAGGCGTGCTAATCATGAGTAGCGCTTCTGGCTGGCGAAGCTTGTCCCCGAAAGTGTTCTTATTAGGTATGGCGTGTAGCACCGCCTTTGCTTTAACGTCTCTTTGGGTACGGGAAGCAAGTTTGAGCATAGGGTTGCCCTTCCCTCATAGCGCTGCTTGGGTGCTGTTCCTCGTCATTTCCCTTCAGACAGTGATTATCTGTACGTATCTCTTTTTCAGAGAACGCGACACGCTGCGCCTGATATTCAAGAAGTCGAAACTAGTCATCATGACAAGCTTAGCGAGTGTTATCGGTTCTCTGGGTTGGTTTAGCGCGATGTCGCTTCAAGCCGTGCCGTACGTAAAGACACTCGGGCAAGTCGAAGTGATCTTCATGGTGTTGATATCCTATTTCTGGTTAGGGCAAAGCATCGCGCGCAAAGACATTCTTGCGCTCATCTTGCTTTCTATCGCAGCGGTATTGGTTATGTGGCAGTGATGAGCTCGTTAATATGACTAGGACAAATTGAAGTCATATTGCGACCGTTTGTTTTCGCTTGATATAACGCTTTGTCGGCTCGGCTAATAAACCCATTCCAACTCTCATGCGGGTGAAGCTGAGCAACACCAAAACTCGATGTCAGAAACATCTCATGTTCTTGTACTGCTGATACCTCTGAAATAGACAATCGTAACTTGCAGGCAATAACCTGAGCTTGTTGGAAATCGACATTAGGCAATAAAATCATTATCTCGTCTCCGCCAAAACGAAACGCACTGGCTTTAGGCGATGTTTTTATCGCACTTTGAACCATTTCAGCAAAAGACTTGATCACGAGGTCACCTACAATGTGTCCGTGTTGGTCATTGATCGACTTAAAATTATCAATATCCATCATAATGGCACTAACAGGTGCAGTTTCCGCCTGCTTCATGATAACTGGAACCATCTCATCTAATGCTCTGCGGTTTCCCAGTACCGTTAGAGGATCGCTGTAGGACAGCTCGTGAATAGAACTAAGCAACCTTGCGTTAATCAGCCAAAGCATTGTAAAGCTCATCGACACAATAAGAACGATGCTCACTAAAAAGGCAAGTTGATGAATGAGAGTGGCCGCCATGAAATCCTGGAGCTCAGTTGAAAATAGCGTCACCACAACTCGAAAAACCATAAACCCGCCATATATCGTAAATGACAAGGCCATCATCCGAATACCTAGAGTCAAGTCATCACGCCGGCCCTTTAATACCGCAAAGGCAGTGCAAAGAGTCACAAAAGCCAGATATAAACTAATGAGGATAATTCGAGCCTTTATGGAACGCTCATAGAACGTGAAGTAAATAAAACATGGCAAAAGAGCCAACATCATTAGACTACTGAGGTAGGTGCATTTGAGAGAGTATTCTCGAAACAGACATAAGCTATACAAGGCGAGATGAAAACCAAGCGCAATGACCATATTGGCACCAATAACGGTGACCCAATCAGGGAACTCCCCTCTTAGGCTCAACATCAACGGCCCAGTTCCGATAACAAATATTGAAATGGAAAAGATTGAAAGCCCTTTAATGGACTGTTGAGTGAATTGAAATAACAACAAGCCAATACAGTAAATGAAAGAGAACAAAATAATAATAAAATTAAGTGTTCTCATATCCAGCGAAAAACCATCCATGATTTTCTATCTTCCATACGCAACCAAATTTCAACATGGTCAATAATCATGCAAACCACAAAAACATTCACCATGTGAATCTTTTTATTTTATAAAAAAAGGGGGTAGATCACATATGCGGAGATTTTTATCGCATGAGTCCATGATATGGATAGGCATGTAACACTCGCCCCCATAGAGTTTTATCGCATCACTGAATCTACAGGCTTCTGCACTCGTTACTTGGTTGAATGACGACTGTCTGGCATTATGCGCCAAAGAAATCTCTAGGGCTGTTGACCTTAGTTATTATACAGCAAAGAATGAACGAAGGTAGTCAGTGGTAGAAAACAGCCAACAATTAAGTGACCGTTACGACGAACATGGTTACTTTGTTATCAGAAATTATTTCAATGAAGCTCAAATTGCATCGCTTAGAAAAGTCGTGCTGAAATTTCATGAATCATGGAAAGCAGACAACGAAGAATTCTATAAAGAAGAAGCATTTAACTCGTCTTTAATTACGGGAAGCGAGTATTTGCTCGCCGACGATAGAAGCGTGCTTTTCGACTTCATCAGCTCGAAACAAGTGATGAACGTGGTTGATGCGGTGATTCCGAACAAACCAGCATTCATGAATACACAGCTGTTCTTCAACCCAGTAAATCCGCAACAAAAAGACTTCTGGCATCGTGACTGTCAATACGATTACGACGTTGATGACCAAATGAAAGTCATCATGGAAACCCAGGTATTGCATCTGCGAGTGCCCATTTTTGATGAGCCAGGTATGGAACTTATCCCTGGCACACACAAGCGTTGGGACAACGAAGAAGAGTACAATGTTCGCCAAGAAGAAAACGGCAAAGTGAGCAGCGATGACATCTCTGGTGGTAAGCAGATACCATTAGCCGCCGGTGACTTATTGGTGTTTTCAGCGGACATGATCCACCGAGGCCGATATGGCTTGGATCGTTTGGCTTTGGATATTTTGATCTTTGATTCGGCGGCAGACTATGTCGACTACGTTGATGACGATTGTCTGCCAACACCAGCCATGTTGAGCAACATTTCCGACCCAAGATTATTTATGAACACGCTACACTTAAAATCGATGCAGTACTCATAATCCATAAAGGTGCCCAAACTATGACTGACACTAAGCAAAATACCCGAATTAGCCAGTTCCGTTTCGGTCAGCCAAAAGAATCTCTCAAGTTAGAACATGTCGCTTTAGGGGTACTAGACAAAGATAAAGTTCGCGTACAAATTGAAGCGACTAACATCAACCCTAGTGATCTGTTGTCGATTTATGGTGTGGGCCAATACAAACATAGCCATCAGCCGCCGAGAGTACCGGGATTTGAAGCGGTAGGAAGGATTGTAGAATCCAGCAGTGCTGAGTTTATAGTGAATCAACGAGTGCTTGTGGCAACCAGTGGAACATGGCAGAACTATGTCGATGTATCACCAGATGATCTGTTCCAAATTCCTCAACATTTAGACAATGGCTACGCCTGTCAGTTGTACATTAATGCGCTAACCGCATGGGTGCTAACGACAGAAATAGCCAAGCTGACCCAAGAGGATGTGTTGATCATCAACGCGGGCAGTTCAGCCATCGGTAAGATCTTCTCCCAGTTATCAGCATCACTCGGCTTCAACATCATTGTCGTTACATCACAGCAGACACAATACCCTGCCACTTCCTGTTGGGTGATAGATGCGAACGCTGATCTAGTTTCTCAAATTAAGGCATTAGGCTTGCCTATGCCAACCGTTGCCTTTGATGCGATTGGCGGCTCACCCGGAACCGATCTTGTTCACACCCTTGGCAACAACGGGCGCTTTATCAACTATGGGACGCTGTCGTTGGATTTTTACGAGCCACGCTTCTTTGAGTACGCGAAAAACCAACACATCGATTTCAGCACCTTCTTCTTGCGTTATTGGGAGGAAGCAGAAGGTAAAGATGTTCGCCGTGATAAGTTCACGACCATGCTAGATCACTTCATCACAAACGACATTCAGCTCGACGTTGACCGCTATCTACCATTCGATGAAGTGCAAACCGCGATTGATCTCATTGAATCGAAAACCACACGCCTAGAGGGCAAGATCATCTTACTGCCACAGTAAGTGAGAGTTGGACGATATATACCTTGTTTATTTCAACAGGCAAGACGTTCAACAGCTTACAAGCGTGCTTGTTAATACACCATCGCTTAGGAAGTTTGATTAAAGAAATCGAAGATTGAAAAGATAGCGAAGAGTTGTGGTGCATTTCTCCATAACTTAAGTGGTTACGAGATGGTCATGAATCACATTTATTTGAAACATCAATTAGTTATATCATTAGAAATATGATACTGATCACCCATAAGATAACCTCGATTCTATATGGTAGCGTCATACTTAAAACCACGATGTGAACATACTTATGAAAAGACACATACTATCAAGCGCCATCCTACTCTCTCTAGCCTTTCCCACCTTTGCAGCTGATGGCGATATACACGATGTCACGATACTGGGTACTTCAGATATCCACGGTCATTTTATGGCGTGGGATTACGCGGCAGATAAACTCAACACTCGTGGTAGCTTGAGCTAAATCGCGACCAAAGTTGGTGAGATCCGCAAAGAGCAATCTAACATTATCCTTGTCGACGCTGGCGATACCATCCAAGGCAACTTCGTAGAAACCTTCAAAGACGAGCCCGTTGATCCAATGATGCTTGGCTTTAATCACATGAAATACGATGTGTGGGTTTTAGGTAACCACGAATTCGACTTTGGCCTCAAAACCCTCAACAGGGCCGTTACCCAATTTAAAGGGCAGTCTCTCGGTGGCAACATCAAGAACAAAAACGGAAACCCATTCCTGCCTGGTTACACCATCCTAGAACGCGGTGGCATTAAGATCGGCGTGATCGGAATGGATACCCCAATGACGGAGGTCTTTGCGCAAGGTACCAACCGTTTAGAAGGCGTCACTTTCACTAATCCAACCTTGGAAGTGAAGAAAATCGTCAAAGAGATTGATGATAAAGTGGATGCCATCATATTGGTTGCCCATATGGGAATTGAGAACGAGAATGACATTGCCGACACCGGTGTCACCGACATTGCCAATGCAAACCCAGAGCTTGATGCCATCGTCGCTGGCCACATGCACACTCGCATCGATAAAGCCGTTGTAAATGGCGTTATTATTACTGAACCCGACAGATATGGCCGCGCCCTATCTCGTATCGATCTTCAATTTGAAGAGCGCGATGGCACATTCACTCTCGTCAACAAAGACAGCTTCACCTATAAAATTAAAGGTATCGACTCTGATGAGAATATGGACGAGTTATACCAGCCTTACCACAAACAACTCCGAGAAATGGCGAACAGACCTGTCGCTCAACTTACCGGCGTTGATTTAGTCCCAGAAAACGAAATCCGCGGTATCCCTCAAGTCCATGTTCAAGACACAGGCATCAGTGCGCTATTCCAAGAAGCGAGCTTCTTCTATGCACCTAAAGCCAATGTCATCGCACTTCAAATAGACAACGACAATGCCAAGCTCGATGTTGGCCCAATCAAAGCCAAAGACATCGCGTACAACTACCAATACGCAGGTGGCGAAATAACTGTCTACCAGATGACAGGCAAAGAGTTAAGAACCTACATGGAATGGTCTGCAGGCTACTTCAACTCAGTACAACCTGGCGATGTAACCTACAGCTTTAACCCTGAACGCAGAGCATCAAAATACTCGACCAATGACTTCTTCGCGGGCGTGGCTTATACCATCGACCTTACTCAGCCTGCAGGTACCCGCATTACCAACCTCGCGTTTGCAGATGGCACTCCGGTTACAGATCAAACAGAAATCCGTATTGGTATGAATAGCTATCGAATGGGTCATCTAACCAAGAAAGGCGGCGTGCTAGAAGGCGAATCGTTCCCTGTACTCTTTGATACGGAAGCAGAGTATGGAGAAGAAGCAGGCACGATTCGTAACATGACTATCAAGTATCTTAAAGAAGAAAAGAACGGCCAGTATGAGGGTAAAACTCAGCAGCGATGGGCACTTTCTGGTTTAGAGAGCCGTTACAATGAACAACGAGAGATAGTGAAGTCATTGATTAATGATGAAACCATATCAATCCCGACCAGTGACGATGGCCGCTACACAAACATCGCTTCTATCAACGTAAAAGAACTGATGTTCAAATCTGACGAAGCCAAACAAACAGCCATAACCACACGCGAAAAGAAACTGGCGCAGGCGACTGAGCAAGAGAGCAAACAGATCAAACGCGAAATCACTCTGATTGAAGCGCTCAATTAATCCCTGACCTCAACTAATAGCGACTTAACGACGCTTAGAGCGTGGTTAGGTCGTTGTCGTTCCCATCTTCCAACACCACATCTGTACTGAGTAAAACGGTTAATATTGGTGAATGAGCCACAAAGGCTAACTCATAATTGGACAAAAGTGAGTTACGCTCTTTGAATTAATATCACTTTTCGGATTATTTCCGATACTGCCAACATTTAGGTGTTCATTTGGACCTGTTGCATAGTCAGCGTGCATGTATCACAGTGGTTGTTAGTACGCGCAATAAACTCATTCCCTCTAGTTTATGCCAGTGCCAGCAACTCAATAAAACTGACCTATCTACAGGCTTTGTCCGAGCTGAGAACGTCCATTTTGTTTTACCGCGATTGTCGAAAGTGAGATCGACTTAATTTTAGTCAGTTATTTAGTCAAAGTGAATAGCTGTGCCATTATGGTTGTTTGACGCCAGCGGGAATTACATGCCATTGGGATAATTTTGGCTTAGTCGTTTCACAATAATCCATGTACAAGCTGCGCCACCGATGAGTCAGCGAGCTAGTGGTATGAGATTCCGCTCCGGCCACAATACACAGTTGGCTGTTTTTTAACTGCAGTTGCTGGTTTGAGTTAAAAAAGAACTTCTGGAAAACGGGGCCATTTAGAAAGGGCTCCTCAATACCGCAGGCCTTTAACATAAGTGCGTTACCAGCGAGAGCAGTTTGATTGTTACCCATTACGGTTACGCAGCCTTGATAGCGACCAAAGAACAGCGAACCGTCTTCTGCTAGTTCAACAATTTCATCATCGTAGGGCTGCGGTCCTTTACAGTTATGGGCGGTTAACGGCATATCAAAACGCACATAGCGGCCATTACCGACAACATCTAAGCAGTATCCGTCGACAGGGCGGTCTAGTTTATCGACCAGTTGTATGTAGGTGCTGGCTTGTGCTGATACAGAGGCAACTAAGCCACTCAGAAAAAGGGTTGCTGTGGGTACTATCTTCATGTTCTTTATCCACGTTACTTAATTCTAACCAGAATAAGTATCTGGTCATTTTTACTGGCCAAGAGCACCGATAGCTTGGACATAGATTGTGTACTTAAGTCAACTATCTAGATGCAATCGATGACTAACGCTAAGCAAAGTTCATCTCAATTCACTGGTTAATGCATCACGAGATAATCCCCACCGAGTGAGGGCCGTCTTCTGCTTTAACCATAAAAAACACGCTAGTGGTGAAGTTAGCGTGTTTTTTTAACTTGGATCATGCGGGATGAATTACAGTTTAGCGGCAAGCTCTACACGCGCTTGGTTGCGGCTAGCTTGAGCTGGCTCATCGCCTAGGTTTAACGCTTCAGCGTAAACAAACTCCACTTTGCTAATGCCAAAGAAGCTAAGCATTGTTTTTAGGTAGCCGGTCACGTGATCATTTTCTCCACCTATGTGAATACCGCCACGAGTAGTGACAACAATAACTTTTTTATCTTCGATAAGCCCCTTAGGACCCTGCTCTGTGTATGAGAAAGTCACGCCTGCACGCGCAAGTAAGTCAAACCAGTTTTTCAACTGAGTAGGGACCATAAAGTTGTACATTGGTGCGCCAATTAAGATAATGTCTGCCGATTTTAGCTCATCAACCAATGTGTTTGATAATGATTGAATCTCTTTGAGTTCATCAGCTAGGTCATCACCACTATTAATAGCGGTCATAGCTTGAGCATCTAGAACAGGCAATGGGTTAGCAGCAAGATCTCGCACAAGTGCATTTGATTGGCCTTCTATTGCGGCGTCAATAAGTTGGTTTGATTGCGAGTGTTCACCAAGAATGCTCGATTTGAGTACAAGTAGCTTAGACATAATCATGTTCCTTTGTTCAATAATTGCGTGGCTGTTTGCCTGCTCTGATTTGTTAATAGCAATCTTAATTGCTTCTTATGCCCAGATAACTGGACACAAATGTGGGTCTTGTTCAATAAATTCGGAAACATTAGTGAATTTAGGGCAAATCAAACACCAAAGCGGTAACGTTCATCTCTCCTTGGTTAGCTAAGCTAATGCGTTGTTGATTCTCAATTTTGGCACCATCGCCAGCGTTGAGCTCAGTCGCATCGACAGACAGTGTGCCTTCAATTTGATGTACGTAGATTTTACGCCCTCTCTCAATGTCCAAGTCTAAATCAGTACCCGGCTCTAGTATCAACTGGTGGAGCTTAGCATCTTGTTTGATAGGTAGAGTCCCCTCCTCTCCGGTAGGCGTTGCTATCGTGGTCAAACCTGGATTCCTACCAAAGTCTTTTTGTGCATATCCTGGCTTGTTACCGAACGTATTGGGCTGAATCCAGATTTGCAAAAATCGCAAATTGTCTTTTTTCGATGCATTATATTCACTGTGGTATATCCCAGTTCCCGCTGACATGAGTTGGAATTCACCAGCTGGAAGAACTTGCACGTGACCTTCGCTGTCTCTATGTTCTATTGAACCTTCGAGAACATAGCTGATGATTTCCATGTCTCGATGACCATGAGTATCGAATCCGGCCCCCGGGTCAACAATGTCATCGTTGATGACTCGTAATGCTGAGAAACCCATATGTTTTGGGTCATAATAGTTACCAAACGAAAAGGTATGTTTGCTATCTAACCAACCGAAGTTTGCGCGGCCACGCTCATGAGAATGTCTTACACTGATCATTATGTTATCTCCTATATTTAGATTCATTAAGCTAACTTTTTGGCTACGAATTGATCTAAAGCCGCTTTGCCTGCGCCAGAGAATACCAGCGATACGCTTGCAGCTAATAATGCAAGACCAAATGCATACCCGTTGTTGGCCATGAACAGACCGTTTTCAAAGTGAACAGCGAAAATCGCGACAATCATGGTCATTGCTAGAGAGAGTGCCGCCGGGCGAGTTAACAAACCGAGTAGAATGAATAAACCGCCGAAAAACTCCGCACTTCCTGCTAATAATGCCATTAGCACACCGGGACCTAGGCCAATTGAAGCCATCCATTGACCAGTTCCTTCCAATCCATAGCCTCCAAACCAACCAAACAGTTTTTGCGCGCCGTAGGCCATAAAAATAAAACCTACAGGGATACGTAATGCCAATGCTCCGTAGCCAGCTTCAGATTTTGATACTTTTTGGATGAGATCTTTCATGTTTATTCCTCAATAATTTTCAATATTTTGTCATTTATTTTGAGAGCCCTTAAAGATTAGCTCTCAAGCGTTGAATACAAGTTTATGTATGTTATGTTGAGGAGAAAATCGGAACATTTTGAATGGTAAATTCAAAATATTTGAATGAGAGGAAGTCATGCATAACGCCATAACCATAGACGCTTTGAGAGCATTAGATGCTATCGATAAAAAAGGCAGTTTTGCCGCAGCGGCTGAATCTTTGTACAAAGTGCCTTCAGCCTTAACCTATACAATAAAAAAGCTTGAAGAAGACATGGGGGTCGCTTTATTTGATCGCTCTCGGCAACGTGCACAACTTACTCCTGCTGGTCAATTGGTGTTAGAGCATGGCAGAGAAATTCTTCTTGCCGCTAATCGACTTGTCGACTCGGTGCAGCAACTAGAAAGCGGCTGGGAGAACGAAATAAGAATAGCCAGAGATACCGTGATTGCCCCTCAACCCTTGTTCGACCTCATTGAAGACTTCAATACACTTGAACATAAAGTGGATGTTAGCTTGGGGGTAGAAGTGCTAGGTGGAGGTTGGGGCGCTTTGCACTCAAGACGAGTAGATATAGTGATAGGTGCGACGGGCGAATTACCGAAAGGGCTGTTTCAAACTCATAGGATAGGTGAGCTATCTTTTGTCTTTGCCGTATCCCCTGAACATCCGTTGGCAGAATATGAAGGTATATTGGAAGCGAAAACACTCAGTGCATATCCGGCTATTGTCGTTTCTGATACGTCTCAACTCTTACCGGTAAGAGATAGTGGGCTATTTAATAGTAAAAGAGTGATTCGGGTAAACTCGATGGAAACCAAATTAAATGCTCAAGCGCAGGGGCTAGGAATCGGCTTTTTGCCTAAACATATGGCGGTTCCTTATATTGAAAGAGGAGAGCTAGTTGAGAAGCGGTGTGAAATCCCAAGACCCGATCAGGACCTGTTTATTGCGTGGCATAAGGAACAACAAGGTCGAGCATTTGACTGGTTCGTAGAAAAATTATGTCAATTGGACTGGGGGTTGAACTAATGGCTATGAGTAAATTTAACATTATGATTTTTAGAGTGAAAAACCTACAAATCATCATAAGTTCAAAATATTTGAATTAATAAGTCAAATTGTTTTGATTTTTTCCATTTTAGGTGTCGTTTAAATTGTATTTCGAAAGGCGGAAACGCCAAGGGAAAAACAAAACCTAGTGAGGAAAAATCATGAAAAAGTTCGTTAAAAATCTAGTCGCATTAGCGACTCTATCAGCAGCTATTACGGCACCTGTGGCACAAGCAGCAGCGGAACCTGCAAACAGTCTACTTAGCGCCGATAACCACACACTTATTTTGATCGATCATCAACCTCAAATGGCATTTGCTACACGCTCTCATGATGTTGAAGATGTTAGAAATAACGTTGAAGGACTAGCAAAAACTGCAAAAGCTTTTGAAGTACCGACGATTTTGACGACTGTGGCTGAAAAATCATTTAGCGGCCCAATTTTTCCTGAAGTCCAAGCAGTCTTCCCGGATCAAAAACCGATCGACCGCACCACAATGAACACTTGGGAAGACCAGCGAGTGGTAGACCAAGTTAAAAAATTCAAAAAGAACAAGATTGTTATTGCCGCACTTTGGACTGAAGTATGTGGTGTGATGCCAGTGCTGTCAGCCATCGAGCAAGGTTATGAAGTGTACTTTGTCACGGACGCTTCAGGCGGTGTGAGTAAAGAAGCTCACGATATGGCGGTACAGCGTATGATTCAAGCCGGTGCTAAACCAATTACTTGGGTTCAATATATGCTCGAACTGCAACGTGATTGGGCCCGCGCAGATACTTACGAGGCAGTAGTGAATATCGCTAAGGAGCACGCTGGTGGTTACGGTCTGGGTCTTATTTATGCAAACAGCATGTGGGGTGCACAAGAAGGTAAATAAACCTTTATACCTAAACTGAAAATCCTTTCATTTCCTATTCGTTGATTTGTTGCGCGGAGTCAGACTCCGCGCCTTTTTAGAGGTCGATACAATGAAAAGCAAATTTTTTTTGGCAGGTATAATAGCTCTGACATTTTCTGCACTGAGTTCTGCCGAGGTAACCCAAGATCCGGTTTATCAAATAGGCGTAGACCTTGCTCACAGCTGTGCCGGGTGCCATGGATTAACTGGAATTTCACCGGTTGAATCCAATCCCAATTTGGCTGGACAAAAACAAGGTTACTTAGAATATGCGTTGAAGGCGTATCGTAGTGGCGATCGCAATGGCGGCATGGCAATGATAATGTATCCTAATGCTCGTGGATTAAGTGATGACGAGATTCAAGCTCTTGCGCTATACTTTTCTTCACAGAAGAGCCAAGCAGGGCAATGAGTTAGCATGGAAAATCAGCCGCTTAAGGATTTAATAGGTAAGCAAGTACTTGGTGTACTAGGGACCTATCAGCAAGGTTCCGACGAAATGGACGTGTATATCTGCGGAGTTGAGATCCCTGATGAAACCCACTTAAAACTTAACTTTCCGAAAGGCCACGCCTTAACCAACGGTCAATTAGTGACGTTACATCTAGATAATCGTACCGGTGTGTCCGAGTACGATGCAGAGCTGTCAGTGTATCGTCTCTCATACAAAGCGAATGTTCGTTCCGTTATCAACCAAAATGAAGTGGTGCTTGATGCCTTAGAGTATCAGGTGTTTTATGGTATTTCCGCTGTCAAAACCTATATGGCAGACGATTACCAGTTTCCTAAAGATGTTCGTCAAACAAAGCAATTGCCTCTGACACCATTAGTTGACGCTCCGCGTATCGATGAAGAAGAGCACGATAATAAAATCGGTGTACTGCTGACATACGCAAGTCAGCAGCCGCATACTACAGTGATGGCTTTTCTTTCATCAGTAGATGACGATATTTTCTTCATTACTTTCCCAAGTACTTTTAAGGGGCTGATGTTACAAAGAGACAATCGCTGCTATTTTACCATTGATGGTAGGGCATCGTTTACTTTTGAACATGCTATTGAGTGGAATTACAGTATCATTCAAGGTTCTGTATATCATGTCCCCAAGGACAGCGAAGTGTTTGCGCAAGTCAGAGAGCTCTTTATCACTAAAAACCCGTGGGAAATGGGATTTTTTAGTCATCCAGATATTGAGATGTATCACCTCAAAGCTGAACACGTAGTCTGCCCCACGATTGCGCCGCCTGCATTGCAGACGAATGTCGTATAGAAAGATAGTGCTCATTCTCAGTTCAAACCGCTCTGGAGAGGTATACTGTTCAAAATAAGCTTCGCCCCTAATTAGGAATGCTGAGTTTAGACAAGAAACGATACTAAGATATGAAAAGCTGCAGTCGTGCATGAGAGAATCAAATGAAAATGGTCCACCCCGTATTCTTCACGAGTACTGTTTCTAACTCGTTTTGGGGCAGAAACAAGCTAGTAAAACAGCACCAACCCTCACCACTTTCATAAATAAAACGTTTAATAATTTGAGCCATGATTTATTGCACTTAAACATGGTCACCAACCATCTGACGAAAAATCCAAAAGCCTCTGAGGTGACTCTAAGCTCCCACAAACACCTGTATTCCTCCTCACACTGATCTATTTCTCTCTTTTCGCAGTACAAGTTATTAATTATTCGATATAAATCGCTTTCTTTTTCAAATTGTTGTCTACAGTTTTATAGAGCTTGTCGCTTCAGTAATTGCCACAAGTAACGACACCTTTTGATGGTAGGTTTTGTTTATAAGGAAAGGAAATGGAAAGCCCAATTGTCACACTCACACATGCCAGCAAAAGCTTTGTTGATGGTAAAGACACTCATAGCGTGTTGGAAAATGTCGACTTCGCTTTGGCAACAGGGGCAAGCGTGGCTTTGACAGGGGCGAGTGGTAGCGGGAAAAGTACTCTGCTGAACATCATTGCGGGGTTTGAACCTCTATCTGGTGGTGAGTTGTGGCTCGATGGCGAGAACTCATTAGATTGGAAAGATCCACAGTGGAGCCGATTCCGCCATCAAAATTTGGGCGTTGTCTTTCAACAGTTCAACTTATTGACCCCACTCAACGTAAAACAAAACATCGCCTTCCCTCTTCATTTAAATCAACAGAAATGGAGCGACTGGTGCGATTATTTAGTTGATGCATTGGGCATCAGTGAGCTACTCGAAAGACACGTATCCGCACTCTCTGGCGGTCAGCAACAACGGGTGGCAATAGCGCGTGCGCTTGCCCATAAACCCAAACTACTGCTTGCCGATGAACCCACAGGCAACCTCGACCACAAAGCAGGCATTGAGGTAATGAAGCTGCTGAGTGAAATCACTACACAAGGCAACACTGCCGTGCTTTTGGTTACGCACAGCCCAGAATGTGCCAGCTTTATGCAGACAAAATTGGTGTTAGATGATGGTTGTTTAAGGAACGCGGATCTAACCCCAAGAGCAGCAACTTTGTGAGTAATCCAATGAAGCAAACTGGCTTCGTTCAGAACCAGCTCACCCATACCAAACTGACTCTGAACCTATTCGCGGCACACTATCGTCAATCACCATTGCAAGCCGCAGCGATTCTGATAGGCATTGTGTTAGCGGTCACCTTGTTTGTCGCAGTGCAAGCCATCAACCTCAATGCCAAGCGCAGTTATGCAGAATCGACCGAGCAACTTAGCGCCCAAGCGCAGAACCTTATCATTCCACCAGCAGGGCAAAACTATTTGTCGGAATCGCTCTACTTCAGCTTAAGACAAAGCGGATTAAGCGCAGCACTACCTGTTATAGAAGGGCGAGTAAGAGACGAGCAAGGTCGACGTTGGTCAGTTCAAGGCAGTGAGTTGATCGCCGCCCTCACTTCAAGATCTCGTCACGCTCGCGTCGACGAACAAAGCAACACTCAAACCAAAGAACCAAACATTTCCCTGTTCGACAATGCCTTACCTTTGCCGCAACTCTTAGCGGGTGAACCCATTGTGATGATGAGCCAATCTCAGCACCAGAGTTTGGACGAAGTAGACACACTCACTTTGGATGAAGTGCTCACCAAAGTCGTGGTATTGCCAGATGAATGGCAGCTCGGTAGCCGAATGTTGATGGATATTGGGTTCGCTCAGCAACTGCTTAACAAGCAAGGGCAACTGAGCTACATCGCTATTTTTGACACTAAGAGCGACACGAACAGCAATACTCAGGATAAATGGCAAAGCCTTATCGGCAAACAGGGGCAATGGATTTCCAACAACCAAAGCACGGATCTCGGTTCAATTACCGATAGCTTTCACCTCAACCTCACCGCCATGAGTTTGTTGGCGTTTTTGGTTGGCCTGTTCATCGCTTACAATGGCGTGAAGTACAGTTTGCTGAAACGTAATCGGCTGTTGGTGCAAATTCAACAAGCTGGGATTGCGCCAAGCATCGTATTTTCAGCTCTGCTAGTCGAGCTGGTTCTTTTAGTCACAATGGGCGCGTCGCTTGGTTTCATTCTCGGCATTCAACTCAGCCATTGGCTACACCCAACCGTCGCGATAACGCTTGAGCAACTTTATGGTGCAACACTGCTTCCCGGCACATGGCAGTGGCAATGGTTAGTGCAGGCACTGCTACTCACGCTGGCCGCAACGCTTGTCGCGTGTTGGCAGCACTTTAAACAGCGGGTACGACAACCCCTCTCTTCCCATGGTGGTTTCTATCAAGCGCCGGAAGCGTCTAACGAAAATCAGCTGTTTGTTATCGGGTCAGTATTAACCATTGTCGCGTTAGCAGGGTTATGGCTGAGCGAACATCATCGCTTCACCATGGCATGGCTCGGTGTGTTAGTGGTGTCTATTCCTTTGTATTTGCCCAAAACACTCAGCGTGCTAGCGAACTGGAGCGAAAAACGCACCCAATCGGGGTTAATACAATATCTGTTTGCTGAACTGCGTGAACTTATCTCCCCTCTCTCCCTTGCCATGATGGCGTTGCTTCTCGCCGTCACCGCCAATGTAGGAATGAATACCTTAGTCGGCAGCTTTGAATCCACCTTAAAGCAATGGCTTGAACAGCGCTTACATGCTGATATTTACGTTAGCCCTGCCCAAGGTGAAATCGCGAATGTGGAACGTGCGTTAGAGCAGTTTGAAAATGTTGAAACCGTTTATAAGCAATATTATGTCGACGATAACTTGCAGGGTTTACCGACTTTGCTCGGAACCAAAGACAAAGACACACTTGAGCAAACCATGGTATTCCAATCCTACCTTGATGATTTCTGGACGCGCTTTTACCAAGGTGAGTTAGTGGCAATCAGCGAACCTACGGCAGTGAAGCTCGGCTTGTCCCTTGGAAGCCAACTCAATCTCAACGCGATCCAAGACAAAACACTCATCGTCGGGGCGATTTTCCACGATTACGGCTCACCGAATGGCGAAGTGTTACTTGCACCTAATTTGTGGATCAAAAGCGGATTTACTGACTTACCCACCAGCTTGGGAATCAAAGTTTCTGGCGACCCACAAGTGGTGTACGAACAGCTACGCCAGCAACTCAATCTGCACCCAAGTCAGCTTTACGATCAAGCACAGATCAAATCGATCGCTTTAGATATCTTCTCACAAACCTTTGCCATCACTCGGGCGCTTAATGGCGTCACTTTAATGGTGGCGGTGATAGGGTTGTTCTGCGCCTGTTTCATGTTGCTCGATGCACGCAAAGCCGCCATTGCAAGGCTGTATGCGCTCGGTGTAAGTCAGAAAAAATTGATGGCGATGATGGTCGGGCAAATCGTTGTTCTGGTCGCCTTCACTCTGGTTATCGCCTTACCACTCGGCGCTATGGTCGGTTATGTGTTGACGGACATCGTTACCCTGCGCGCCTTCGGTTGGAGTTTAAATTATGTATGGAATTGGAGTGATGCACTCAGCATCGCAGCCATTACCATTTTAGTAGCTGTGTTCGCGACCTTGATTCCACTGTGGCGTTTGGTCAGCAAACCCGTGGTATCCAGTTTACAGAGCGAGGTGTTGTGATGAATCGAACAATGAGAATTTTCGTTCTCACAATTGGCATCTTGCTCCTTTTAGGGTGCGACGAGTCCACTCAACCAGCAGCTCAAAATATGGGTTCGATACTCGGCACTGGAACACAAACCGAGAATGAAGTACAAAAAGAGACTGAGCAATTCACCCCGGTAGTAAAAGGTATCGACATCACCTTCCCTGCCGACCATCAAGCACACCCTGATTTTCGTCATGAATGGTGGTATTTAACCGCAAACTTGATTGATGAAGAAGGCAATACGTTAGGCGTGCAATGGACACAGTTTCGCTTCGCCTCTGCCCGACAAGAAAACGACAATCAAGCCAAGCAGCCTAAGCAAACCGCGTGGCAAAGTCAGCAGATCTACATGGCACATAGTGCCGTCACCACCGAAGACAAACACTATGCCGATGAAAAATGGTCACGTGACCAAGCTGAACTGGCGGGTGTAAGCGATTCGCCGTTTCGTGTCTATCTTGATGATTGGCAATGGACGTCGACGACCGATGACCTGTTCCCAGCTACATTGGTCGCCAACTCGGATCAATTTGGATATTCGCTTAAGTTAACCAACAACGCGCCTTATCAAAAGCAAGGCGAACAAGGCTACAGCACTAAAAGTAGCGATGGTAAAGTGGCTTCTTATTACTACAGCCAACCATTCATCGATGTATCGGGCGAGGTAACCATTGATGGAGTCACACATCAGGTGTCTGGTAAAGGTTGGATAGACAGAGAGTGGAGCTCGCAGTTCTTACTCGACTCGCAACAAGGTTGGGATTGGTTTGCGCTAAGGCTGAGTGATGAAACCAGCTTGGTGGTATTTCAACTTCGAAACTCAACTACAGGCAAAGCCAGCTATTCTCATGCGAGGTTGATGAATCAAGATGGCTCCGGCATCGCGATTAAGCAGCAAGACATCAGCTTAACCGCCATCAAGCAAACTAAAATCGACGGGCGTGACTACCCAACAGAGTGGCAAGTTTCGATTCCAAGCCAGCAAATAGAACTGACCGTCTCGGCACTCAATCCAAATGCCAAAATGCCGCTGTCGGTTCCTTATTGGGAAGGGCCAATTGAAATCAAAGGTTCTCATTCTGGGTCTGGCTATATGGAGTTGACTGGGTATTAGATTGTGTATTAATACAGGTGGAATCTAACAACAAATACATCGCGATAACCATCAACTAAAACACTTTCAACCAAAACCTCCACCACGGAGGTTTTTTGTTATTCCATATGTTCTATTTACCTTAACGCCTGTTGAAAAATATCTAATTTAACCAAACACTGGGCTCCCCTAAAATACCAATCAAATGGTTAGAGGAGATAGAACATGCTTAGCTCAGTGCACAATGACGAACTCAACAGATACATCGAGAAACTAGACTTAAACCTTACCAAGGATCAGGTTCGTGAACTTGGTTGGCAGCAAAGTAATGAAGAGGTAGGAAAAGAAAAAACAGTATTAGGCTCGTGGTTTTTCTTTTCTTTCTTTGGCTTATGTACGTCTGCATGTCTTGCGCTGCTAATGTATATCTCATGAAGATAAACAAAACAATGACCACGTATAACCAGCATGGAACCTTCAATTGGTTCGAGGTCGACGGAGAAACGTACATACTGTTCAAAGTGGGCAGCAACAGTGCTCTATTGAACCAACACTATGAGGATGTCACCGAACAACAGAGCGAAATATATGGGCTGTTAGGGGCGATTCCATAAGCTCATACTGCACGTATTCACTTATGGTCTATCTATTCACTTGTGGTCTATCTACGTACTAACTAGCGCAAACATCCGTTCTTTTGGCAACAAGACCGAGCTACAACAAACGGTTCTTATACTGCTCTGGCGTTTGGTTCGCGTAACGTTTGAACATGGTGATAAATGGGCTTGCTTGGTTATAACCCAATGTAAGAGCGACCTCTTTAACCGATTGGCCGTTTCTCAACAAGTCCATTGAGTATAGGTAGCGCACTCGCAGTCGCCACTCGGTAAAGCTCATTCCAAGCTCGGTCTGGCAGTGGCGAGAAAGGGTTCTTTCCGTGGTGTGGACACGTTCAGCCCAATCTTTCAGCGTCACTTCATCGGTTGGGTTCTCTTCAACAGAAGCCAATATAGGCGCTAGATACTTATTATCGGTTGAAGGCAAGAAGTGGTGTTCAACCTCACGCTGCGCAAGTTGGTCAAGCAGTACCTGAACGAGCCTTTGGTCTTGCTCGGTTTCCGCAACATTGATCCCACGATCGCGAAAATCATCGATAATAGAAGACACAATCGGCGTGATCTTTATAAGGCTGGTTTTATCTGGCAGGTGTTGCGTGAGTTCTGGGGCGATATTTAGTGAACAGTAGTCCAAAGGCTTACGGTTATAACTGCAATGCATCACCCCGGCCGGTACCCAAATCGCTAGATGTGGTGGCGCTAGAAATCGAGTGCTTTCCGCTTCCATCTCTAATATACCACCACTGATCAATTGAACCTGTCCCCATGAGTGGCTATGAACTCGGGTTTCAGTGTTCGAAAGAAACGCTTCAAAATTCATAAATACGTTGGATGGTGCCTTATCAATTAATAAGGATGGATGAAGGTTTCTGGAGTGTTTTTTCAAACTTGTCTTCCTATCGCGCTTAATGTCTTTCTAAAGATACTTGTAAGTATAACGACCTGTCAAACTAGCCGCACCAACTCATTCGCCACGGAATTCACATGCATTACCTATTACCATTTTTTACAGTCTGTATCTGGGGCGCCAATGCAATCGTCAACAAGCTTGCTGCAAGCACCATAGAACCTAGCGCAATGAGTTTTTACCGCTGGTTTTTTGCGATGTTAATTCTCACGCCTTTCTGTATTCGCCCAGTGATGAAACAGTGGGCTGTCATTAAGGCAAACTTATCGAAATTAGCGTTCCTCGGCTTTTTAGGCATGGTGTTGAATCAATCTCTAGGTTACTACGCCGGCCTAACCACAACCGCCTCTAACATGGCATTGATCACGTCTTTAGTCCCGTTGATCAGTGTATTTTTAAGCGTCCCTTTGCTGCACAAGTCGATTTCTAGTTTGAGTATTGTGGGTGGTGTATTGTCGCTGTCAGGCTTAGCCCTGATGTTAGGTAAAGGCGATCCGTTATTCTTCATGCATCAAGAATTGACTCAAGGCGATGGCTATATGCTAATTGCAGCCTTTGTTTATGCTTCGTACTGTGTACTACTGAAACGCTGGAAAATGCCAATCAGTAGCTGGGTGGTGATTTACATTCAGGGTCTGTTTGCTGTCGCGATGCTTACGCCACTTTGGCTTACCAGCAAACAGCTTTTACCACCACAACAAGCGCTCCCATTGATAGCTTACGCCGCGGTTGCCGCTTCAATTTTAGCGCCTTGGATGTGGGTGAAAGCGATTGACACCATTGGTGCTGACTCAAGCGCGATGTTCATGAACTTGCTTCCGGTTGTAGCGATCGTATTAGCCGCGACATGGCTTGGCGAAGAGATTAACCAGTTCCACATCATTGGTGGTGTGATGGTGATTTCAGGTGTCATCCTTGCTCAAATCAGAAGAAAACCAAGGCTTGAGGCTCCTCTCCCTCAACAAAGCTAAACGCATTACCCAACGCTCACATTAGGGTGAAAATTCAAACTCACGTTTCACACAGCAAATGAGAGTAGCTACTGTAATCCATACTATGATGAGCTCTTACAGCAAGCGAGTAAAACGGAAGATTAGTCTAAATGCTTTACTTTATATCAGCACGATGAGTCGTTAATCAACTATTCTTCAGCAGTTATACCTTTATATCATTACAATCACACACGATTAGTGCGAAATACACTAAAAGGCTTCCCAAACAATAATCCGAAAGGAAATATCTACGCGAAGGATCTATACTTTTTAAAACAGTAAAAGTGAGCTTATAAGAAAACAATAATCACTACCACTTTAGTGGTATCTGAGATACAGTCACTTTAACTAAACCAAATCAACAGCGGTTAGTTGGCTAACACAAAAAAGTACCGACATGAGTACCACACGGCTTAGAAACACCTAGCATTACGCTAGGTGTTTTTTTTTTGCAATCGACCTATCTAGTGACTTAATCAGTATTTCTATTCTCTTGCTTGATATCACTTCATCCATGTTTGCCATTCGCCTGATACGCCTTTAAGCACCAATATTCATCAACTGATCATCTGTTTGAAAAAAATAGTCTTAACCATGAGATTATCCGCTTTAACTTATGTCATCTTAAGTATATTGTTACTAGCAAGTAACAAGCATGTTACGCAGCAAAATAATAATGAAGGAAGATAGATGAGCAGTAGCAATAGCCGACAAAATGGTAAACGAGACGTTACTCTGCGTTTTTTAGCTGAGCCCGGGGATGTGAACTTTGGTGGTAAAGTTCATGGTGGTGCAGCAATGAAGTGGATCGATTTAGCAGCCTACGCTTGTTCCGCAGGTTGGAGCGGTAAATACTGTATAACAGCCTATGCAGGCGGAATTCGATTCGTTGCCCCAATTCATGTAGGCAACCTTGTGGAAGTAAGTGCAAAGGTCATTTACACAGGTTCATCTTCAATGCATATCGCTATCGACGTGCAAGCAAGCGACCCTAAAGAGCTCAATAACCGCCTAACAACTCACTGTATCGTTATTATGGTCGCTGTCGATGAGAATGGTAATCCGACTAAAGTGCCAGAGTGGATACCAGAGACGCCAGAAGACATCGAATTACGAGATTCGGCTATTCGCCTAATGAACATGCGAAAACAGATTGGTGAAGAGATGGAAGCTCACGTGAAGTACCTTAAGTAAGGTCCACCAGCTGCCCTCCCCCTACAAAACCTTATTACAATGCCAAGCGCCTGCTTGGCATTGATCTATTTGATACCTTCGTGCTCTACACAGCCAAATCCGCTGCACACCCAATACAGACGATAAGAGCGTGATACCCAGCCAAAGGTTGAAATGAATCGGCACTTGTTCACTGATTTATTTTGACTGTAATAAAGTCGTCATTTTGCTCTGATTAAATACCGCCAATCATAATAGATGCATTTGAATTTCTTGGAGCCACTCTTGAGCGTCATACGCCCCACTCTTAGCGAGTCTACACTGAACAATTTAAAGGCTGTTGAGTACCAATGGGTTAGAACTTTGTACGTCGAAGGCTACGACAGCAATGAAATCAACCACTATATCCAAACGTGTTTCGGTGGAGATCCGACATTTGCCGATCTATTTCGTCGCGTGGCACTCGATCAAGAAAGCATCTATGTGCTATTGCAACACTTAGGTTGTGCTCCTTCTAGTAAAGAGTTCTAACTTCTAAGTCCCACCAAAAACCAGAAGCATAAATAGACCTACCTCCATAACCCTCATGAATGTCACTTGAATATTCTGTAACTACCTCTCGCTTACCCATACATTTTCAGTGCAATTTCAGGTTTTGTTGCATACAAATCATTGAAGTATCACGCATTGGAATATTCACAACATATCAATAGTACAACAGCCACTTATACTGAGTGTCTGATTTGTGAGACTAGTTCATTTCTACAAGTAACCAAAATGAAGTGGTCGGTATTTAGGAGAGAAGTAACTCGAAACTTTGGGTTTTAAAGTAGATATGAGCGCGATAGTTAACGAGTAACGCTGACACAAAAAACAAAAAGTAGCAGGCATAAAAAAACCCAAGTAAATACCTGGGTTAGAGTTACAAAAACCACTAATCATTAATAGCGTAAGGAACCTGATTAGTAGCCAGCTATGCGTAACCTGAGGGTTATTTTTATTACTGATCGGCGGCCAAACCAAATGATGTAATAAAAATGCCAATATAGAGCGACCTAACGGTCGCTCTTTTTCTTTCTTATAGAGTACAGCTTATCCTTTTACACCACCTGCCGTCAAACCACCAACTAACCAACGTTGAGCAAGTAAGAACACGATAGTAATCGGAAGTGCTGATAGTACAGCCGCTGCCGCAAAGTCACCCCATAGGTAGTTCTGAGGGTATAGGTACTGCTGCATACCTACTGCTAGCGTGTAAGAGTTCACATCTGTAAGTAGGATAGACGCTACTGGCACCTCACCCACTGTCGCGATGAAAGATAGGATAAACACAACCGCTAGGATTGGCACAGACAGCGGTAGTAGAACCAGTCTGAATGCTTGCCAAGGCGTTGCACCATCAAGGGCTGCTGCCTCTTCCAGAGAGTTATCAATCGTCTCAAAGTAACCCTTAATCGTCCATACGTGCAGTGCAATACCACCTAGGTAAGAGAAGATTAGACCACCGTGTGTGTTCAAGCCTAAGAACGGAATGTATTGACCAAGTTTGTCAAACAGCGCGTAGATTGCTACTAGAGCCAATACTGCTGGGAACATTTGGAAAATCATCATCGCTTTCAGGATTGTGTTCTTACCTTTAAAGCGCATACGAGCAAACGCGTAAGCCGATGTCGTAGACAGTGTCACAATCAGAATCGATGTGATACCTGCAACCTTCACTGAGTTCCATAACCAAGTTAGCACAGGGAACGGAGGTGACGTTACCGAGCCATCTGCGTTCGTTACTGACATACCCAATGCTAACTTCCAGTGTTCCAATGATGGGTTATCTGGAATCAAACTACCGGTTGCGAAGTTACCTTCACGGAACGAGATCGCGATGATCATCAGTAGTGGGAAGATAATCATTGCCAAGAAGCACCACAACACTGCATGCGTTGCCCACACTCGGTATTTAAGGCCTTTACCTTGTACCATAGCCATTGTCGTGCTCCTTAATCTTGAGACAGTTTAGTGAAACGAAGGTTTAGTAACGCTAGTGCACCAACCAATAGGAAGATAAGCGTTGCGATAGCACTTGCTAGACCGAAGTCTTGACCGCCGCCGCCTTCGAATGCAATTCGGTACGTGTAGCTTACAAGCAAGTCTGTGTAACCCGCTGGCTCAGAAGTACCAATCATGTTCGGGCCACCGTTCGTCAATAGTTGAATCATTACGAAGTTGTTGAAGTTAAAGGCAAACGCTGCAATCAATAGCGGTGTAAGCGGTTTAATCATCAATGGGAACGTAATACGCTTGAAGTTATCAAGGAAGTTCGCACCATCGATTGCTGACGCTTCGTATAAATCATCAGGAATCGCTTTAAGCAGACCCATACATAGAATCATCATGTAAGGGAAACCTAGCCATGTGTTAACCATCAACACCATGGTTTTCGCTAAGATAGGGTCTGAGAACCAGTTCGGGCTTAAGCCGAAGATATTCTCGAGCACCATGTTGATCTCACCAAAGCTTTGGTTGAATAGACCCTTAAAGATAAGAATCGAGATAAACGCGGGTACGGCGTAAGGCAGAATCAGTAGAACACGATAAATAGAACGACCTTTCAACTCTTCCCATTGCACGATGTTAGCCAATACAAGGCCGATAACTAGCGTGAACGCTACGGTACATACCGAGAAGATAACCGTCCAAATAAAGATGCTGATAAACGGTTCTTTAATGCCGTCATCTTTCCATACACGCTCAAAGTTATGCGTACCAATGCTAACCACGAAACCTGGAGAGATGGTATTACCCGTAAACTCACCATTTGCATCAACAGGCTGGTAGAAACCCACATCCATATTTGGCTTGAGAACTTCACCCGTTTCATTGTTGATTAACGTTTCTTCATCGTCTTGTAGCGTGTAAAGCGGAGCAACAGAAGCAAACTTACGTAAGCCACTCATGCGGATGTCACCACCGTCAGGTAGATTGAAATCAACACCACTGATTGCTGCTCGGTTTTGAATGATCGCTTTGATCTTCTCTTTTTCACCTTGCGCAGACTCAATAACAGATAGGTCCATCTCTGTTTCTGTCATATTGTCTAGAGAAAATACGTCAGTCGCTAACAGTTGATCGCCATCTTTTACAACGATCTGGTGACCGTCATCTGTCTTGTACAAAGTAAATGGGTAGCTCTCACCGCTTTGGAAAGAACGGTCTAAAAGAACGGTTTGAGTACGCTCTAGAGAAAGTTGGTTTTTCGCGCTGTAGTTAGTAAACGCAAGCCCTACGGTGTATGCCAATGGGAAAAGAATGAACAAGATCATTCCGGCAATACCTGGGTAAATATAACGGTGGGCGTAAGTTTTTTTACTACCAAAAATGTAAAGTGCCAAAGCCGTTAAGATCACTGTAAGCAGCGCAAAAGCGAGCTCACCGCGAGAATACATTAGAATTGTAGCGTAGCCGTTTATTAAGCCAACGCTACCAAGCAACCCCCATTTAATGAAGACGCTTTTACTGCCTGGAAGGCTTGATGGTGCTGGGATAGCATCTGTACCTTGAACTGACTGCATAGAGGAACCTGCTAGCGATATAGATAAAAAATAGAAAAGTAAGGAGAGGTTACCCTCTCCTTAAAAGGTAGTGCCTGGGTGTTACTTAACCATACGACCTTCAGCAGCTTTTAGTGCTTGGTCTACTGATTGACGGCCGTCAACTACGTTGCCGATCGCTTCTTCCATGCTGTACCAGAATGTTGTGAACTGAGGGATGTTAGGCATGATTTCACCGTTCATCGCGTTGTCCATTGTTGCTGCAATACGAGTATCGCTGTCTAGTTGACGTTGGAAAGAGTTAAGAGCAACAGCGCCTAGTGGCTTGTCGTCGTTCAGGCTCTTCATACCTTCATCTGTTAGTAGGTAGTTTTCCATGAACTCAACAGCTAGGTCGCGGTTTGGAGACGCAGTGCTGATACCACCCGCCCATACACCAACGAAAGGTTTAGACGCTTTACCGTTGAACTTAGGTAGTGTTGTTACGCCGTAATCTACGCCAGCTTTCTTGATGTTTTCCCAACCCCAAGGGCCGTTGATTGTCATTGCAACGTTACCCGCAACAAATTCAGACTCAGCAACTGAGTAATCCATGTCTGCAGAGATAACCTTGTCTTGTACCATCTTCTCGATGAAACCTAGAGACTTCTGAACACCATCAGTCGCTACGCCCGCATCTTTAATGTCGTAACCTTCTGCAGTCTGTTTGAATGCGTAACCGCCGTCAGCTGCAAGTAGAGGCCATGTGAAGTAAGCGCCGCCACGTAGAGGCCACATGATCGCTTTCTTGCCGTCTTTTTTAAGTTCAGCATCAAGTGCTGGGATTTCTTCCCAAGACTTAGGTGGGTTAGGAACAAGCGCTTTGTTATAAATTAGCGAAACTGACTCAACAGCAACAGGGTATGCGATTGTTTTACCTTCGTATGAAACAGCGTCCCATGCGAAGTCTACGATACCTTCTTTAGTTTCTTTAGAAGGTTTGATATCAACAAGAAGTCCCGCTTCTGCATAGCCGCCAAAACGGTCATGTGCGTAGAAGATCATGTCTGGGCCATCGCCAGCTGCTGCTACTTGAGGGAATTTCTCTTCTAGCTTGTCAGGGAAAGCGACGGTTACTTTAACACCAGTATCTTCTTCGAAGCGTTTACCTACTTCAGCCATGCCTTCATAAGCTTTGTCACCACCTACCCAGATTGTTAGTTGTCCTTCTTCGATAGCAGCATTTGCACCAAAAGAACCCAGAGCAACTATTGTACCTAGAGCTACAGCGCTTAGAGCGTTTTTCATGTGAATATCCTTTTTATATTTATACGTAGGGCACATCTACCAAGACGAGCCAGTTTTCGGAGGTTATGATCTGAGAAAACAGACCCTAGCTCATCATCCTAGCCACTACGCCCTAGCTATTATGGCTTAAATTCGTGATCGCCATCCGGTCAGATTAGAGACTGCAATCACAAAACGTATACTCATCGTGATCAACATCACCGTTACGCGGTGGATTTATTTGAACTGGATCGCCAATTATTAATAACCCCATTTATCTACTCCTCCCCTCCTACTCCCCCTAGTTAATTTTCCATTAGGAGGATGTACCCTTACGCCAATTCACCGAAACTGCATTCATCCAAGAGTGGATAGTAAGAACCCTTTACCGGCAAGTGTTATGCGTTGACGCATTATTCATTTAGTTGGCTTCACTGCCCGCTGGTGTCTTATATTAGCATCGAGCTAAATCTGTGATTGAATCACGGGGGAGGTTTAGCTGGATGTGGGGGAAATGGGCATCAGTTTGGCTATGACGGGTGGGCTTGGTTAAAGAAGCCAAGTCTCACCCACTTTTTTCTTACTCACTCAATACTTACCAATTCCTACAGTTACTGCTGACCCAAAAATTTCTTATAATGATAAGCAGTAAAACTTAAAATTTGATCGATCGAGGACAAGCTAGATGGCGAGTGTCACGTTAAAAAACGTTTATAAATCATATGGTGATGTACAGATTTCTAAGGACGTAACCTTAGACATCAACGAAGGTGAATTCGTAGTATTCGTTGGACCATCAGGTTGTGGTAAATCGACGCTATTACGTTGTATCGCAGGTCTAGAAGACATTACGTCTGGTGATTTGTACATTGGCGACCAACGCATGAATGACGTTGAACCGTCAAAGCGTGGCGTAGGTATGGTATTCCAGTCTTATGCGCTTTACCCTCACCTTAACCTATACGACAACATGTCTTTCGGTCTTAAGCTAGCAAACGCAAATAAAGCTGAGATCGACAAACGCGTTGAACATGCTGCAGAAATCCTTCAGCTTGGTCACCTTCTTGAGCGCCAACCTAAAGCGCTTTCTGGTGGTCAACGTCAACGTGTTGCGATTGGTCGTACTCTGGTTTCTCAACCAAACGTATTCCTACTTGATGAGCCTTTATCAAACCTAGATGCCGCGCTACGTGTTCAAATGCGTTCGCAAATCACCAAGCTACAGCGTCAACTGGGTTGTACCATGATCTACGTTACCCACGACCAAGTGGAAGCGATGACAATGGCGGATAAGATCGTTGTTCTGGATGGTGGTTATGTATCTCAAGTCGGTAAGCCGCTTGACCTTTACCACTACCCTCAAAACCGTTTCGTTGCTGGCTTTATTGGCTCACCGAAGATGAACTTCATGTCGGTACACATTGAACAAGCTGAAGCAGAACGCGTATTGGTACAACTTTCTAATGGCATGACTTTCTGGATTCCTGTTGACGGGACGACGGTTAATGCTGGTGATCGTATGTCTCTGGGTATTCGCCCTGAACACTTGATGTCTGCTGAATCAGGTGACGCGACGATTGAAGCTGACGTGATGATGGTAGAGAAACTAGGTAACGAAACTCAGGTTTACCTAAACCTTGAAAGTGCCGATGCTGATGTTATCTATCGTCAGCCAGACACGTTGAAAATCGAATCAGGTGACAAGTTGGCGATTGGTATTCCAGCGCACCGTTGTCACCTGTTCCACAGCGATGGCCGCGCATGTCGTCGTTTGTACAAAGAATACGGCACAGACTAATCGCTTAGCCTTTTAGGATATAACTTGCCCATATCGAATCCCTCTTACTCAGTAAGGGGGATTTTTTATGTGCTGGATATTTTTATGTGTTGGATACGAGTTTCACTTACATTGAATAGTTCATGAGTCAGCCACTCGGTCTTTCGCTAGCGGCAATAAAAAAGGTCTAGCAAGCGCTAGACCTTTATCTGTTAGTTAGGCTATGAACCCAACCGCTAATATCACTTCTTTCAGACATGAAACCTGTCTAAATCAACTTAGTGAATTGGCGTATCATTCTGTTTGTTGAACTGGCCAAAATGCTTCTCTAACACTTCAGGAGTCAGTTTGCCTTCCGCCTCTAGTCGCTTGAACTCAGCAACAATTGCTTTTTGCTCTTCAAGTGATGGCAGTTTCACCTCAGGCTCATCGCCCATCTCTTGAGTCATCTGCTCTAGTTCTTTTTCAAAATCGCTCATGATACTTACCTAAATATTAAACCTAACGAGATTTTACTCATTTACGCCCTATGATGCTAGGGCGATTGAGTGCAAAGCCCGAAACCAGATCAAGCGAACGTCAGTTAGAAGAAAACAAGCACGTAAATAAAAAGAGCTGAATTCACGATTAAATGAATCCAGCTCTTAGTTTATGTATCTTTGTAAGCCATGCTACAGCTTAAAGGGATTAAAGCTTAAATGAACCAACCATCTTATCTAGACGAGACGATAGATCACGAAGCTCTTGGCTCGCTTCAGCAAGTTGCTCAGCCGTGCCCGTTGTCACTTCGTTGATTGCGTTAATCTCTTCAATGTTCTGGTTGATGGTGTGAACTACGGTTGATTGCTCTTCCGTTGCCGTTGCCACTTGAGTGTTACGGTCTGTGATATCAACGATACGGTCTGAAATGCCACTCAGCACGTCTACCGCTTCATCCGAAGCCGATACACCTTCAAGGGTAATCACCTTACCCGCACTCATTGCCGTTACCGCATCTTTAGCATCGCTTTGCAGTTGGTTGATCATCTTTTGAATCTCTTCCGTTGAATCTGCGGTACGGCTTGCTAGGTTACGTACTTCATCCGCTACAACCGCAAAACCACGACCTTGCTCACCAGCACGGGCGGCTTCAATTGCAGCGTTCAATGCGAGTAAGTTAGTTTGCTCTGAAATATCACGAATAACACCCAGAATAGAACCGATGTCTTGAGTTGTAGAAGCCAGTTGCTCTACTACCTGACCTGTGCTTTCAATATCTTGCGCCAAACGGCTGATCGCGTCTTTTGCTTTGTTCACCACAGAGCGGCCTACTTCCGTATTGCCTGAAGCTTGAGTTGCCGTTTCTGCTGCGGTTGCCGCGTTCGATGCAATCTCACTGATGGTCATACCCATTTGGTTAATGGCAGCTACGACTTGAAGGGTTTGGTCGCGCTGTTCTTGGCTGTTGTCGTGGGTGATGTGAGCTTTATTCGAAACACTCTCTGCAGCCACTTGAAGCGCTTGGCTTGTCGAACACACCTCTTTCATCGACTCGTGAATCTTTTCAATGAATCCGTTGAAGCCTTTTGAAAGCTGTGCAATTTCATCGTTGCCTTTCACTTCGATACGCTGTGCAAGGTCACCGTCGCCTTCACCTAAGTCGCCGAAACGCTTAGCCAAAAGCTTGATCGGTTGAGTAATGCTGTTCGCCAGAACTACGCCCATTAGGATAAACACTAACGCCACAACCGCAGTCATGATCAGCATCTTCTGCGCAGTCGCATCAAGCTCAGCAAACACTTCACCGGTTGGTACCACACCAATAACGAACCAGTCCATTGAAGACACATACAAGCTCGCCACGAACAGCTCTTGGCCTTGGCTTTCTGTAGTAATCAGGTTGAAGCCCGACTTGTTCAGTAGTTGGCTTGCTTGAGGACCGTAAAGTTGTTGAAGTGAAGAGTCACTGCGAGAACGCTCGCGATGAATTTGAACATCACCTTGGCTATCGGTTAAGAAGACAAAACCGGTATTTTCAATCTTGAAACCGTTCAGCAGGTTAACCATGTCATCCATCGACTTTGATAGACCAGACATCGCCAAACCAGAAGGCTGTTGGTAGTTAGCAAACATCTTCACTTCGCCATTGGCTTCTTGGAACATGCTCACCATGGTCGGCTGTCCAGATTGCGTAAAGCCAAAGAACCAACCATCTTGCTGTTGGTTTAACTGACGTAGGAAGCCATTTTGGTTCCAGTAGTAAGCAGTTTGACGGTTCGCCACTGAGGCATCGTTCAACTGATACTGGTTACGAACATTGTTCAGCTGTTTCACCAGTTTATTTTCTAGTGCGGGATCGCGATCGGTCGATTCGATAGCATCAGAAATAAATTCATTTGAAGCAATTTGCTCCGCCGCTAGTAATAGCTGAGAGACTTCTCGGTCAATTTCACCATTGATTCGCTCTAGCATTCCTGGAAGTTCAATATCGATCAATCGATGACTTAATACATCTCTTGCTTGTTGTTGTGCCATTGCGCCGACAATCACTGTCGATGCAAGAACCGCAAAGGTAATTCCAAGTACAACTTTTTGCTTGATACTCAGAGAGTTAGTTTTAAACATATTTGGACCTTTAAAAAGAATCGCTCGTTATTGGTATACCCTGAACAGGACTTTTTTAGTGCACTCCAACAAGCAATGCACAATCTGAGTGATGTATCGGCCACAACCAATAAAACTAGAGACTTTCTTCTCAAAAAACTGCAAATATGATGTAACAATTAGAAATATTCACCTTGAGCATGAATTAACTAAGCAAATACCGCATTGTCGAGAGTCAATTTTAGTTCTCACCCCCTGAGACTCAACCGAACTCAAACCACTCCCCACCGCCGAGCTTTTGTATATAAAAACCAATTGATATAGTAATAATCACAACCTAACGATTTTTTTAGCTAACCACTTGTAAATATTTCCAATTTTGAAAAAATAAATTACGCAAATGTACTGGAACTTTTTCCTCGAAATCAGTGACCAATACTCAAAATAAAAATCAAATGGATACCCAGAGAGTCCAAAATGCACAAAACAAATTTCGAAGTCCTTCAAAACTATCTAGAGTCTCAAATCATTGGTCAAAAAGAGCTCGTTAAGCAACTGATGATCGCCCTTTTAGCAGATGGTCATATCCTCGTTGAAGGACCTCCCGGCTTAGCAAAAACTCGCGCAGTAAAATCATTGGCTGACTGTGTTGAGGGTGACTTCCACCGTATTCAATTCACTCCCGATCTGTTGCCAGCTGATTTGACGGGTACCGACATTTTTCGCCCTGAGACTGGGGAGTTCACTTTCCAATCAGGCCCGATTTTCAACTCATTGATTCTAGCGGATGAGATCAACCGTGCTCCGGCGAAAGTTCAAGCGGCAATGCTGGAAGCGATGGCAGAAAAACAAGTAACTGCCGGTCGAAAAACCTATGCGCTGCCTGAGCTATTTTTGGTAATGGCAACACAGAACCCAATTGAACAAGAAGGGACTTACCCGCTACCGGAAGCTCAGTTAGACCGATTCTTGCTTCACCTAGAGGTTGAATACCCAGATATGGAAAGCGAGCTTGAGATCTTACGACTCAACCGTGGTGAGGCTCAAGGTAACGAATCAGCTCAGCCACAACAGATATCTCAGCAAACGATCTTTGAAGCGCGCCAAGAAGTGCTCAACATTCACATGGCAGACACCATTGAGCAGTACATCATCAGACTGGTTATGGCGACTCGCCAACCTAAGCAATACAGTGACCAACTTGATCAATGGTTAGACATGGGTGTCAGCCCGCGTGCAACCATTGCGTTAGACCGTTGTGCCCGCGCTCACGCTTGGCTTGCAGGACGAGATTACGTCACGCCACAAGACGTTCAAGCGATGGCATTCCCTGTGTTACGCCACCGTCTACTGCGCAGCTACCACGCACAAGCTGAAGGTGTCACCGCAAACCAAGTGATCGCACACCTTATTTCATTGGTTGGTAGCGCATAGGGATACGCGCATGAATAATCAATTACCCAACCATAGTGACGGTGTCACGTTAAATCTAGACGAACTGCTGCAATACAAAGCGCAGTCTGTTCGCTGGTTGCCTCCAGCCAAGAGCCTGTGGTCGCAACTAAACGGGCAACACGAGAGCAATCGTAAAGGTCGCGGCATGAATTTCTCTGAGGTTCGTCAATATCAGGCGGGTGACGATATCCGCAGCATTGATTGGCGCGTCACGGCGAGAACAGGCAAGGCGCACACCAAACTGTTTTCTGAAGAAAGAGAACAGCCTGTGATTTTGTTCTTAGATCTGTCGAGCAGTATGATTTTCGGGTCAACCTTGTTGCTTAAATCGGTTCAACTCGCGCACTTTGCCAGCCAACTTTGCTGGTTAACCGTCGCTCAAAAAGACCGTATTGGCGCAGTGATAGATACTGGCCAAGAGATCATTGAGATTAAACCCAGTGCTAGCAACCACGCTCCGCTGCGGATTTTACAAAAAGTCATAGAAATCAATAACGCAGCGCTGACCAACCAAGACAATCACAACGACACAACCTTAGAGCATGGGCTGAAGTCTCTCCACCAGCTTTGCCCGAAAGGAAGCGATATCATTATGCTCAGTGATTTCGTCCGTTATAACGAAAGTAATTACTCACTGATCAATCAAATACGTCGACATAATCGGGTTCGCTTGGTGCATTTTTACGATCCATTAGAGCAAGGTGTCACTGCTTTCAAAGGTTCAAAACAGATCACCGACGGCAATAAAACCCAATGGTTTAACTTTTCATCAAGCAAGGAAAAGGAAAAGCTCAGTCACGCATTTGATCAGAAGCAACAACAGCTTATGCAAATGAGCCTTTCTCTGGCGATCCCATACAGTTCATTGTCTTGTGCGCAATCGCTAATGAGCCAATTATCAGGAGCTCAGTCATGAAACAGCCCTTAGATTTAAGTCCGGTGATTGCGCCAGACGCCCCGACTTGGTGGCCTTTGGCGTGGGGTTGGTGGGCAGTCATTATCACAGCCATTTTCCTGATTGCCTTGGTGTTTTTCATTCTAAAACGTAGAAAAAACAATCAACAGGCGAAACAAGAAGCGCTGTCTTACTTTAGTAATAGTCAGTCCCAAGATGGCTTGTCTCCGAGCAAAGCTCAAGACATCGTTCGTCAAGCAGCACTGAGCTATTTCCCTCGTGAAAAAATTGCAGGTTTGTCTGGTGATGATTGGTTGAAGTTCTTAGATGCGCAATTGGCGAAGCCGTTATTTGTAGCAAAACAATCCCAGTGGCAACAAGCGCTCTATCAAGATGTAGCCCTTATGAACGACGAACAGAAAAAGGCTCAACAGCAATTGGTTAATGATTGCGAAACTTGGCTTCGCAAAGCACTTCCTCCAAAGCGAGGTCGTTATGAGTGATTTTCTAAGCACTATGTTTCTAAGCAGGGACTTGCTAAACATCGAGTTCGTTTGGTGGTGGATGTTCTTCATCGCGCCACTGCCGTTGCTCGTTTACTTGTTCTCACCAAAGTCAGAATCGAGCAATGCCCTAAGGCTTCCATTTCTGCCAGAAGACAGCAATACCAAAACACCGAGCAGTCGCTTACCAAAGGCGTTGTCCGTGATTATCTGGCTTCTGCTGGTTACGGCGAGCGCACGCCCTGTATGGTATGGCGAACCGGTGGAGTTTCAGCCGAAACATCGTGATTTAATGTTAGTTGTCGACCTCTCCTATTCGATGAGCCAAGAAGACATGCAGTTCAATGGCGAATACATCGACCGCTTGTCGGCGGTGAAACGCGTATTGAGTGACTTTATTGAGCGACGAAAAGGCGACCGAGTTGGACTGGTGTTATTTGCTGATCACGCCTACTTGCAGACCCCGCTTACGCTAGATAGAGATACGCTTTCACAACAGCTCAATCAAGCGGTGTTAAAGCTGATTGGTACTCAAACAGCGATTGGTGATGGTATTGGTCTTGCCACCAAAACCTTTGTCGATAGCGATGCGCCCCAACGTGTAATGATTCTACTCAGCGACGGCAGTAATACCGCCGGGGTATTAGACCCATTAGAAGCGGCGGATATTGCAAAGAAATACGACGCGACGATTTACACCGTGGGTGTCGGTGCAGGCGAGATGATGGTCAAAGAGTTCTTCATGACGCGCAAAGTCAATACTGCTCAAGACTTGGATGAACGTACACTAATAGAAATTGCCAAACGCACCGGCGGTCAGTACTTCCGAGCGCGTGACAGCAAAGAGTTAGCGACGATTTACGACACCATTAACCAGTTAGAGCCCGTGACGAACGCCACTAAGATCTGGCGACCGCAACAAGAGTGGTTTGTATGGCCACTGTCGGCGGCAATGTTCTTCGCATTTATGCTGTTAGCCATTAGGAGAAACAATGTCTAACTTTACTTTTATCTACCCATATTGGTTCTTGGCGCTTGTCGTGCTGCCCGCTATTTGGTGGCTGAGCAAGACACAATCTAAGCAAGGATTACTCGCGTCACACATCGCGCGATACTTGGCACCAGAATCGAGTAAGCCATCGAAAAATCGCAGTACTTACTTCGGAATTTGGTGGCTGGTCGGCGTTATTGCATTAGCTGGACCAAGCTTCGAGAAAAACGAACAGCCGAGCTTTGAAAAAACGCAGGCACGAGTTGTGATCATGGATATGTCGATGTCTATGTATGCCACCGACATTAAGCCGAATCGCTTAACTCAAGCGCGATACAAGGCTCTGGATCTGCTTTCATTGTGGAAAGAAGGGCTAACAGGCATGGTGGCGTATGCTGGGGATGCTTACACCATTAGCCCGCTAACGTCAGACATCAACACCATCAAAAACCTAGTGCCTAACCTATCGCCAGATATCATGCCTTATCAAGGTGGTGATGCCGCATCAGCCGTTAAGCTTGCGATTGATATGATGACTCGCGCGAAGATCTACCAAGGTGATTTGGTATTGATTGCTGATGACATCGATGACCAAGAGAAGAAGCAGATCGACTCCCTACTCTCTGGCAACGATTGGACATTGTCGATTCTAGCTGTAGGGAGTGAAAACGGTGCGCCAATCTCGTTACCTACGGGGTCGATGCTGCAAAGCGACTCAGGACAAACCGTGGTGGCAAGAACCAACTTGAAGAACATGCGCGAGCTTACACGCAGCTATGGTGGCACGTTCACTGAAGTTCAATTTGATAACTCAGATGTTGAACACATCGCGAGCTACCTCGACCGCGTTGCAACAACATCGGAAGTAACCAAGACCAAGAACTCACTCAACACCAGAGTGAACAACGGTTTCTGGTTACTGCCTTTGCTATTACTTCCGGCACTTGGATTATTCAGGAAAGGGGTTATTTGGTGTACCTTAGCTGGAGTTATCTCTTTTAGCCAACCAAATACTGCGTTTGCGAACCCGTGGAAAACCAATGATCAAGTAGGCTATCAGCTGTATCAGGACGAGGACTTCCAACAAGCTGCTGAACAGTTCACCCAACAAGAGTGGAAAGGCATTGCTCAATACAAAGCCGGTGATTTCGAAGCCGCAGAGCAGACGCTGCAAGAGCTTTCTAGTGAAGATGCTCGCTACAACCTTGCTAACGCTCAAGCCCAACAAGGTAAGTACGACCAAGCGATCCAAGAGTATCAACGTATTCTTGAAAGCAACCCTGAACATGCTTATGCGAAGAAGAACCTAGAGATTGTCGAACAGGCTCAGAAGCAACAGCAACAGCAACA